>RECS01000002.1 GCA_007693915.1 Saprospirales bacterium | reverse complement strand
TACTTCAAATTTGAGGTATTCGCTTTTTATTTTTGGACTAATTGACTAAAATTTCTATTTTTAATTGATGAATTTCATTCCGAACTGAGGATTTTTTATACATTTGGCTATTAAATATTATTTAACCTCTAAAAAAATCAACTATGTGGAAAGAATTTAAAGCCTTTGCCATGAAAGGCAATGTACTCGACCTGGCTGTTGCAGTCGTTATTGGTGCCGCTTTCGGAGCTATTGTCAGCTCACTTGTCAACGATGTCATCATGCCTCCATTAGGCATGCTATTGGGTGGTGTTGAATTCACCCAGTTGGCTGTCACTTTGCAGGAAGCATCCGGAGAAACTGAAGCTGTAGAACTCCGATATGGTATGTTCATTCAAAAAATTATTGACTTTCTGATTATCGCCTTCGCCATCTTTATGGTAATCAAAGGCTATAACAGAATGCAGAAGAAAAAAGAGGAAGCTCCTGCCCCTCCCCCGGAACCAGCAGGACCTACTTCAGAAGAGTTGCTTGCTGAGATTAGAGATTTGTTGAAGAAGTCTTAATCTTCAGACTAAGAGGAATAATAAAACGGGAGGGGCTTGACAGTGCTTCCCGTTTTTTTGTTTTTTACTCCCACTAAAAAGAACTATGCTATAAATGCAATCGTTATTTAACTAGTTAACTATTCTGTGCTTTTTTAACTAAAAATATTTTCCTATGTCAACAGTAAGTGAAAGTCCCATCAAGGTACTCAAAGGGGGTGAATTTGTAATTGAAACGCCTGCTTTGGAATCCATATTTACTCCCTCTGATATCAATGAAGAACAAAAGTTAATCCAAAAAGCATGTCTTGATTTTGTGCTTAAGGAAGTTCATCCCGCAGGTAATTTGATTGAAAACCAGCACGATCTTCTACTTAAGAGCGCAGAGCTTGGTTTGTTAGGAGCACACATACCCGAGCAATATGGAGGTATGGAGATGGATAGTGACACCTCTACTTTGATTCTTGAGGAACTGGGCAAAGGTGGTGGTTCTTTTGATACTTCTTTTGCTGCACATACCGGTATAGGTATGTTGCCCATACTGTATTACGGAACTGAGGAACAAAAGTCAAAATACCTCCCGCCTATGTGTGATGGCAGCCTCATTGGAGCCTATTGCCTCACTGAGCCCGGGTCGGGGTCGGATGCATTGGCGGCGAAAACAAGAGCAGATTTATCTGAAGACGGGCAACACTACCTGCTCAATGGACAAAAGATGTGGATATCGAATGCGGGATTTGCAGGAGTTTTTATTGTTTTTGCTAAAATAGATGGAGAGCATTTTACCGCCTTTATAGTGGATAGAGAAGCAGATGGATTGACATTGGGCGAGGAGGAGAAAAAGCTTGGAATAAAAGGCTCATCTACACGCCAGGTCTTTTTGGAAAATGTAAAGGTAGCTAAGGAAAATGTTTTAGGACAGATTGGAAAAGGGCATCACATTGCTTTTGCAGTGCTCAATATTGGTAGATTCAAACTCGGTGCCATGTGTATGGGCGGTTCTAAGTTTGCTGCAGGGATGTCGGTAAAATATGCCAACGAAAGAAATCAATTTGGAAAACCTATTTCGTCTTTTGGTGCCATTCAATACAAACTGGCAGAGCAAGCTATCAGAATCTACGCGCTAGAATCGGCTGTTTATCGGGTTTCACACTTGATGCAGCAGAGGCGCTACAAACAAATTGAGGAGGGTATGGACTATGCAACTTCATTGCAGGAGTCTGCTGAAGAATATTCTATCGAATGTGCGATTATAAAAGTATACGGATCTGAAGTCCTCGATTATGTAGTAGATGAATTGGTACAGGTTCATGGTGGTTACGGTTTCTCTGAAGAGTATAAACCTGCCGGTATATATCGAGATAGCAGAATCAATCGCATATACGAAGGTACCAATGAAATCAACCGCCTTCTGATGGTCAATATGTTGTTGAAAAAAGCGATGAGAGGTGATCTTGAGTTAACCGGCCCTGCCTGGGAAGTGCAGAAAGAACTCACAAAAATGCCTTCCTTCGGTGGTCCTCAGGGAGAATTGGCTCATGAAGAACAATCCATTGCCAATATGAAGAAGATATTGTTGCTAACTGCCGGGGCTGCCGTAAAATATCAAATGGATGGCAAACTCGATCTGAGAAATGAACAAATGATTCTGACCAATGTAGCAGACATCCTCACCGATGTCTTCATCTCGGAGTCTCTTTTTATGCGTGTAAAAAAGGAGCTCACTGACGAAAACAAGGATTGGACCATGGCTATTCTTAGCACTTTTCTAAGTGATGCTCAAGGGCGTATTGCCAAAAATGCATCCGATGCGCTCGCTTCTTTCGCTGCCGGGGATGAGTTGCAAATCATGAACTTGGGACTGCAGCGTTTTTCAAAGTACCCCACACCCAATGTCAAGGAAAACAGACAGTTGATCGCAAAATTATTAATAGAGAGAAATGATTATGCGTTTTAGGTTTTCCTGAAACACATAGAGAAATTATTACCCTACAAGTATGTCATAACTATTCTTTCTATGTCCTCTATGTGCCTATGTGGTTGATTATTCCTGAAACACATAGAGAGTTTATCAAGCAATAATCATGACATAACTATTTTTTCTATGTTCCCTTATGTGCCTATGTGGTTAATTTTTTTGAAACACATAGATAGTTTATCAAGGGATAATCATGAAATAGCTATTATTCTATGTTCCCTTATGTGCCTATGTGGTTAATTTTTTTTGAAACAAATAGAGAGTTTATCAAGGGATAATCATGAAATAGCTATTATTCTATGT
>RECS01000182.1 GCA_007693915.1 Saprospirales bacterium | reverse complement strand
ATAATCAGAAACTTTCACTCATTTATATGGTAAACGGGTTTTGGGAGTGGACTCAATAATTGGTAGTAAATTTACAGGATTTCTGTTAAAATGCTACAACCGAAATGCTCAAAAATTTAAATACTATCGGCTTTTACATATTGCTTGCAATTGTGTTAACTGGTCTTAGCATTTTTTTCTACTCAGAAACTATTTCTTACTTTCCATCTCACATTCATGCATGGACACAATCTGACAGATATGCAATTGCATTAATGTTTTTACAGGAGGGTTTCAATTTTTTCAAACCCCAAACTTATAATCTTTCCACTATTGAAGGTATAACCGGGGTCGATTTGCCCATACATGAATTTTTAGTAGCATTAATAATGAAAACAATCGGAATAGATTCGCCAATTGTATTCAGAATCTATACTTTGGTTTTTAGCTTTATTGGCTATCTATTCTTGTTTCGTCTGACTAATGAAATTACCGGATCAAATTTAAAGAGTTTAGTACTGGTTACCTTTGTTTTTACTTGTCCCATAATAACCTATTATCAAGCGGGTTTTATTCCTTCTTCTACCAGCTTTTCTACAGCTATAATAGCTTACTATTTCTACTTCAAATTTAAAAAGGAAAGGCAATCCCGACACTTTTATTATTCCGTTATATTGATGACTTTAGCGGCCTTAACAAGGACCCCATTTAATATCTTCCTGTTTGCTATATTCCTTCAACAATTGTGGGTTTATGTAAGGGAAAAAAGGGTGAACTGGAACCATATCATCGCTTTTGCCCTGGCTTATGGAGCGATAATTTTATACAATCTTTATAAAGTCTACCTCAATAATACCTACGGAACTCAGTTTTTAACTTATCTTTTACCGGCACGTAGTATTGAAGAACTGGTAAATGTCTTTAGACTCGTAAGAGAACGGTGGACCTTTCAGCTCTTTTCAATTTATCATTACTTTCTTCTAATTTTTGCAATCGCCTCTGTTTCTTTTTCTATCATTAAACAAAAGCATTTCACCTTTGTGGAAAAACAAATCTTACTTAATGTCATGATTAGCATGTCAGGTGCAGCATTGTATTTTATACTAATGGCGAGGCAGTTTGTTGCTCATGAGTACTATTTTATGGATACCTTCTACCTGCCAATTTTCTTGTTCTTAATTTTAGGTGTAAAAGGCATATCATTTAATTCAAAAATAAAAAAGGCATTTTGGCTCCTAACTTTTACGGGCTTATTGATAGGTGGAGTCATTGAATCGAAAAGCGTACAGAATCTCAAGTATTCAGAAACCCTTTGGGACAGAGGAGAGGTTACCAGAAAAAACTTTATCGATGCTGATAAATTTCTTGATGAGTTAAATATTTCCCGAGACGAAAAGATTTTGGTTATTGACGCCTATTCGACAAATGCACCATTAATTTTGATGGGAAGGAGAGGTTATACAGTCCATATAAAAAGTAGAGAAAAAATAGAAAAGGGACTTCAGGAGGACTTTGACTACATTGTTATACAGGATATTTTTATTCCATCAGAAGTGGTGTTCCCCTACCCTGAAATTCTAAGTCAAATTGAGCGAATTGGCGGAAATGGAAAGATATCTGTTTTTAAATTAAATCCAGTTGACTACGACAGGAAATTAAGAGAAATACTGGGAATTGTAGAGCCGTATAGAATAGTTGAATTGGATTTTGATACAACCAACTCCTCCCCTGAATGGAGTAATATTGATCAAATCAGCTCGGTAAAATTTCATTCCGCGCCCAATTCATTTTTTATAGATGATAAAACAGAATTTGGCCCCACCTTAGAAATTGCTATCGGCCAAAATGCTTTCAATAAATTGCTTTTTGAGGGATACCTCTTATCTCCAACCTGCACCAATAATCATAGGAATGTAGTCGCAATTTCCGACAATGAAGGTCTGGTATATTATTGGGAGTTTCCTTTAAATCTGAAATATCAGAAAAAAGGGGAATGGTTTCGGTATCAATGCCTTTTTACTCTTCCGGATAATATCAATTCCGGTTCCACCTTAAAATGGTACTTTTGGAACCCAGGATATGACAAAATTTACTTAGATGACATTAAATTAACCCTTTACAAAAAGTGAGTCGAGCTGGACAGGACTCACTTATGCAAGCTGGAATAATCGAACTAAGTTTATTAATTTATCTCATACACTTAAGTTGTAATTCCAATAGTAGTCCCTATATTTACAAGCAAATATTTTCGATCAAAAACCATTGAAGAATTTCTGGGGCAATTATTCAATATGCTTCCGAATGTATTTTTCTGATTCGATTGACGCGTAAAATACAATAAATGGAGACAAGCTTGAAAAGAAATTTATATTGCTTATTGGACTGCATAAAGTTGTGCGATTATCGGCTAATTATTTGGTTTAAAGCAGAGAAAATGACAGTTAAATCGGGTCGTTATTTGACCTTTTTATTATTGATACTAATACCTTATTTTGGCTCAACCCAAGCTTTTTTGCATACTCCTATTGAAGGGAAATATGGAGAGGACTTTATCATAGTAAATTATGTAGACTGGGGGAAAGGAAACCATATCCTGGATCATCAGTGTGGTAGTAAAGCCTATGACGGACATCAAGGCACAGACTTTGTGATTCGCAGTTTTAAGTCGATGGATTCAGGAGTTTATGTTTTGGCTGCAGCAGATGGAGTAGTTACCTTCGTTTTGGATGGGCTATTTGATCGCGAAAAAATTTCGGATCCTGCAAAAGGCTTTGGGAATTACATCGCCATAAGACACCCTAATGGATATTATTCCTATTACGCTCATTTAGCAGCACATAGCATTTTAGTTGAAGTGGGAGAAACTGTTAGCGCAGGAGATAGAATTGCCCTAGTGGGTAGTAGTGGTAACAGTTCTGATCCGCATTTACACTTTGAGTTGTGGTGGGATTCATTGCAAGTCGTAGATCCATTTAAAGGAATCTGTGGGAATGATAATTCGCTCTGGTTAGATACACTGCCCTACGACACTACTTTTGGTATTTGGACTTCTGGTTTAACCAATTTTATCCCTGATCTGGATACACTTAGAGAGGAACCTACGAAGATCCATCATTTCAGTTCTGAAGATGAAGCCATAAGCTATTGGGCCATTCTCTATGGATTATGGGAGGGAGATGAACTCACCATTGATTGGTTTGATCCGGATGAAACACTTTGGTTTACTTTTAGTTATGAGTTGCCAAATGATTCTTGGTACTTTTATTTTTGGAGCTATATCAACGTACCTATTGTCTATAAGCCCGGCCAATGGAGTGCCCGCTTGTACCGAAATGCCACATTTGTAAATGAAATCAACTTCACACTTGAATCGCCTTCATCTGTTTCAGAAGTCCCTTCAGAGATTTTTACCCTTAACTATCCAAATCCTTTTCACTCCTCAACCATCATTTATTGGGAAGCTCCTTCGAGTGGACATACCAGCCTGGAACTTTTTGATATAGATGGTAAAAAAGTGAAAAACCTTTTGCACGAATTTAAGCCAAAAGGAAAACATTCGATTTCTTTAAGCGGGAGTGAGCTGCCCTTGGGAACCTATTTTTATCGCTTAAAAATAGATAACAAGATCACCACGAGAAAAATATCCATCTTGAGGTAAGTAAAAACGATAGATCAGTTTTTCACGACAGCGGAAGGCTCATCAACCACTCTGTAAATTTTTGCCAAAATGGATACCGGTAAAAATTGAGTACAGAAAAATGATAAATTGTCAGTGGTATCCACACAATGAAAAAAGCATTGAACTGTTTGTTTTTCTTCCAGTCCCAAATAATTAATGAAATGAGGATGATTTGTCCGATAAGGAATCCGAGAGCCGGCACCATGCGAATGCCATCGGCTGCCGGTGCATAACTGACCAATGCAGGAATGTACTTGTAAATGATTCTGTCTGAAATAGGGGTAATGAGCGGGAGGATAGTGCAAATCATATATCGTGCATGCATTTTGGGATTTTTCCTAAAGTAAATGGCAAGTCCGTAAATTATAGCAAAAGCAATAATTGAGTTGTACATCAATGCCGCCTGATAATAGCGTGCCGGATGACCTACGGGAACATTTTGAATGGTGTAATGTGCAATATTAAAACCGGAAATGATAATAAGTGGAACCAGAAGGTAGGATAACTTCCCGGCAAAATGGTGTAACTTTCGTTTTTTAAAACGAATAAAAAAGGCCTGCCCAATAAGCATGATGCTCCACAATGTCATGGTAATCCCATGGAAATGCACTTCAAAATCCATTGGAGCACTTAGCCTGCCGTAATAGGAAGTCCAGAAGGCGATCAGTACAAACACGAAAAATACTATAAAGTAGATTACGCTATATTGATAGAGATGTCGGTTTACTTTAATAAGGGTGCTCTTCTTTTTACGAACTCTTGAAGATTTAGTCATGAGTTAATAGTTTATATGTAAAGTTTTTGACTTTTGAAAATGTTTTCATTTTGGCACCATAATTTAATTTTGAAAAAATCATCTCAAATAGCAATTCCCGAAATTGAATAAGGCTCCTGATCTAGTACTGTTAAAGGTTTTATCGATTGAGTATTAAAACATCCTTAAAAAACGCTTGTTTAGATGGAAAATAATCACAATTGAAAACATTAGTCATAGGTGCTTCAACCAATCCCGGCAGGATAAGTAATCAGTTAATACATCGACTGAGAAACCATAAAAGGAAGGTATATGCAATGGGCAGAACGAATGGAGCCATTGCTGACGTACCCATAAAAACCACCTGGCCAGATAATGAAGATATTCATACGGTCAGCATTTACATAAGCCCTCGCTGGCAAACCCAAGAATGGGAAAACAACTTATTGGCAGTTCAACCGAAAAGAGTTATCTTTAATCCCGGAACCGAGAATTTCGAATTAGCAGAAAAATTAAAGGATGAGGGTATTGAAGTTTTAAATGCCTGCACTCTTGTAATGATTTCAACAGGACAATATTAAAAACAGGAAGTTATGAAAAGCATGCTGAAGGATGGAACATTGAATGAGAAAGTGGTTTTGATCACCGGTGGTGGAACGGGTCTGGGTAAATCCATGGCCAGAATGTTTTTAAACCTCGGGGCTGCTGTCGCTATTTGTAGCAGAAAAATGGAAGTCCTTCAAAAAACGGCAGATGAATTTAATGCAGAATATCCGGGTAAGACGCTGCCTATACAATGTAATGTCACAAAATATGAAGAGGTCGAAAACTGTCTGAATACTGCAGTAGCGCATTTCGGAAAAGTTAATGTATTGGTCAACAATGCAGCGGGAAATTTCATTAGCCCAACTGAGCGATTATCGCATCGTGCATTTGATATTGTGGTGGATATAGTCCTAAGGGGCAGTTACAACTTTACTCTGGCAACCGGAAAATACTGGATAGAAAACAAAATCAAAGGAACGGTTCTCAGTATTACTACCACTTATACCTTTACAGGCTCAGCTTTTGTTGTGCCATCGGCCTGCGGTAAGGCAGGTGTCTTGGCTATGACGCAATCCCTCGCAGTGGAGTGGGCAAAATACGGTATTCGCCTTAATGCCATAGCACCCGGTCCATTCCCAACCAAAGGTGCGTGGAGCCGACTGTTCCCGGATGAATTACAGCATCTTTTTGATCCCAAAAATAAAATTCCCTTGGAACGCTTTGGTGAGCATGAAGAACTAGCCAATCTGGCCTCCTATTTGATTTCAGATTATTCAGCCTATATGACAGGTGAACAAGTGGTATTAGACGGTGGTGAATGGCTTCAGGGAGCGGGTCAATTCAGTTTTTTTAAAGCACTTAGTCCTGAAATGTGGGACAAAGTGGAAGCTATTGTCAGGAAAGGAAAGAGTTCATAAAAACCTTTTTTCTACAATAAAGAATGCATCGATCCTCACACCCTTTTCTAGGAAATTTTGTTTAGATCTCTACAACTTTAGTAACTTTACTGTTTGATTTTTTTTAATGGTGCAAGAAGAAAAAATAGTGGTTGAGAATAGTTCTGCCCCAGCAGACACTCATGAATATATTCACATTAAGGGTGCAAAAAGCAACAACCTCAAAGATATAGAACTGAAAATCCCTAAAAATAAACTGGTAGTAGTTTGTGGATTATCCGGTTCGGGAAAGTCATCGCTCGTAATGGACACCCTCTATGCAGAAGGACAAAGGAGGTATGTTGAAAGCCTGTCTTCCTACGCAAGACAATTTCTGGAGCGGATAAAAAAACCGGAGGTGGAATTCATTAAAGGTATTAGCCCTGCCATTGCCGTAGAACAAAAAACTGCCAATCGCAATGCGCGCTCAACAGTAGGATCAACCACCGAAATCTATGATTTTCTTCGACTTTTATATGCCAGGGTAGGGAAAACCATTTCTCCGGTATCTGGGAAAGAAGTTAAGCGGTATCAGGTTTTTGATGTGGTGGATTATCTGCTTCGGTTGGCTGAGGGAAGCAAAATTGTCCTGAGCTGTCCGATTAATTATGAAAGTGACCGATTACTTTTTGATGAACTGTCTATACTTATTCAAAAGGGATATACACGGATTTTATGGGATGAAAAGCAATACTACCTTCAGGACTTACTGGAGGATAATGATGAGGACCTTAATAAAGCAGTAGCTGATTATAAAAAAGCCAATATCCGGATTGTAATCGATCGGTTCGTAATCCGTAAGGAGGATGAAGATCTGAAAAATAGAATGAGTGACTCTGTACAGACAGCCCTGCTTGAAGGAAGGGGATCTTGCTTTATTGAGCAAGGAAAAGAGCTGAAAGAATTCAACAACCGTTTTGAAGAGGACGGCATCATATTTATGGATCCCACACCCAACCTTTTTAACTTCAATAATGCCTATGGTGCCTGTCCTAAATGCGAGGGCTACGGTAAGGTATTGGGAATAGATGAAAATAGAGTTATTCCCAATCCGGGACTTTCCGTATATGAAGGGGCTGTTGCCTGTTGGTCCGGAGAAAAAGCAGACCGATACCTGCAAAAGGTCATTGACCATGCCCATGAATACAAGCTCAGGGTTACAGCTCCTTATCGCGATTTGACTGATAGGGAAAAAGACTTGCTTTGGGAAGGCACACCCTTGTTTAAGGGAATTAACGCCTTTTTCGCAGCGGTGGAATCCAAAATGTACAAAATTCAAAACAGAGTGCTGCTTTCAAGATATCGGGGACGGACAAAATGCCCGGTTTGTAAGGGTATGCGGTTGAAAAAAGAAGCTTTTTATGTGCGATATAATGACAGACACATAGGTGAGTTAATGAAATTGCCAATTAGGGAATTATACGCCTTATTTACAGAAGAAACAGCAGATGAATTCACTGAAAAAATTGCTTCACGACTCTTACTGGAAATCAGGACAAGATTAGGTACTATGGTACGTATTGGTCTTGGTTATCTGACATTGGAGAGACTGTCTTCTTCCCTAAGTGGTGGAGAACTACAGCGAATCAATCTGACAAGACTGCTCAGCTCTAATCTTACCCGATCGCTTTACATACTAGATGAACCGAGTATTGGGTTACACCCAAGAGATACAGGTAATTTACTCGCCGTGCTTAAAGACTTACGCGATCTGCACAATACGGTGATTGTGGTGGAGCACGAAGAGGATATTTTGCTCAATGCCGACCACCTCGTAGAAATAGGACCCGAGGCAGGTGTTCACGGAGGTATGGTTTGTTATAATGGTCCGGCAGCTGAACTCCTCAAGAACCCAAAAGGTAGCCTTACCGCTGAATATCTCACAGGCAACAGAGTGGTTCTGATGCCTGAAAAAAATAGAAGGGATAATGGATTTGTAGAGTTGACCGGAGCGCGATACAATAATATCATTGGAATTGATGTAAAACTACCTCTGGGTAAATTGACAGTAGTCACCGGTGTATCAGGTTCAGGTAAATCCACTTTGGTTCGCGATATACTTTTTCCAGCATTGAAAAAAGAACTGGGCGACGAATATGTGCATCAGGGAGACAAATGGGCGTCACTCAAAGGCAATGTACACAAGCTGAGGCAGGTAGAATGGGTTTCTCAAAACCCCATCGGAAGATCTTCTCGCTCTAATCCCGTTACCTATGTCAAAGCATGGGATGAAATCCGCAAACTCATGGCTGGTCAACAATTATCTAAAATACGCGGCTACGAAGCGGGCCACTTTAGCTTTAATGTAAAAGGAGGCAGGTGCGAAACTTGTCAGGGTGAGGGTTTTGTCACCGTCGAAATGCAGTTTCTTGCAGATGTCACTTTGCTTTGCGAAGATTGTAAAGGGAAGCGTTTTAAACCCGATGTCTTGCAAGTAAAATACAGGGATAAAAGCATTTATGAAATACTTGAATTGTCCATCGAAGAGGCACTCGAATTTTTTAAAGAAGAAAAATCAATTGTAAAAAAACTCAAACCGTTAAATGATGTTGGGCTTGGCTATATCAAACTCGGGCAATCAAGCAGCACCCTTTCAGGAGGTGAAGCTCAAAGAGTCAAACTCGCTTTTTTCCTTCAATACGGTGGGTCCACATCCCCTACGATTTTTATATTTGACGAGCCTACAACCGGCCTGCACTTTCAGGATATTGGTAAATTTCTGAAAGCCATTTCAGATTTAATGGACAGAGGACACACAGTAGTAATTATTGAACACAATCTCGAAGTGATCAAAAGTGCAGACTGGATTATTGATCTTGGACCGGAAGGAGGCGATCAGGGCGGCGAATTGATCTTTCAGGGAACATGTGAGGATTTGATGGAGGTGGAGAGTTCTCATACGGGGAGATATCTTTTGGAAAAGCTTCGTAGATATAGAAAATAAAAAGGGAAACAAGTATTGAAATGATTAAGAACTATAAATTGAACACCGAACACCGATTAAGGATTTTTCATTTAAGAAGCTATATACATGACAAAAATTTAAAACTTTATAGAACAAAACTAAAAGAACAAGAATACTTTGACGGCAAATGACTGTAATTTAGCCACTTTTACAAAATAGCTAAATTTTGGTATCCAACTAAATTTATGTTGTTGATTTTCAAACAATTTTAAACAAATAAACCATCCTTTGCCACGCCCTACGTGGTAAAATCAACTTTGCGTCTTCTTTGCACCTTCGCGTGAAATAAAGCCTCTTTCAACTTCCAATTTCTTGTCATATACTCAGTTTAAGAAGTATCTATTGAATGTGGAATTTAGGATAGTTAAAAAATCAGAAATTCACAAATTGTCTAGTCAACCTTACAGATAGTCTTATCAGGTACTTCAAAAAACATGCTGATTGAAGTATGTATGATTTGAAAATTGAAAAAAACATCGTATTCTTGCAACGTTTTCCTTTTTAGTGATAAGCCAAACACAATCATACTGATTGACTTTTATATAGAAAAAAACTAACCAATGAAAAAACAATTTTCTTTCCTGATTTTCCTGTTTGTTCTGATTATTAATCCTCAGCTCGATGCACAGGATGACAATAGCACCGCTCTATTGCGTCAACCAACCGTATCAGCCGAACATATTGTTTTTGTTTATGCAGGTGACTTATGGCGGGTGGACAGAGATGGCTCCAATCCACTTAGATTGACGAGCAGCCCTGCTGAAGAAAATAATCCATTTTTATCCCCTGATGGTCAACATATCGCTTTTTCAGCAAACTACGAGGGGAATACGGATGTGTACGTCATTTCTATTAATGGAGGACAACCTCAGCGGCTGACCTGGCATCCGGGTGCAGATATTGTTACCGGCTGGAGTGCTGATGGATCCGAAGTTGCATTTTTTTCTACACGAGAAAACAATCACGGTCGATCCGGTCAGCTTTATCATGTCGATAAAGAAGGGGGAGCTCCCCTAAAACAGATGGAAGCCCGGTTTTTCCGAGGTCAGTGGAATGCGGATGGCAATCAATTGGCATATATTGACTTTGGTCCTGCCTACAATGGTCTTTATGGCGGTAGTGCAGGTTGGAGGGGCTACAGAGGAGGAACAAGCCCATCAGTAAAAATTTTTGATAAAGCTGAAAACAGCATAACTGAAATTCCCGGGGAAAGAATCAATGATATACAGCCATTTTGGTTGGCCGGAATGGTTTATTTTATTTCCGATCGCCACGACAAAAGGTTGAATATGCATCGATTTGATCCAGCAACCGCTGAAATAGACCAATTGACGGATAAACAAAACTGGGACATCCTTTGGGCAGCAGGTCATGAGAATAAAATTGTCTATGCTGCCGGAGGGAGGTTGCACGAACTCGACATCAATACAGGAGAAATTCAACCCATAAACATCCATCTGAATCCTGATTTACCACAGTTGAGAACGGAATGGAAAACTGTTGGCGGAAATATTCAATCTGTAAGTCTTTCTCCTAACGGAAAAAGGGTTTTGGCAACGGCAAGAGGTGAAGTATTTTCTATCCCGGTTGATGATGGAAGCACGAGAAATCTCAGTAAGTCAGATGGAGTAAGGGAATACACCGCCATTTGGTCTCCGGCAGGAGGTGAAATCGCATGGATAGTCGAATCGCTAACAGGTCAAGAATTGCAAATAATCGGTCAGGATGGATTGGGTGAAAAGCAATCCTTTGAGCTTGGCCCGGACTTTTATCAATTGAGATTGTGGGATGCCGATAATGGACGAATCATTTTCAGTGACAACAGACAGGCTATTCACTACATTGACCTCAATAGTGGTGAGGTAATAAGCATTGATCAAAGCGATCGACAAGGTGGATTTAGTCTCGCCCTATCTCAGGATGGAAAGTGGTTGGCTTACACCCTTATGCAGCCCAATTATTTCAGAGATTTGATGTTGTATGATTTTGAAAATGCAGAAAATCATCTTGTAAGCAATAGTATGGCGGATGTAGCATCTCCTGCTTTTTGTCGTGATGGTAAGTTTCTTTATTTTGCTGCTTCTACGAATACAGGACCGAGGCAGTTTTCATTGGATATGACCAGTCAGGAAAGACCCTATCGTGCCGGAATTTATGCATTGGTTTTGCAAAAAGACGGGGAGTCACCGCTGGCACTTCGAAAAGGTAATGAAGAAGAGTCTGATAAGGAGGACAATGATGAAAATAATGGAGATGAGAAGGTTAAACTGCAAATTGATCTCGAAGATTTATTCCTTAGAAAAATTGCTTTACCCATTTCAAAGGGAAATTATGGGAACCTCAATGTGGCGCATGACGGAGCCTTGATTTTTCAGCGTTCAGTTCAGGCCGGAGCAAGTGTCAATGCGCCCGGTGAATCGAGCGCGGAAGAGAACAAATTAATGCGATTTGATTTTAAGGATAGAAAAGCTGAAGTCATACATACCGGATTGATCAACTATGATATCAGTCATTCGGGCAAGCAGTTACTGATGCGTCAGGTGAGAGGTGGATTGGCTACTGCTGATGTAGGGAAAAGCCTGACGTTAAAACCTTTGAATACCTCGGATTTGCGCATGAGGATTGATCCGAAAAAAGAGTGGAGACAAATTTTTGATGAGGGCTGGAGGATGCAGAGGGATTTCTTTTATGCAGAAAATCTTCACGGCCTGGATTGGGAGGCTGTTTACGAGCAATACCTGCCCCTATTGGATCACGTTGCGCGAAGAGAATGCCTCAATGATTTAATGGTCGAAATGATAGCTGAGCTTCACGCAGGTCACAATCGCGTAGGTGGAGGTGATGTACATCGCGAATCAGGCCCTTCCGGAGGTTTGTTGGGAGCGGATTTTACCATTGAAAACAATCGCTGGCAGATCAGTAAGATATACACGGGTGAATCCTGGAATCCTTTCCTAAGCGCTCCTTTAGCCGTTCCGGGGAACGCAGCCAAAGAGGGTGAGTACATCATAGCAGTTAATGGACAGGAATTAACAGCAGAAGGCAACCTTTTCAAAAAGCTGGAGAATACGGTTGGAAAGCAGGTGGTTTTGACCCTTTCTGAACAAGCTGACGGCAATAGCTCGAGAAATATCACCGTTGAGCCAATAGGCTGGGAATTTCAATTGAGGCTTTGGAATTGGATTGAAAGTAATCGTCAAGCAGTTGCAGAGGCTACCGATGGCAGAGTCGGCTATATTTACCTGCCGAATACCGCAGGGGCAGGTTATACCCTTTTTAATCGCATGTTTTATGCACAACTGGACAAAGAAGCTCTGATCATCGATGAGCGATCCAATGGCGGTGGACAGGCAGCAGATTACATAGTGGAAGTCTTGAGCAGACCACATTTGTCCAATTGGGTTTATCGTCGTGGAATGATGTCCACAACTCCTTTCGGTAGCCTGCACGGTCCTAAAATCATGATGATAGATCAGGATGCCGGTTCAGGTGGGGATTACCTTCCCTATGCTTTCAGAGAACTCGGAATTGGAAAGCTTTTGGGTACCCGAACCTGGGGCGGATTGATCGGAATTTTTGCCAATCCGGCCTTTGTCGATGGAGGGGTGATGACGGTTCCCCATTTCCGCTTTGTGGATACGGATAACAACTGGTCTGTTGAAAATGAAGGAGTAGCCCCCGATATAGAGGTAAAACTCGATCCTATTGCCACCAATGAAGGAAAAGATACACAACTGGAAAAAGCAATAGAGGAAATTTTACAGCAATTGGAAAATTACTCTGATGATATCCCGAGGGAGAAACCACCGTTGCCAACTGAGTTGGGTAAGTAGGGGGTGGATTCTTTTTGGAAAATAAAGGTTAATACCCGACCATAGTGGTAATAGTTAGCATCAGAGAGAGGTAAGAAAAATTACTTTCACTAAATACGCTATATTGGTTCTCGGCTATGACAAGTGCGGGATTTCAAGGCACTTACTTATCCATTTAGCAGTTAGTTTATTTTGTGTAATTACTTTAATTTTAGTACTTTAGCCCGCATTTGCTATAGTCGATATTACCTGTTGGCTTTCTTTATTTCCTTTGGATATATTCGATAAAGTCAAAAGTCCACCGACAACCAAGATTGCTCCACCGACAAATGGAAATCCGGCTCCAACCAAGTCCGCCATATTTGACGAGAATAAATATGGTAAGCAAAATAGCATTCCGAAAATTCCGGCTATAATCGCTGTCATTGCGGTAAGTTGAGTAAATCGTTTCATGTCGATTGAGTTTATGTTTTCTTGTTTTGGTTTAGCTAATTCAGTTCTTAATTCATTAATTGGTCGAAAAGCATATTCTTCAACAGTCCACTCTGAAACTGGAACTGTATTTCGTCCATTTTTAAAGTCGGAATAAAATGTCATCCATAGGTCTGGAAGTAGGAGTGTTCCGAAAAAGAAAATTGTGAATGAAGGAATTGAGTAGTTTCCATTTCCAATCATAAATGCTTGCATTCTAATTTCATCCTCGGCTGTCATCTTAAAATCAAGCAAAACGTGTTTTAAGTCGTGACTTTCATATTTTGGTACAAGAGTCAAGTTATGGTTGTCAAGACAATCTGCAATTTCTTTTCCTAAAGTTCCTTTTTCAAGTTTGCGTAGTTCGTCAACCTGTTTGTGGTATTTGTCCATTTTACTGAAATATTCAATTGTCCAAACTGAAGTGTCAAATGACACCTTTATAATTCTTCTTGATATTTTCTGTAAAATGTTCATTCGTCTGTTTTTTTAGCTTGCAGGAAACGGCAGTTCCCCCAACTCGTTGGGGGCAAGCCGTCTAATAACCTCTCTGAAATTCAAAATTCAAGCTAAAAATAAAAGAAATTTTGGAACTGGCCGAGTTTTATGCGGCTAGAGGAGGACAATTACTTCGTTAATAAATTTTCTCACTGGAGTTTATTGGGGTCCTAAACAAGCTTAACCCGGATTATTCATGAGATTTCGTTTCGAAAAGCAAAAATGTCAATAGAATTGGG
>RECS01000179.1 GCA_007693915.1 Saprospirales bacterium | reverse complement strand
CAAATGGCTCTGGATTACAAACTTTAAATAAATTCCCGGAGGGAGAACAGAACAAAGCATACCATCCATGACCAAAATAGGGATTTAAACCTGTGGTATCTGGCACAGGATGTTCTTCTACATCATTTGGAAAAAGCATGGTATATGACCAAGCTGAAACATCTTGTGGATTGCAACTAGACGAATCTATATTACATAAATTTGGCAAACTACCCGTAGGATTCATTCCACCACCCATATCAATGATCGTATTTGCAAAACACAATTCAGCCCAATGATCATTTGGGTAACCTTGATTGCTTATCAATCGACAACAACATCCACCCTGATTTATGCAAGGACTGCAATCCACATACCTCTCCACCGACAACATCTCCGTGCCATCAACCAAAGATTGCTCCACTACAGGCTCTTCCTTCTGACAAGCAAAAAACAATACGCCCATAAGAGCAAAAACGATAGGTAAATACAACTTTTTCATAAGTTAATGTTTTATAGTTAAGAAATTGCGACCAAGGTCGCAATTATTTAACTGTTTTTACAATTCTTAAGGAAATTTAAGGTTTTGTTAACATTTGGGGGTTGGTTTTTTCAGAAAAAATTAGTTTGGTCCTGATTTAGACACTATTGTAAGGTTAAAAGGATAAAATTTTCCATTTGAATGGCTGGGGAAATTTTACTTTTTAGTCCAAGTAATGCATTTCAAATTGGAGAATCCTTTACAGTTGAGAATAATGAAGAGATGATTTATGGTGTCTTCGCTTAGCAAACTGCATCTCGTACGGGCCTTGTCTGGTTATATTGATTTTTGATCTCGTCAATCCACTCCATTTCATTCCGTGTTCTTACGAGACTGGCCATTAACTTGTAACAGTTAGCTGTAGTTTTGTTGAGGAGACGAAATGATAGGGCTATAATCCCTAGTGATGAAGGTTTACCCAATACAACCTATAAAAGTTGTGCCCTTAGGTACTTAAAATCGATTTTGAATTATTTCCATGTATTCAAGGAAGAAGACCATAGCGGCATCAATCCACTTTAGTTATTTTCAACATATTGGTACGCAATTTCTTGTGTAATGGCATGCTTCCCGTATTCACTACAAAGTCCCCTTCTTTGACTTTTCCATCCTCTTTCAAAATATGCACCACATCCTCTATGGTCTCATCAGTTGATGTGTATTTGTCGTAATAATAACAACGAACACCCCAGACGAGATTCAGAGTAGCCAAAATATTGGGCTCTTCTGAGAAAATATAAATCCTGGTATTGGGTCTATAAGAGGAAGTTTTAAAAGCTGTATAACCTGAGACGGTCAGACCGATGATGGCAGTTGCACCAATGTCTTCCGCGGTTTTGGCGGCATTAATACAGATAACATCCGAATAGAAAGTGGGTGACTTAGATGATGCTTTGGGTCGCTTTTGAGGAATTTTGACATATTGTTTTTCAGCTTCATTCAGAATTCTTGTCATGGCGTTTACTACACGCGCGGGATGACGACCCATTGCCGTTTCTGCACTAAGCATAACGGCATCAGTACCATCCAAAACCGCATTGGCAACATCTGTCACCTCCGCTCTTGTGGGACTAGGTGCGGTAATCATACTCTCCATCATCTGCGTCGCAACAATGACTGTGCGTGAGTAATGAATGCACTTTCTAATGATCTCTTTCTGAATGGAGGGCAACATTTCTATTGGAACTTCCACACCCAAATCACCTCTGGCAATCATTATCCCATCAGTCTGTTTAATGATTTTTGTAATATTTTTTACCGCACTGGGCTTTTCAATTTTAGCGATTATCTTGGCATGGTGCCCTACTTTTTCAATACGCTCTCTCAAATCAATAATGTCGTGATGTGAACGTACAAAAGAAAGTGCTATCCAGTTGACCGGTTGAGTCAATATGTACTCCAGATCTTCCAAGTCCTTTTCCGTTAGTGAGGGCAATGAAGTGGGAGTATCCGGCAGATTAACGCCTTTTCTTGAACTCAATTTCCCCCCAAACTTAACCTTGAGCTTTACCCTGTCTTTAGAATTGGTCTCTACCACCTCCAGAACAAGTTTTCCATCATCCACCAAGACTTTTTCACCGGGACTTACATCGGATGCAAATCCCTCGTAATTCATATATACTCTCTTTTCATTACCGATACATGGGGTATTTACAATCTCAATTTCGTTACCCTCCTCCAAATAAGTATCCTCCTGAACTTCTCCAATTCGCAACTTTGGACCTGACAAATCTGCAAGAATACCAATGTGAATCTTGTGTTCTTTGTTAATTCTCTTTATATGTTTAATTACCTGACCATGCTGTTCATGCACACCATGAGAAAAATTAAGTCGAAACACATCAACACCTGCCTGAACCAACTCCAGCAAAGTTTCATAAGAATTGGATGCAGGTCCTACAGTTGCAATTATCTTGGTATTCTGTTCCTGATCAATATAAGTTTCTGATTGCATGAATTCTTTTTTATTTATAAGTGTACATAAAACACAAAGATAAGGCTTGTGCTCTTCTTCATACTCTATTTGATAAAATCAAGGACAAATCTAATCTAAAATTAACAGCTTAACAAAAAACGCTTGATAATTATTTAAAATACATTATATTTAAACTATTGATATTCAGGCTATAATTTAAGTGTTCAATTTTTTTTCAAAAAATCATTGCCTAACATTAGTAATGGGTGTATTTTTGCGTCTTAAATCAAAATTCATTACCATGTCGAATATTGCAGAAAAGGTAAAAGAAATTATCGTTGAAAAGCTTGGAGTTGAAGAAGCAGAAGTAACTCCGGAAGCAAGTTTCACCAACGACCTGGGAGCTGACTCCTTGGATACAGTGGAATTAATTATGGAGTTTGAAAAAGTTTTCGATATTTCCATACCGGACGATCAGGCTGAGAATATTCAGACCGTAGGTCAAGCTGTTTCTTATCTGGAAAGCGAGTCCAAGTCTTAAATCTTATACCAAATTATTAAGTGACCAGTCATAAATAATTGATTGGTCACTTTTTTTTCTCCCCCCACTAGTCTCTGCTTTTTTGCATGAGCATAATAATTTGGCGAAAACAAAGGATTATACTTCTGTTTTTTTTTGCTAATTTGAAACTTTCATTATCTTAGTCCCTGATTTTCAATTTTAATCATTATGCGTAGAGTTGTTATTACAGGTATTGGTGTATTGACCCCATTGGGCAATAATCCGGCAGATTTTTTAAATGGCCTTCAAAAAGGTATAAGTGGGGCTGGCCCAATCACCTATTTTGACGCAGAACCCTTTAAAACGAGATTTGCCTGTGAGCTAAAAGACTTTAATGTCAATGACCACATGGATCGCAAAGAAGCCAGGAAACAAGACCCTTTCTCTCAATATGCCATGATAGTAGCAGATCAAGCTATATCAGATTCAGGAATTGATCTGGAAAAAATAGATCCATTTATGTCGGGTGTTATCTGGGGATCCGGAATCGGAGGTCTGAAATCACTGGAAAAAGAAATTGAAGATTTTGCACGTGGCAGCGGTACGCCGAGATACAACCCTTTTATGATACCTAAGATGATCTCAGATATTGCCCCGGGGCACATTTCTATAAAATACAATTTCCGAGGCATCAATTATGGAACAGTATCTGCCTGTGCATCAGCCAATCACGCCATGAGCAATGCGTTTGACTACATCAGGTTGGGCAAGGCGGACATCATCATATGTGGAGGATCAGAAGCTGCCATCACAAGGACAGGACTAGGTGGTTTTAGTTCTATGAAAGCACTTTCTGAGCGCAATGACGATCCGGCAACTGCATCAAGACCTTTTGACAGAGACAGAGATGGCTTTGTGCTGGGTGAAGGTGCGGCGGGATTTATTTTCGAGGATTATGAACACGCCAAAAAGCGCGGTGCAAAAATATACGGCGAAGTAATCGGTTCGGGTATGACAGCAGATGCCTACCATATCACAGCTCCTCATCCCGATGGACACGGCGCAGCACATGTAATGAAAACAGCTCTGAAGGAAGCCAAAATCAATCCTGAAGAGGTAGATTATATCAATGTTCATGGAACTTCTACTCCATTGGGAGATGTAGCTGAAATAAAAGCAATTGAAAATGTCTTTGGTGTAAATGCTGAAGGTATCAATATCAGTTCAACTAAATCCATGACGGGGCATTTGCTAGGTGCAGCCGGTGCGGTAGAGGCCTTGGCCTGTTTGATGGCTATGGAACATAATTTTGTCCCGCCAACCATCAATAATTTCAATCTGGATCCAGAAATCAACCCCCGATTAAATCTAACATTGAACGAGGCACAGGAAAGGAAAGTCAATGTAATTTTGAGCAATACCTTTGGATTCGGAGGTCATAATTCAAGTTTAGTCATTAAAAAAATATAAAGTATCGTTTTGCTGCGAAAGTTGTACAATTTAAGCCTGTCTTCAGACAAGGATTTTGCCAGAAAAATAAGGCAAATTACCGGGAAAGTTCCTAAGGATCTAGAATTGTATAAAATAGCTTTTTACCACCGCTCAAGCAGCAATGGCAGAGTAGCCGGCAAAATGAGTAACGAAAGACTTGAATTCCTTGGCGATGCCATCCTGAGTTGCGCTGTAGGTGAATATTTATTCAAAAAATATCCCATGGGCGATGAGGGATTTCTCACCAAAATGCGGTCCAAAATTGTCAAAAGACAAACCCTCAATGCCATAGCTGAGCAAATGGGTCTTGACCTCTTTTTACTGGAATTCAATCAAACTGATCTGAGTGATTCTATGTTAGGCAATGCGCTGGAAGCCCTCCTCGGAGCATTTTACCTGGAAAACGGCTATGAAAAAACAAAGGCCTTCATCATTAAAAAAATTATACGAAAGCAGCTCAATATCAAAAAACTGGAGGATCACGACGACAATTTCAAAAGTCAGCTATTGGAATGGTCGCAACGAGAGGGAGCAAAAATCCACTATCAGGTTTTGGATAAATTCAAAAAGAATAAGCGAGACCACTTTAAGGTAAGTGTCCTCATCAACAACGATGAAGTAGCCACTGCTGAAGACTACAGTAAAAAAAGTGCTGAACAACAGGCCTCCAAAAAAGCGCTTGAGATTCTCACCAATGAAAAGGCAGAAGCAGAATGAAGCCATGCTTCCCACCCACTTCAATTTTTTCTGAAAAATGGCTGAGTGAGTACCTGAATTCCCCCAACCGCAAAGAACGTATCGAACTCATGACAGCAGGTAGTGAAGAGCTGTACAATTGGCTATTAGACCTTTTTGGACAAGGTATTACCCAACTTCAAAACAGCTCCCGATTTGAGATAGAAAGTATCGCAAAACGAATGGTGGATTGCAAAAATGGTTCACTGGCAAGGCGATTAAGAATAATCGCTACAGATGTAGAAAAACCGGACTGGGATGAGGTGAAGACCATAGAAGACTTACTGGAATTGTACTTCCTATGTCGGGCATTCAAAAAGGTGGATAAACTACCACTACTTCTAAAAGCCGAACTACTGCAAATAGCAGGAATGAGCTGGCGAAAGAAAGATCTTGAAGGTGTAGTAAAAGTCAGTGATCAATGGATTTGCCTCCATGTGGAAGAGGACTGGATCGAAAATCTGCGCACCAATACTGTCTATCTGGTGGGCATCGAAAAAAAAGTCCTGGCAAAAGTCCATCTCTATGCATTTAGATTCGAGCCCTTTTCACACTCCTTTAGGACGGCTCAAGTTTGGAGGGGTGAACTTGTTTTTTTTCCATCCACCGTCCCGCTGAATGCCTTTGTTGGTGATGATTTTCAAGTGGCTAATTCCCAAAATATTCCCGATTTAAGTCTTTTCAGGGACATTCAATATTCGGTGGATCACTACAGAGGACTTAACCCCTTGAGATGGGAGTGGCCGGTATTATTACCCAGCACAGCATTATCCAATACGCTCCTCAACAGATTGCGAATAACAGACAAAAACGGAAATGACCTTACTGAAATGACTGAATTCGCCGCTCTCGATAATTCCCTGATCGCTTTCGGCACTCAGGATTTTTCCAAATTCAAATTAAAGAGCTGGATACAGCGGGGGAGGGTGTGGGATGTTGCATCTCCTTGATTTTTCCTTTTCATTATTTGTCACTCCCTCACCCCACCATCAAAAAATCATCACCTTCTCTGTAGTCCTTTTGCTGTAAAAAGTCTCTGATTTCCTCCCGTGCACCGCGATTGGCGACATAGCTGAGGACGAATGCATCAGTTGGGTCAGGAAGGTCTTTATAGCTGATACATTTGGCAGTAGTGGTCTTATCAGCATTCAGGTCAATATATGCCTTGATGTTTATTCCATAAGCTTCCAAAAGCTTTGCTCTTTGCCTGCTCTTCCTTCCGGCTCCCCATATCCATACTTGCCGGATTCCGCTCTTTTTTAGGTGCTCAGCCAGATAGGTGGTTTTAATTTGATAAAAAGCATCCGGATGATACCTTTGGTCTGTTCTTGATAGCCGATTGTTTCCATCTCTCCACTTGAGCAAAACTTCATTTACTTTTTCCATTTTTACCCCATTCTTCATCCATCGCAGCCAAAGCTCGTAATCCTCAGGAAAATCACCTGAACTATACCCGCCAAATTGATCTATTAACTCCCTTTTGAAAAAAACTGTCGGATGAGGAAGGGGAGACTCCACAAAGCGGTTGAGGTAAATTTCGCTTTCTGAAACGAGGCTGTTTACCCAATGAATGTACTTCTGAAACCCCTCATCCCTATGCTGATCTGAAGTATTCCAGTGCTCTGCCAGACAGGAAGTCAGTCCGAGATTGGGCTGTTCCATCATTTTCTCTATCTGCTTTTCGAGTCTTTTCGGTAATGAAATATCATCTGCATCCATTCGGGCTATATACTTGCCCTTTGCCACAGCCAAACCGGTGTTCAATGCTGCTACTATCCCCTTTCCCCGATTGGTGATGGGCACAATTCTGCTATCCAACTTTGTCCATTTCTCTACCACTAATCTGCTGTCATCATTTGAATGATCATCTATAACAATCAATTCAAAATTACCATAGCTTTGTTCCAGGATGGAAACCATAGCCTCTTCCAAAGTGGGGCTTGCATTTTTGTATGGCAGTACCACAGATATTTTCATGCTTCAAAAATAGTGCTTCTTTTCTTTCTAGTTTTATCTTTGAGCTTGTTTAGCAAAATCAAAAACTTGAACATACTATTTTCAACCTACCAATTGTTTTTAAAATAAAAAATATGAAACACTTTCTGACCATCCTTATTCTGGGAATACTTATATCGTTTACTTCTTGCGCTGAACTTCAACAGATATTGGAACAGGCAACTACTGATCGCCCTGTAACCACCGAGGAGGTAGCACTTGGATTAAAAGAGGCTTTGAACCAGGGCGTTGTGGAAGGAGTTGGGTTTTTGCATGCGAGGGATGGATTTCTAAGAACGCAATATCAGATACCTTTGCCTGAAGAAGTTCAAGTCATCACCTCAAGAGTAAAAAGGTTGCCATTATTCAGTGATGTAGAAGATGTATTAATAGAGCGAATCAATCGCGCTGCAGAGGATGCAGTGGGCAGAGCAACTCCCATTTTCGGTGATGCCATAAGGGCGATGTCCATTTCTGATGCATGGGACATACTCAGAGGTGAGCGCAATGAAGCTACCCTTTATCTATACAGCAATACCCACGGTCGTTTATACGATGAATTCAATCCGGTCATCTTGGATGCGCTCAATAAATTTGAGGTGCTTGACTACTATGAATCGGTAATCAATGCTTATAACAGCATACCACTTATAGAAAAACGCAATCCAAGGATTGATGATTTTGTTACTTCCTGGGCATTAGATGCGCTTTTTGATCGAGTTGCCATTGAAGAAGAAGCCATCAGGACCAATGTGGAAAGGAGAACCAGTGATCTATTGCAAAGAGTTTTTGCGAGACAGGATAGTCCTTCTTAGAAGCTGTTGTGCTTTTCCAAATCAGGGATTTTTAAGGGATATGATTTAAAATAGGGTGGAAGGTTGAAAGCCTTTCTCGCAAGAACACGTAATGAAATGGAGTGGACTGACGAGATTGAAAGTTGAATAAAACCATTCAACGAATAACAGTCAACGGTCAATACAGTGGTTAAAAAAAACTATGTGAAACTATGTTCCTATGTGGTTCAAGTTGTGAGTCATTGGTGAATCTTTAATGTAGAAAGTAGACAAAGCCTTCAACCTTCATCTGAAAAATAGAAAGCTGTTTCTTTAAAAATCAAACTCGAGCGGCATACATCATCCTCTTTTAAAATTCCTTTCGTACTTTTGCTCAGGCATTATAGTGAAAAAAATGAGTGAAGAAAATTACTTACTGAAGGGGCAGCGCAAGAGAATGGTGGAAGACCTTAAAGACAAAGGTATTCGGGATGCAAAGATTCTCGACGCTTTTGCGAAAATTCCGCGGCATCTTTTCATTGGAAAGGGTTTTGAAGAATGGGCATATCGAGATCAGGCTTTTCAGATCGAGTGCGATCAGACGATATCACAACCCTATACAGTTGCCCTCCAGACAGAATTATTGAATCTAAAACCGGGAGATAAAGTGCTGGAAATAGGAACAGGTAGCGGCTATCAGGCTGCAGTTTTGGCTGAACTCGGAGCTGAGGTTTACACTATTGAAAGGTTTAAGCAGTTGATGGAAACAGCCGCAGAAAATTTACGCAATACCGGATATACTCAGGTGAAACTTTTTTACGGGGACGGATGGAAAGGTCTTCCCGATCATGCCCCTTTTGATAAAATAATCGTAACAGCTGCTGCTCCGGAAATTCCCAAACAACTGCTTTTGCAACTCAAGCCCGGAGGCATAGCAGTTATCCCGGTTGGCAAAACCTCATCATCGCAAAAAATGCTGAGAATCAAAAGAAATGAAGACGGAAGTTATTCAAAATCCAGTCATGGATTTTTTAGATTTGTTCCCATGTTGAAGGGAAAGACGTAATTTTTTACTATCTCTCAAATACAAACTGACTTTTATTTACGTCCTTCCATTACCACTTCTGACAATTTTCTAATCAATTCAGCTTGTTCCTTTAATTGGTCTTCGAGTTTTTGAATACGCTCAGACTGATTATCCAGTTCTTGTTGTTGCTCCTGAATAGCTTTAATAGCCACCACGGCAAGTTGAGAATAATCAACCAGATAAACATCTTCCTCGCCTTCTCTGCCTTGAGTCAAACTGACCAATTCAGGAAAATGCTGCCTGAGCTCCTGAGCCAGGAATCCATGATAGTGCTTTCCGCGATGATTTATGTATTCATACCTTTTGGGCTGAAGCTGATTAATACTTTCCATTATCGAAGGCATCGACTGAATATTGGTTTTCAGGCGGCTATCTGAAGTGGAGACGTAGTTGCCGTTGTCCTTGTTAAAAACACCTCTAAGTTCCCCATTAAAGTAGAGCGCCAGTGGCCCGTTGATATTCACAAAAAACTCCCAATTGTGAGTAGAAATTTCGCCGTTTTGTATTAGCATTCCCTTCTCGCCACCTGTGAAAGAAGTATTTTGGACCAATCTCAAAATATAATTACTGGTAGCAATGCCGGGATTAGTACCGACATTCAGTTGGCGAGTACGCATCTCAACTAATCCCTGACCATCCCCATTGGAATTGGTTGAGATCAATCTGGTTCTGTTAAAAAGTGGATCAGCGATGATCATGAAATTAGTAGTGGGGGTTCCTGCCAACAGGGCACCTCCATTGTTGTTTCCCGCTGTGATGGCAGGCATGGGGAATTGAAGTCCTAAGTTAGAACCCACGACCAAACTAGCCAGTGGAAAAGATTCTCCCAATCCTAAATTACCATTTTTCAACATGACCAAAGCATCGCTCCTATCATCATTGGCCTCACCATTACCGATGACAAACAATCTATCCTCATCGTCCCAATCTGAGCTGCTCGCAGGGGCATAAGTACTGTTGTATCTACCAAAAACCGTCTCATGAGCTGATAACGCCCTTAAACCTTCTCCAAAAGTTGAACTATAAACGCCTCTCGATTGATTCAACTCACCAAATGAAACAGAACCTCTTCCCGAAGCAATTACGTTTTTTCCCATAGCCGTACTGTAATCACCCAAATTAGCGTAATCCCAGATATTACCATCAAACAAATTACTCACTGAATCAATAACTCCCGAACGGAAAGTAGCTTTCCTCGGGTTAAAAAACATTCTAGTTCCGGGACCTTTTACCTGTAATTCTTCACCATTGCCATAATTTCCCGAAACCAAAATACCTGAATTACCAACGAGGTGAAAATCGGACAAAGGGGTATCCGTTGAAATACCTATTTTTTCACCATCATTAAAAATGAGTTCATTATCAAAAATCCATTCTTCACCATCCCAAAAAGGCATTACACCCTCTTTAGAGCCATCAGGTAAAAAACCAATAGGTCCCTGCTCACCTTGAGGTCCCTGTTCACCTTGTGGACCTTGTTCACCCTGTGGACCCTCAGGACCTTGTTCACCTTGTAGTCCTTGCTCTCCCTGAGGTCCCTGTGGACCCTCCGGGCCTTGCTCTCCCTGTGGACCTTGCTCACCTTGTGGTCCCGGTGGTCCTTCAGGACCGGGCTGTCCTCCATTTAGTGCATAGATAGCCATTGGAACGCTTAATATTTCAGTTGTGCCGGATAAAGAGTAATTATTTCCACCTTGTGGATCTACTTCTGTCCTGATGAAAAATGGTCCATTTTGCCAATCAATCTGTCCCAAATTGCCGACAACTACATTCCCGTCTCCGATAATAAAAGTTGCCAGACCATTGTCATTGGTTCGGACCAGATGTGTCTCCACAAAAACAGCGGAGCCAAATTCAGAACCTTGCAGCAATTGTATTCTGATGCCAACATCAGTATTGCGAAGTAAATCTTTGGAAGCATCCCTGACCACTGCTTGATAACTCATACGGGCAGTCTGTTGTGCATCTAATTCAACACATAAAAACAGGGTAATAAAAAGAAGTAGTATTTTTCTCATTTTTCTATAATTTCAAAAATATGGAAGGTGTAAAAAATTTATCGGAATAGCCCACCACCAGGTAGTAGCTTCCAGCAGGTAATTGATCAATTTTAATAAAAAATTCACTGTTTAAAACTTTTCCGTTTTGTATTTCCCGACCGGTAATATCAATAATTCGGTAATGCATTTTTTCTGTAAAGAGTACATCAGAAATCCTGATAGATAGAAAATCTAGTGCAGGATTTGGAAAAATGGAAATTGCACCCTCAAAAGGTAGTTCCCTTACATTTACTAAAAAAAGCTCATAAGGTTGTTGTACCCCGGGGTTAAGGCTATAACCCCCCATTTCAAGGGGTTGGTAAAAAAGCTGTCCAGCGCTCAAAGATATACTGCCCATTCCAGAGCTAATATCTCCACCACTTACAACAAAAGAGCTTTGACCAATAAGTACCGAATTCGAACAACTGAAATAAATCAGAATGCAAATACAAATACTCTTAATTTTTTTTTGATTCATCCGATTATTTACTTAATCCGGAATTTATACCGGAAAAATTCTAATAAAAAAAATGTGTATCGCCTTGATTTAAAATGTTTTATATGTTTTCAAAAACATGGCTTTTACCACTTTTATGGAGTTGCAAAAACTGTGCTAATTTTTTATCGAAAAGTATGATCAGTACCCTATTGGGTTATCTTTGTAATTATAGAAGAGGGAAGTTTGTTTAAGGTTGAAAGTGTAATGTTTAAAGGGTTTTTAATTGAACAGGCTTGATATTTATAGGGTGTATCAATATTTTTGTTGATTTGTAATCAGATTTAAAACAGCAGAGATATTTGATCAAGCTACAGGCATGACTGAGATAGGCAAAGAGCATTTTGCAAAGTTGATTTATCCCGTAAAGAGATATGAAATGGAGTGATGGAAATAATTGATAATGAATTACTATATACGCGGCAAGAAATAATATTTAAGGTACTAATTTACATTAAACAGCAGAAATTATGAAAGATTTAAAGCTACTGATTATACTCGTCCCTATGGCATTGTTTTCCCTCAATGCCCAGTCTGACACTACCAATGTTGAAAACTGGAAAGAGTGGAGTTATTACTGGTTGGATGCGCAAAAAGATTTTGAACAGCTTCCCGGTATTTCACTGGCAGTCGTTAAAGATCAGGAGGTCATATGGAAAACGGCATTGGGATATTCCAATCCTGAAAAAGGACAGCCTGCGGATACGAGCACGATTTACAGCATTTGCTCCATAAGCAAGCTATTTACTGCAATTGCAGTGATGCAGCTTTTTGAAAAGGGAAAACTGAGACTGGATGATAAGGTGGCTGATATCTTACCCTGGTTTCAATTGGAGCAAAAGTTTGAATATTCTGGACCCATTACGGTGAGGTCGTTACTGACGCACTCTTCGGGTATCCCTCGGGAAAGCAATCAGCCCTACTGGACCGGCCCAGATTTCCCATTTCCGGAAAAAGAACCCATAATCGAGGGATTGAAGGAGCAGTCCACACTTTACCCTGCTTCGCATTTTTTTCAGTACAGCAACCTTGCCCTGACTTTGCTTGGGGAAATAGTAGCTGAGGTATCCGGTCAGGATTTTCACTCCTACATCAATGAAAACATTCTTTTACCGCTGAACATGGTTCAGACTCATACCAGCATGCCTCAGGAAAAATACGGCGAAGAACTGGCGATAGGATACAGCTCCATCCACAGAAATGGCAACAGAGCCAAAGTGAAGCCATTCGAAGCCAGGGGAATTGATGCAGCTGCGGGCTTTGCATCCACTGTTACGGATCTGGCTAAATTCGCCTCCTGGCAATTCAGATTGCTAGAGTCCAAAGAGACGGAAATACTTTCTTATGCAGTTTTGCACGACATGCACAGAGTTCATTGGCTGGATCCGGATTGGAATACAAGTTGGGGTCTGGGCTTCCACATATCCAGAGATTCTGATGGCAAAACAAGAGTAGGTCATGGAGGTAGTTGTCCCGGATACAGATCGCAGCTTTTTCTATACCCTGCCGATAAAATGGCATACGTGATAATGATCAATTCAAGCGGAACCAATCCTGCCAAATACATCAATGGCATCAAAGCATTGAAAGCAGAGTATAAGCGAATCAGCAGACTGGAAAAACCGGAGACAGCGGTTTCTAATTGGGAAGAATACACGGGATTCTACTCGGGACAACCCTGGTTCAGTGAAGTGTATGTTGGGCATACCAATGGATATTTGATTTCATTTGTACTTCCTACAGACCAACCCGCCTCAGGGCTTGCAGTTTATAAGCCAATAGCAAAAGATCAGTTTCAGAGGGTACGAAAGGACAGAGACATGGGTGAGGTCATTACTTTTATCAGGAATGATGCCGGAGAGATTACACATTATGAGATTCATAATAATTTTTACCCGAAAATAAGAGAAAACTGATTCCGTTGATGAATCAAATGAGTTTTATATCGAAAAAGAGGTTGAAAGCTATACTTCCAACCTCTTGTTAATCAAATTAAATCCCTGCTATTTTTTTACTAAAACAATAATATTTTCATTCAAGGTTTTATCTATTACCTCCAATAAATACCAACCCGGAATCCATTTCCTCGTATCGATTATTTGCTCTCCTTCTGTATCATTTAATGTTCCGGTTGCTATTATTTTGCCTGTTGAGTCAAAAACTCTGAAGTCGGTATTTTTATTTTGCAAACGGTATTTCAGAATTACTTCATCCCTGAATGGTATTGGGTAGGCTATTACTTCTGATTGATTCTCCTCTTGTCCTTCAATTATCAATCTCTCTCCATCTCCAACAGGAATTACAGGAATCAATCTTGCTGAACAGGTGTCGCCGC
>RECS01000003.1 GCA_007693915.1 Saprospirales bacterium | reverse complement strand
CAAAGCCATTGATTTTAAGTGATAAACCGTATCTTTGCGCTCCATTTTATCGAACTCGATTATGTCCGGCTTGAAAGAATACTTAATACCGATCAAAGGATGGGTTAAAGAAAGGTACAACTGGAGCTTTGAACCTGGACGGGATTTTTTTGCAAATTTTGAAAACTCTCCCGTTGAGGATGCCAAGGTGGTTGTTAAAGTCGAGTTGGAGAAAAAACCTTCTCTGATGGTTTTTTACTTCGATATTGAGGGACGTATCGGTAGTCAGTGTGATCGTTGTCTGGCGGATATTATGTTACCGGTCAAAGCAGATTACAGATTGGTGGTAAAAATGGCACACTCTTTGGAAGAAGGAGAAAAAGACGGAGATGATGAAATCCTTTTTATAAGTGCGGAAGATTCCCACTTTGATTTATCCCCTCACGTTTATGAACTGGTTTGCCTGAGTTTGCCGATAAAAAAAATATACGATTGCGAGGAGGAAGAAGTGCCTCCCTGTAATTTAAAGGTTCTGGATAAGCTCAGGGGTGAAGATTCCGATGAGCAGCCACCTGAAGAAGGAGGCATCTGGGACCAGATAAAGAAAGATTTAAAAAATTAATAACTTAAAAAATTTGATGTCATGGCACATCCTAAGAGTAGAATTTCCAAGCAAAGGAAGAGAAAGAGAAGAACGCACTATAAGGCTTCGGCTCCTCAGGTAGCTACCTGCCCAACAACCGGTGAATCTCACTTGTATCACAGAGCTTTCTGGCATGAAGGTTCAATGTACTACAAAGGCAAAGTAGTTATTCAGGCGTTCGATGAAGAAGATTTAGTAGAGTAGGACCAAGAGGGTTGTAATCCCTTTTTGGTCTCTTAGTTCACCTTTCATATGAAAAGAGCCATCAATACAGATAAAGCTCCAAGTCCTGTCGGCCCCTATAGTCAGTCTATAAGGACCGGGGATTTTTTATTTGTATCCGGTCAGATCGCCTTGGATGCTGCTACAGGCAAAATGCACAATAGCGATGTAGGTGAGGAGACGCATATGATTATGAAAAATCTGGAAGCCATACTCGAAGCTGCAGGACTGGATTTTGAAAATGTGGTTAAGTGCTCCATTTTCGTTAGAGACATCCGACAGTACGCCAGAATCAATGAAATTTATGCCGGTTATTTTACCGGTCCTCATCCACCTGCCCGAGAATTAGTGGAGGTCTCCAATCTCCCCAAAGATGCAAGTGTTGAAATTTCCCTGATTGCAACTACAAACAGTTGATCCCAATGGACCAAAAAAAAACCATTTTATCCTGTATTCAACCCACGGGTAATCTGCACCTTGGCAGATACCTGGGAGCTATCCGAAATTGGGTAGAAATCCAGCAAGATTATCATTGCTTTTACGGAGTGGTCAATTACCATGCCATGACTATGCCTTACAATTCCAAGAAATTGGCTGAGCAAAGTTGGAACCTAATTTACCAATTGTTGGCATGCGGGATAAAAGAGGAGAATCTCTTTGTTCAATCCCTTATTCCTGAGCATACTGAACTCGCCTGGATATTGCAGTGCAATACCAGTTTTGGTGAGTTGGGGCGCATGACTCAGTTCAAAGACAAGTCTCAGCAGATAAAAGATAAGGACAAGGATATTTTTATTTCAGCAGCGCTCTACAGCTATCCTGTTCTTCAAGCAGCAGATATTTTGATATACAAGGCGCATTATGTACCTGTTGGAAAAGATCAGGAGCAGCATCTGGAACTCACGAGAAATATTGCCCAACGGTTTAATTTTCAAGTGGGGAAAGAATATTTTTACCCTCCTGAACCTCTTTTTACGAGAATTCCAAAAGTGATGTCTACTGCAGATCCACTTAGAAAAATGAGTGCCAGCCTGGGTGAAAAGCACCATATTGATATTTTTTCTGATGAAAAAAGGATAGCCAAGCAGATACGCTCTGCAGTAACGGATTCCGGTGAAGGACCCACAGATGTGATGAGCCCGGGAATTGAAAACCTTTTTAATATCTTCAGGGAAACAGATGAACAGGCCTGCAATCACTTTTTGGAAAAATACGAAAGTGGCAATCTGGCTTATGGTGAGTTCAAGATGGCTTTAGCAGACAGTCTGGTTGAATTCACCCGGCCATTCAGAGAAAGATACACTGAAATCACCGCTGATAAAAAAGCTGTTCGCCACAGGATAAAGGAAAGCAGTCGCGAAATACAAAAAGTTGCTGCTCAGACTCTACGCGAAGTAAAGGAACTTTCAGGACTTATTTAATCGAAGAAAACAGCCGAATGAAGATTTTCTGTATTGGCCGAAACTACAGTGAGCACATCAAGGAGTTGAAAAATGAAGTGCCCGATGAGCCCGTAGTCTTTATGAAACCACCCGGAGCATTACTGGTACAGAATAAGCCCTTTTATTTTCCCGAATTCACCAAAGAGATTCACTACGAAGCAGAATTGGTCATACGCATTTGCAAAAATGGAAAGCACATCCAACCCCAATTTGCCTCGCGCTATTACCGGGAAGTAGCCTTGGGAATAGACCTTACCGCCAGAGATATTCAGACTAAATTAAAAAATAAAGGACTGCCCTGGGAGTTGGCTAAAGCATTTGATAAGTCAGCCCCCATCAGCGAGTTTATTCCGATCAAAGGTTTGGACCACCCCTTGACTTTTTCCCTGAATAAAAACGGTCAGCAAGTGCAAAATGGGGACAGTTCCATGATGATGCACAGCTTTGAGTACCTCATAGTATATCTCTCCAGATTCTGGACACTTCAAATTGGCGACTTGATATTTACCGGCACCCCTGCCGGTGTTGGACCGATAACCGTCGGCGA
>RECS01000147.1 GCA_007693915.1 Saprospirales bacterium | reverse complement strand
GTGCGATTAGCTGAACAATCTTCAACAACTACTTGTAAAACGTGATTACCGGCTGTGAGTTCTACCCCACTTTCAGGAAAATCAACCCAGGGCTGTAGGGGCTCGTAATTGATTCCAAATTGTACATCAAGATTAGAAGATGATAAATATTCAATTTGCAATTTTCCGCTAACAAGTCCGGGATCACATATGTTATTGATAAAAAAAGATCCTGGCAAGGTGTCTGTAAAAAATGGAATTAAAGTAAAACTAATCTGACCGTCTTCAGCCATGGAATTAAGGTTTTTCACATCTTGGAGATTAAAGGTAGTAAGGGAATACCCGCATTGGTCATCTGTCAATTCGGTATCTCCAAGATAATTTCCCTTTTCATCATAAACCATAAAGAACTCCGTAGGCTGCTCTCCATCTACACCTATCAGCTCTATTTCTAAAGTCACAGACTGAATAGACGAAAAAGGAGAATGCACATCAGAAAAGAATAAAACTACCGGGTCAACAATTAGTGAAGGATTAGCCGGATCAGCAGAACTTAAGAAAACACTGTCAGTTTTTTCTTCAGAAAACGATTCAATTGAACAAGCATCAAAAAAAACAAGACCGGGCTGAAAAAACAACCCACTACATTCCCCTTCATCAATAAAAACGGTATAAGCATTTGGACAGTTAAAAATTTCAGGAGCTTCAGTGTCGAAAAGTCTCACTTCTGCTGAAGCTAATGTAAAATTACCACAATCGTCAATAAGAATAAAGTCCACCAACTCAACACCAACAATAGAATCCATGATGACTGCACAATCGAATTTTTCAGGAAGAAAAGGATATATGAAGTTAACAGAACCATCCGGTAAAATTTCCCAACTACCATTTATAGCGGGTATTATATCAAATTCAGCACAACCGCCTGTTGCAGTCAACCCACCATAATTATCTAACCAATTTTCTAAAAGTGATTGATTCTGTGGGTCACCACATTCAAGTTCCAAATGAACAGGCGAAGAAATTATTTCCGGTCCTAAGGTATCAAGTATGATAATAATTTGAGTGTCTACAGAGGAATTTTCACAAGGATCGGAAATTGTCCAAATACGCTCAATGAATCGATTGCATATTTCACCGATCTCTAAATCAACAAAGTCAATAGTCAGATCAACCGGGGAAAAACAATTATCAGATAAGTTAAAAGGATAACCAGTAAAATCGGGATCACCAGCCAAATTACAAGCTGCAGATGTATCAGTCGGAATTATAAATTGAGGTGCCTCAAAATCCCCTACAATTAACCATTGATCAAAGGTTGCAGTATTCCCGCATACATCCTCAGCTGTATAAGTCCTCAATATCAATTGCTCAAAGTCGCCGCAACCAAATGTGCTGTCTGCAACAAAATCATCTTTAAAACTCAATTCAAAAGATGAACAAAGATCATCAACAATTACCTCTATCAGTTCAATATCCTCATTACAATTGTAAAAAGCAGAATCAGGGGTCCCACTAAAATCAGGAGGAATTGAATCTTCAATAAAAACCATTGCCCCAAAAGATATGGCATTTCCGCATTCATCAGCTACAACAAATGTTACTTCCCAGAATTCATTACAGACAGACAGTACAAATGAAGGATAGGGCCCATCTATTATCTGACCTATACCCTCTGCGCCCTGATTTGAACTATATTCAAAAGTAAAAGGCACAATATCGCCGCAATTATCAGACAATTCCGCGCCACCTAAATTCATTATCCAGTTTTGGATTAAAGAGTCTTTAGTTGAAGAGCAATTTACTATCAAATCAGAAGGAGGCGTAGTAATAGAAGGTGGTGTTGTATCAACAACAAGAACAGAGCTGATTTGCGAAGATAACCGACGATTTCCACACAGATCTTCCGCAAAAAACATTACCTCAGCAGTTCCGGTACTACCACAGGAGCTATCTCTCGATTGCAAAATATCATCCCATAATTCAGAAAGGGAAATATTTGCACCATACACAACATCTGAACAATCATCATCCGCCTGAAAACCACCAAAATTATTGTACCAGATTTCAATCTGATTAAATATCTCCTGATCATCTGTACAATCTAAAACTAAATTTCCCGGAACTTGGGTGATTATGGGCGCCTGATTATCAACTGCAGCAAAAATAGCTGGATGAATAAGCGAATTTCCGCATAAATCAGAAAAAACAAATTCAACCTCAATATAAGACAACACATTGGTCACCAATAATCCGTCAATCATCAGGTCATCAGTGCATGGAGAATGGAAACCTGCAATAAACAACTCCCATAACTCAGTTTCTTCAATGGGGTTTCCATCTAATAGAAAAGAAACATTCAGAAAATCATCAGGAGAGCAGCTATCGCTAAAATCAGCACCACCTGCATCATTCAACCAATTAAGAAAGACCTCACCTAGATCGGATTTAAAACAATCTACCATCATATCCGATGGGGGTATATGGAGAACAGGAGGGTCATTGTCCGCAATCAAAAGAACTACCGACGACTCTGATTTTTGTCCACAAATATCCTGGGCAATCCATTTTATCTGAATAAGATCGTTACAAACAAAATTACTGTCTCCCGGGGCCGGACTCATGTAAATAAAATCAAGGCCACAAGCATCGGAGAACTCAGCATATCCATAGGCATTTAACCAGTCCTCAAGAATGGTTTTGGCATTTGGGTCTGCACAATTCAGAATAAGGGGATCAGCTTCTTTATCTATTGATGGCGGGTTAGGATCAAAAACCTCAAACTCTACGATAACTGTTGAATAATTACCACAACTGTCTGTTGCAGTAAACTCAATTTCCAATACACCGCAGTAGTTTTCAAAAAAGGAAGATTCAGGTGCGTTGTCCACAATAATTATCTCTCCCCCTCCTGCATTAAATAGATCCATATTACTGTACTGTTCTGCTAGCCATATTTGAAATGCACCTGGCAGATCAGTACACATTACAGAGGTGTCTTGGGGTGGTACAGCAAAAACTGGTGGTAGGGTGTCAGGTATTTGCGTAATGTGCTGTGTGTAATGGGTTTGGTTGCCAAAAGGATCAGTTACAGTATAGATCCGTGTCCAACTTCCACCGACACATCCATTGGGGAGAGGGCTGTTTTCATGTTCAATTACCAACGAATCACCATTTAGGTCGCAATTGTCTGTTGCACTAACATCAGCCGGAGGATATTCGCCACTGTTCAAAACTAAAGTATCAGCAGGAAGAGTGGAACTGGAAAAAACGGGTGCAATAGTATCTACAAAACTGATCACAAACTCAAAAAAATAGACATTACCCATATTGTCAGTTATCCTGTAAACCACTTCTACATCGGTTCCGGCAGGCACATCATCACCAAAGGAATAGCCTCCACTTATTGAATGTAAATTTCTTGAAACAATTACGCCACCCGGATTATTGGACATACAAATAGGATTGTTTGGTTCATTCCATAATAATGGTGCTGTGCAGATGGATCCGACATAGATAGTATCCGGTCCCAAATACTCACATGAAATCGGATTTACATATACCAAATTTTTAGCTATCCCTAAAAAGGGAGAACTGACGAGTATAATTACATGAATCCAAAATGTAAAACTTTTTGGCATAAATAGAACCTCTAATCATTAATTTTTAATGGACAATGTTCAAAAATGGGAAGTTGCGTACTCAAATAAAATTTGAATCCATAAAGGTAAGAAAAACAAAAAAACTATGATAAATTCCAAGTCTTTTAACAATTTAATTCACTCTTCTTCAGTATCTGTGGACTTCAAATCCCTCAATTTTTTATCATCCACCTTGTCATTCAAAAAAGTGTTCAACTTATCTATGTCAAGATTTATGGTCTCACCGAACTCATTAATTTTAATTTCCAATCCGTCAAGATCTTTATGAAGCTCAGGTTTACCTTTTTTTTTCATTTTTTTTGGCATACTCAGTATTAATTTTTATCCATTTTAATCAAATTTGTTATTCGCTCTATCACTTTTTCCGAGCCAAGTATCTCTAAAGTTGGGAAAAGATCCGGCCCCTCCATCGTACCTGAACTTGCTAACCTGAGCAACGGTAAAACTTTCCCAAAACTAAGACCTTTCTCAGAAATAAAAGTCTTTACTACGGATTCAATTTCTTCAGTTTTAAACTCTACGAGACCTGACAGTACGTCAAGTAAATTAGTTAAAATCTCTTCTGAATCCTCCTTCCATCGATTTCTCAATTGTTTCGTATCCATTTTAAAATCATCAGAAAAAAAGAATTGGGATTTACCTGGCAATTCTGAAAGCAACTGAATTCTTTCTTTCATCAAACCACAAACTTGAATCAATTTTATATTATCTGTTTTTATGTCACTTTTTTCAAAAAAAGAAAGTACTTCTTTTGCAAGCTCTTCTTGAGATAGTTTTTGAATATATTGATGATTAAACCACTTGGCTTTATCAAAATCAAATCGCGCTCCGGCTTTTCCCACTTTTTCGATTGAAAATTTTCCAATAAGTTCTTCCATGGAAAAAATTTCCTGTTCTATTCCCGGATTCCATCCCAAAAGCGCAATAAAGTTTATCATAGCCTCAGGCAGGAATCCCATCTCTTTAAAACCTAGAAACAAATCTCCTGTATCGGGTTCTTTCCATTCCATCGGAAAAACTGGCATCCCCAACCTTGCTCCATCCCGTTTACTTAATTTTCCTTTTCCTTCAGGTTTCAGAATTAGCGGAAGATGAGCAAATTGCGGCATATCCTTTTCCCACTTAAAAGCTTGATATAATAAAACGTGTAAAGCGGTACTACTCAACCATTCTTCGCCTCTAATAACATGGGAAATTTGCATATATTGATCGTCAACCACATTGGCAAGATGGTAGGTAGGCCATCCGTCAGATTTCAATAAAACCTTATCGTCTAATTGATTGCATTCAAAGCGGATTTCACCTCTGATCAAATCCGTAAAAACTACAGTACCACTTTCAGGGGTTTTAAATCTGATGACCCAAGGATTACCAGCCGCTAATTTCTCTTGAACTTCGGTTTTACTTAAATTGAGGCTAGTATGCATTTTTTCCCTGATCGAGTAATCATACCGAGGTGAATGCTCCCCAGCTTCAGTTCGTTTAGCTCTCATATGCTCAAGTTCTTCTTCCGTATCGAAAGCATAATAAGCACATCCCCTATTGACGAGATCCTCAGCTTTGACACGATAGGTACTTAGTCTTTCGGATTGTTTATATGGACCAAGCAAGCCACCCGCTTTTCCACCCTCATCAATTTTAATTCCCGACCAATTTAATGCATCAAGTATATACTGTTCTGCTCCAGAAACATACCTATTCCTATCAGTATCCTCAATTCGCAAAATGAAACTTCCTCCTAAAGACTTAGTAAACAGATAATTGTAAAGAGCTGTTCTCAATCCACCGATATGAAGTGGACCAGTTGGACTAGGGGCAAATCGAACTCTGGTTGTAGACATATAGAAATTAATTTTATATTTTGTTTTGCGATCTGAAAAATACCGAAAAACAAATTACTATTTTTAATAATATTTTATGAAAAACTATTATTTTTACGCAGCAATTTACAGTTGCTAAACGTTATAAATGCATAGTTACGAAAAAGCTGGGAATTCAGCTGTTTTCGATCCCAATATTTGAACATATATAATATTATAATCATGTACCTCATTAAAACACCCGGTCTTATCCAAGGATTGTTTCCAAATTTCATTTGGAGAATTCCTACTAACGAAAAAACTGTTTTTTTTACCTTTGACGATGGTCCCATACCTGAAGTTACTCCCTGGGTATTGGATAAATTGGAATATTACAACGCAAAAGCTACTTTTTTCTGCGTTGGTGAAAATATTGAAAAGCACCCAGATGTCTTTGAAATGGTAAAGGAAGCAAATCATGATGTTGGGAATCACACCTACAACCACCTCAATGGTTGGGCTACAGATAAAATTCCCTACTTCCATAACATTAGAAAATGTGCGAACATGGTAAAAAGCGACTTTTTCCGTCCTCCATATGGAAAGATTCGTCCAAGCCAAGTGGAATTCTTACAGAGACATTATAAAATTGTAATGTGGGATGTACTTAGTGCAGATTTTGATCAAGATATTAGCAAAGAACAATGCCTAAACAATGTCCTTAGAAGTGTAAAGCCAGGTTCAATAGTTGTTTTTCATGATAGTATTAAAGCCTGGAAAAATCTAAAATATGTATTACCTAATGCACTTGATATTCTTACGTCAGAAGGTTACCAATTCAGGGCACTCAGTTCTGCTTTTGAGAAAGCTCCTAAGGGAGAATTGGTTGGTAATATAGTGGTTTAAAGACTAATGAGTCAATTACTTAAGCCAATTTTATCATAAAAATAAACGATAATTTGAAATTACTAAGGAAGGGAAAACATTACTCAGGCTGCACGTCTTGTAGGATGAGAATATGTAGGATATCTTAGACTAGCTTATGCTTTGAGGAATCGCAATTATATTTGGATTTGTAAATTTACATGTAAAAAATTACCCATAGCAGAACAGAAACAATTGCAGCCAAGGGGCCTGCAATAATGAAAAAATACCCCCCGGCTCTAAATTCTTTTTGCTCAATCAAGCCGGTGCCAAATGAAATAGCATTACTTGGGGTTGAGACAGGAAGTAACAATGCACATGAACAAGCAATTGCAACAATAACAGGTGCTGCCATACCGTAAGGAAGTGGCAAAGCTACAGCTAGAGGAACCAGGATAGCAGCAGCTGCAGTATTACTCATAACATTACTTACCAAAACCCCAATAAGTGCAAAAATAGCAGGCAACACAAATATAGGAAAAGGCAACTGATATATTGACAACATGATTATATTGGCTAATCCAACATCCACGATTGCAATACCCATTGCAAGTCCACCTGCGACTAACATTAATGTATCCCATGGGAGAGATCTAACATGATCAGCAGTAATGACCTGCGTAAGTGTAAGCAATACCATTGGTGTGGCTGAAGTTGCTGCAACCGGTAATCCATGTAAAGGCTCAGTAAGCCAAAGCCCTATGGTAGCTACAAGAGTAAATAAAACTGCTCTTTTTTTAAAAAGATCTGTTTTAGAATCATCCCTTTTTAAGCTGCTCAAATCTATATCCATCCCTTGTATTTCAAAATGGTTCTTTAAATACCGCCAAAAAATATAAACCAATATCAATCCGGTTGGAAAACCAACAACCATCCACTCAACAAAAGTGATATTTATACCCACTTCTTGTAAAGCACCAACTGCAATGGCATTAGGTGTACTTCCAATAATCGTACCAATACCTCCGACAGATGCTGCTGCAGGTATACCAATTAAAAGCGCTTTAGAGTAATTACTTTCTTTACCGAGAATAAGAATCAGTGGTACAACAGATGATACCATCATGGCAGTGGTCGCTGTATTCGACATAACCATACTGCCCAATGCTGTGGTAACCATCAAACCAAGAAGCAATCTGTCGGGGGAGTTCCCAAACCGTTTAATTGTAAATCGAAATAATGCTCTGTCCAGATTGACTACACTCATTCCTTTTGCAAGGAAAAAGCCACCAAGTAATAGCCATATTACGTTGCTGGTCCAAGCACCAAGATAACGATCGATGGGGCCACTTTCATCCAATATATATTCTGTGCCAAAACCCAGAGAAAGCATTGCAATGATAAAGATTCCAACAGCAAAAGGAGGGATTGCTTCAGTAACCCATAACCCAATAGATAAAATAGTAATAAAAAAAACAAAATTAACCTCTTCGCCATGTCCTAATCCACTGAAAAGCCAAGTAAATGTCAAAGCCAAAAGAAAATTACCGGCAAAGGTTGAAGTAGTAAAAACCCAATTCAACTTTAATCGTCTGTACCACTTAAAAGCCGCTCTTCTTGAATCGTTATCTAGCATTATTTTGGATAATTTACTGAATCAAGCTATCAGGGATAAAGGTAATAAATATCATGAAGATATATTGACTTTATAATCTAAGGCTGCTTTAATAAAATCAACAAATAATGGATGTGGGACTTCAACCCTACTTTTTAATTCAGGATGAAATTGAACGCCTACAAACCAAGGGTGATTTTCTAATTCTACAATTTCTACTAAATCTAGTTCCTTGTTAATACCAACAGTTTTAAATCCATGCTCATTAAATTGATTCCTGTATTCATTGTTAAATTCAAATCTGTGTCGATGACGTTCATGGATGATTTTTTTTCCGTATGCTTCATAAGCCTTTGAGTTTTTTGACAAAAAGCAATTATAAGCTCCAAGCCGCATTGTACCTCCCTTAGTTTGGATGCCTTTTTGTTCTTCCATTAAATGGATTACAGGATTATTTGTATTGGGATTAACTTCTGATGAGGATGCATTTTCAATATTTAAAACATTTCTTGCAAACTCAACTACAGCGCATTGCATACCGAGACAAATCCCAAAAAAGGGAATCTTGTTCCTTCTGACATATTCAATAGCTTTCAATTTACCTTCTATACCCCTTTCTCCAAATCCAGGTGCAACCAAAAAGCCATTGAAAGATTTTAATCGAAAAAAATCAAAACTATCTTTTTCAATATCTTCAGAATGAATAGGAACAACCTCTACTTTTGTTTCATTTGCAGCACCTGCATGAATAAATGACTCGTAAATTGATTTGTAGGCATCTTGAAGCTCATTATATTTTCCAATTAATCCAATTTTTACAGAGTTCAACGGATTTTTTAATTTACTTAGAAAAACTTTCCATACGCCCAGTTCCGGACTTTCAGCAGCATTTAATTTTAATCTACTGATGACAATTTTATCTAGTCCTTCCTTATGCATAAAGAGAGGAACATCATATATGCTCGGTGCATCAATTGATTCGATAACTGCTTTTTGTGGGACATTACAAAAAAGTGCTAATTTAGCTCTAATCTCATCAGACAATTCATACTCTGTCCTGCAAACTAGAATGTCGGGTTGTATTCCATAGGTAAGTAATTCTTTGACAGAATGTTGCGTAGGCTTGGTTTTCAACTCTTTAGCTGCCTTAAGGTAAGGAATTAAAGTAAGGTGAATAACCAAACAATTTTCAGGGCCAACCTCATTTCTGAATTGTCTTACAGCCTCAATAAATGGAAGGGATTCAATATCACCCACAGTACCGCCAAGTTCCGTGATTATAATATCATAATCTCCTTTTTCAGCCATTAAACTGATATTCCTTTTGATTTCATCAGTAATGTGAGGGATTACTTGAACTGTTTTTCCTAGGTAGTCTCCTGCCCTTTCTTTAGAAATGACTGTCTGATAAATCCGACCAGTAGTTACGTTATTGGCTTGACTGGTATTGATGTTCAAAAAACGTTCATAGTGGCCGAGATCAAGATCAGTCTCAGCACCATCATCCGTCACATAACACTCCCCGTGTTCATAAGGATTCAATGTGCCGGGATCGACATTAATATAAGGATCAAATTTTTGAATAGTTACGCTAAGTCCGCGTGATTGAAGGAGTTTGCCCAGTGAAGCAGAAATTATTCCTTTACCAAGAGATGAAGTGACACCACCCGTAACAAATATATATTTAGCCATGGATTTATTTAAATTCATTACGGGATACAAAGGTACTGCAATATTCTTAATTTAGAAATGCTTTGAGAAATTTGTGACAGTAAAAAATTTAAAAGAATGAATTTGTTGAAGGTAAAGCATTTCTATTTATTGAGAATGAAGTAAAAAGTCCAACTTAGAAAATTTTCGAATCTTGCAAGTCCGGAATCAACGGAAGCCCTTGACCAAGCTTCTGATAGTATTTTTCTTACCCAAGGAAACAAGGATTGAATTTGCTTTGCTCGCTCTCTTTCTTCAACAAATCGTTTTTTCAAAAACTTTTTTAATGCTAATAAAAGGAGAGGATTGATGATATAGATCCAAACAATAATTATTAGGATAGTTCTAAGTAAGATGTAAAACACACCGGATAAATCTGCAATTGTGGATGAAAAGTATATGGTAAATCCGAGCAACAATAGGAGTAAAATATAATTACTCCATTTCCTTTTCTTCGACTTTTCAATTTGAGGTAAAGAGTGATGTAATGCTGTGACTGTTTCAGGATGTAGGTAAGACTTTTCAATGGAACGAATGTTGTTACTTATCCTCCTGTAAAACCATGCAGCAAATGCCCCTCCAAGTGCATAGATAACTAGATAAGCAATGACTACGCCCCACGAAAACCAATTGCCTTCAGGTTGATGATCAAAGAAGAGTTGGTAGACAAAATTACCGAATTCGTTAACTGCCTCCCAGAATTGCATTCCGAAAAGCACCGTAAGTACAATCAGTCTTTGCATGGCAGACTCCACCATTGCTATTATACCGAAAAGGTATAACGCTAAGTTAGATTCTTTAAATGTTCCAAAAATAAAAGCTGCCAGAAGTCCCTGAAAAGCAACAGCAAAGTAAGCAGTTACCCCGGAATGCGGGGAAACCAGCATTTTTATAAATACAACAAGAACCAATGACCTGATAATTACTCTGGAGGAATAGTTTGAATATTTAGCTATCATGGATAGGAAAATAATAGACAATCCACAAAGCATTAAGCCACTGAATGGAGATTTGAATAAATGTAAAACTCCTCCAAGCCCTGCTTCGGTAAAAGCCCAAAGAGCAGTTAACCGCATAATAATTTCATTATTATCAGGGCTCTTTACCATTTCAGTTAAGAATTTTTATTGGAATCTGAAGGCGGCAATACTTCAGTTTTTTCTCCAAAGTATTGAGCGAATTGCATCATCTGAGAAGCTAATTCTTCATTTCCGGTAGCTTTAAAGTAACTTTCTGTAAGACCTTTTAAGGTGTGATAAACCATCCTATCCATTTCCATTACCTGCAACTCGGTTGTCCAAAGGTCAATTCGCAAAGTATCTCGACTCTCTTTATCAAAAAACGATAAAAACATCCCCTTTGCCTCTAAATCCTCTTTTGCATCCGGATTATCCTCAGCCTTCCACAATATTCTTGATGGCACCTGTTCTTCGTCAAGACCTACAGAAATTTCAATTTTAGATTCTTTAACAACTTTATTTTTACTCATGAGTATAAATTATTTTGAGTACAAAGTTAATGAATAAAAAGCTCATACATGTCTAACTTTAGATTATCATAAAAACTGCAGGGAAACTCACTTATTCAATTCAATAGAGGACTTTCGTTTGAAAACATTAGATTTGTGTATTATTTTATGAAAAATCAGACATGAGACTTTCTATAAAGAAAACCTTAGGTCCCGGATTATTGCTAGCTGGAGCTGCTATTGGAGTCTCACACCTGGTACAGGCAACGCGAGCTGGTGCTGACTTTGGTTTCGGCCTTTGGTGGGTCATTTTATTCGCCTGTCTTACCAAGTACCCCTTTTTGGAGTTTGGTCCAAGATACGCTGCAGCTACCCAATCCACCCTTATCAGCGGATACAAAAAATTAGGTAAAGCACCTTATTGGATTTATGTTTTCATCACCTTTGGAACCATGTTTATAATACAGGCTGCTGTAACAATCGTAACTGCAGGTCTGGCTGAACAATTATTCAAAATGGGATATAGTAATTTTGTATGGAGTGCAATTATCCTAATTTTGTGTATGTTTCTACTGTGGTTCGGCCGATATAAAGCATTGGATACCAGTATGAAATTAATCATAAGCATTCTCTCTTTGGGAACCCTGTTTGCTGTTCTTTTAGCTTTTGGGTCCGGTCCTGCAACCAATGTTATTAATGAGACTACCCCCTCTTATTTCAATATTGGTGCATTGGCATTTATTGTTGCATTGATTGGTTGGATGCCTATACCAATTGATGCATCTGTGTGGCACTCAATATGGGTAAGGGAAAAATCCCGACAAAGTGGATATGAAATAAATGTACGTGAAGCACTATTCGATTTTAATACAGGGTATATAATTGCTGCTGTTATGGGGTTTTTATTCTTTTTTCTAGGAGCGCTTATAATGTATGGATCAGGCACCTCCTTTTCAGGTAATAGTGTAACTTTTTCAGCTCAATTAGTTGAGCTTTATGGCAACACCTTAGGTGAGTGGAGTAAACCCTTGATTTCAATTGCTGCATTTACTGCTATGTTATCTACCACTTTAGCCGTTACAGACGCCTTCCCGAGAGTTATCTCTCATCTCTATTCCCTATTCCCATCAGAACATATTTTACCCAGTATAAAAAGGAAAATTGTCTATAATTATGCACTCTTTATCATTCCTGTATCATCTCTAATTATTTTATTCTTTATGAGCGGTTCGTTTACCATTCTAGTGGATTTTGCTGCTGGACTAAGCTTCCTTTCAGCACCTATCTTGGCGTGGTTTAACTTCAAACTAGTAACCGGCGATAACATACCCTTAGATTTTCAACCAAATAAACAATACAGAATCTTTTCTCTAATTTGCTTGTTCAGTTTAAGTATTTTTGCACTCTTATATTTCTATCTTAGAATTACAACAGCATTTTAGCCTGTCTTAGAATTGCAAAAACAAGTCTTCCACTTTGGTTTTTAATACCCCCTTAACAAAACATTTTATCCTCAAAAACATCTAAGTCCCTTGTATTGGCATATTTTGCAAAAAAAAATTGCAATCAGTTGTTTATATATTAAATATTTCTTTAATTTGTGCCAAATTTCTTCCCTATGAATTATAGGACTAAAATGGTCTTTTTTTTATTGGCATATTTTGTGTCAAATTTAATGGGCAATCAGTTATCTGCTCAAGAGTACGGATATTTATCTGTTGAGGCTAAAGCCGGTGACGGTATAATAATATTACTTCAGCGATATGGACTGCATACGCAAAAGTGTAACTACGACAAATTTTATGAATTAAATAATCTCTATCACAATCAACAACTACATAGAGGCAGGAGTTATCAATTGCCAATTATGGTTTATGAATATGACGGGCGCAGTATAAGAAGTACCATAGGTATTGACAATTGGGATCAAGCGGTATCCATACAGGAATACAATGAAGGAATGCACCAAAGAGGACTTCAAAAGGCTGACTACAGGAGAGGTGGAGCTCTTTGGGTTCCTCATCATCTTTTAGAATGTATTCAAGCTGAGGCATCTGGAGTTTTGACATCAAGTAATGTTTTGCATTTTCCTGTTTTCGGGCCGAATTATTCAACAGTAGACATAAAAAGTCGTCGATTAAACAATAAAGTTTATTACCTTAAAAGTGGTCATGGGGGACCTGATCCCGGAGCAATCGGAAGTTATAGGGGGCATCAAATTTGTGAAGATGAGTACGCCTACGATGTGACTCTGCGATTAGCCCGTCATCTGAAATCACATGGTGCTACGGTCTATTTGATTGTAGAAGATCCTTATAATGGGATAAGGGATAATGAAATTTTGCTTTGTGACAATACAGAACGACATTTTGGTAACACAAGAATACCCTCAAATCAACTTACCCGATTAAATGAACGCGCAAGGATTATCAACCAATTGTACAGAAAAGAAAGGCAGAAAGGAAAAAAAGATCATTTACTGCTATCCATTCATGTAGATTCACGTCCACAACACCAGAGACAGGACGTTTTTTTTTACCATTATGGAAGGAGCAATACTGGCAGAAACCTTGCCAGACAATTACACAGGACATTCAAGGAAAAATATAGTGAATTCCGACCTGAACGTTCATACAATGGTACAGTTAGTGCAAGGAATTTATATATTCTCCGTACAACTAACCCACCTGCCATATTAGTTGAATTAGGAAATATTCAAAATGATCAGGATTTACAAAGGATTATAAGACCATCTAATCGCGAAGCTCTGGCTCGTTGGATGTTTGAAGGGATAGCAGGATTTGAACCTTGATTCCACAAAACTAGTTTGATAA
>RECS01000143.1 GCA_007693915.1 Saprospirales bacterium | reverse complement strand
TATTGGTCGTCTGATCAGGCACTCCCAGAACCAATGGATTATCGCAACTACATTTGTCAACAATGTTGCTTAAATCGGTTTTGATCTGCTCTATGTCAATACAATCTTGTGCCTGCATCGACGTGGCATTAAAGATCAGTAATACAGGAATAATTCCTGTGAGTAATGATTTTAGGGTCTCCCCCCACCCCCGAAAATACGAAGGAAATTTGGTTTTTGTTTAAATTTCCTCATGATTAATGTTTTTTTGGGTTAAAAAATAAAATAAAAAAAATGTATTCTTATCAGATAATCGCACAACGGAAATCGATGGGAAAATCTAAAATCTCAAAGTATGGGGCTAAGCTATACCATTTTTTTTAATTGACCAAATTTTTCTTCATTTACCTTTAAAATTTAACATTTGGATGGACTTTTTTTAATACAAACAGACTTATAAAAAGGCTTGCAATTAGTTTACGGGTAGAATAGTTTAAAAACAGGGGTTTTAATTTCATTTTTTTGTACTCTTAAACAAAAACTACTTGGGCTGACCGGCGCTGAAGTCAAAATTCAAAACTAAAATTAAGGACCTCTCTATAAAGAAAACTTTTCATGTTCCCAATAATGCTTAATTTAGCCTTTTGAAAAAATTAATAGTCCAGACATGGAAAAAAAGATAAAATTAGGGATATCCATTGGTGATTTTAATGGAATAGGAATCGAAATCATTATCAAGTCGGTATCCAATCCATTGATTATAAAGAACTGCATCCCGGTACTATATGGTTCCTCTAAAGTGGTTGCCTATCACAAAAACATCGTTGAAGACGTCGATTTCCAATATCAGAACCAACGAACTGCAGAACGTTTGAATAGTGAAAAGATAAATATAGTCAACGTCTGGAATGAAGCTCCAAACATAAGCCTTGGGAAGGCAACTGAAGAAAGTGGAAAGTATGCCATCCTCTCATTGGAAGCTGCAGTAAATGACCTTAAAGCAGGTTTAATTGATGTTTTGGTGACCGCACCAGTCAATAAACAAGCTTTGAAAATGGCAGGTTTCAGATATCCCGGTCATACAGAATACCTTACTGATCAATTGGGAGAACGGTCATTGATGCTCATGGTAAGTGAAGAAATGAAATTGGGTGTTGTCACCGGCCATGTGCCTTTAAAAGAGGTTAGGGACATCATCACCCAAGAACTGATCACAGAAAAACTCGATATCCTAAATGAAACCCTGCAAAAAGATTTTGGTAAAGAAAGACCACTGATTGCCGTACTTGGACTTAATCCTCACGCAGGTGAAGAGGGAACTATTGGAAATGAAGAGGAAACTACCATCCGACCGGTAATCATTGAAGCAAAAAAGAAAGGTCAAATGGTCATGGGTCCTTTCTCCGCCGATGGTTTTTTTGGAAGTGGTGCATACAAGAAATTTGATGGGATTCTAGCGATGTATCACGATCAGGGTCTAATTCCCTTTAAAGCCCTTTCTTTTGGACATGGTGTAAATTACACCTCAGGTCTGGATTATATCCGCACTTCACCCGACCATGGAACAGCCTATGAAATAGCAGGAAAAAACCAAGCCAACAGTCAGTCGATGGTCAGAGCAATATTTAATGCTATAGATATCTACAGGCACAGGAAAAACTATATGGAATACAGTAAGGATCCAATAAAAAAAGAACCAAAACCATCGGAAGAAGAGGATGGAACCTCCACGTAAGTTTATGATAAGGTCTAATTATCAAAATCAAGATTGGTTTATTGTCCCGACAGTTTTGATTCTATAAGATTAATGTTCATTAAAAAGCCTTTTGCTTCACTGAACACTTTCATCAATATTACAACAACCGAGCCAGCCTTAAAGTTCCAAGAAAGACACATGGGGATTTTCTTTAAATTGTAGCCAACTTATAATCAAACACAACTAAAAGTCAATGATTTAAAAAAATATTTTTTTTCCAAATAAATCTGGAGCGGATTCGAGATAAATCCATTCTCACTAAGTTCCCACTTTCAGAAATGGTATCCTTAAGTCGGGAAAAATATTCATTTCTAGAAAATAAATACCCTCTTTCAAATCTGAGGTCTTTATATATAAATACCCATCAGAGGCATGATTCCAATTCAAATGTTTTATCATTTTTCCCTGAACATTGAAGATTTTAACATTAATATTTTCGGCGTTGTGGTGCTCCGGCAACTTTATGCTCAGTTGAGCATTAACCGGATTGGGAAATAGGGCGGGTAAACTTTTTCGCTTATTTAGACCTACAATACTTGAAATAACTACGGGAATTTCACTACTCCAGTCTGACTTTATATTCTCTTGAATAGCTCTTATCCGGAGATAAATTATACCTTCAGCCGGTTGGTCAATTTGTAGTTCTTTTACTGATGAGTTCACTTCCTCTAAAGGTGAAAAATGCGAATCACTCTCTTTTTTCCACTGTAACTCAAAATGATCAAACAAAACTGCATCCATTTCATATTCCCACTTCAACTCAAGCTTCGAATCAATAACATCTGCTGTTTGCCATAGCGGTACCGGCATATCATCCATGCAAATCCACTTTAATTTTTGATCCGCCAGCTCCCTGAGACCCGGTAAAAGCGGATACAAAAACAATCCCGGACATGCTGTCGCGCAGCCATCCTGATGACCGGAAATATGGTTGAGCAAGAGGCCGGAAGGAGGGTGTAAAGATTGCTCATTCGGAGCGATCATTTTTTCACAGCTTTTAACAGCAACCAGATCTAACAAGACAGACAAGGAGGGTACTGTAGGCTCTATCAGGTCAAAATTGCCCATTACACAAACACCAAGAGTGGAAGAATTAGTGGAGCAGAAATGCGCACCAATTTGTTCATCAGTTCTTCCCCGATAGACCATTCCATGTGGGTCAATCAAATAATGATAGCCAATGTCGGACCAGCCATTCACATTTACGTGCTGATTATATATACTCCTCACCACTGCACTCCAGTTCGATGCTTGATTCGTGCCCGCAGTATGGTGAACTATAAGGTGAGTTGGGTCATTATTATCTGAAAAAACAAAGGACGGACAATTATTCTGAGGACACCAATCTGATCGTTCTGCAATCACGGGTTCCGGACATGCACAGGAATTTTCATCAATCAAATTTTCTCTTTCCAACGAATGGGTTAAAGAATCATTCCCGGGATAAAACCAATGCAGAGAAATATTTTCGAGTTTACCTACTGAAAAAGGCAGGTATAAGTCGAAGTTTTTTTGATTGGGATTAAAGAAAAGTAATTTGCTAAGCCAGGTAGAATCATTCCCCAGATGAGGATCCCTCTCAATTCTTATGGGGAAAGTTTCCTCCTTAGTCGATTTTTTTAAATATACCGCTGCAGGAGAATGAGAGAGAGCAGCCCACTTAATGGTCAAACTAATAAATGGATCTTCAAAGTCCGGGACCTCTATATGATAAACGAACCATTCATTTTCACCTGCAAGTATTAATTCATCAAGATTTAGCCTCTCCACTTTTGAAAAAGAAGCAACATCCTGACTTGAAACTACATGAAAAGGAAGTGAAAAAATAAAAAAGAGAAAAAATCCTCCCGATAGCTGCTTCAGATAAGTATGCTGAAGAAAATCTTTAGAATCAGTTTTTTTTACAGTGGGATTGAGCATGCTCTACAATTAGTTTGAAAACTGAATATAATTCTCCGGGTTGACCGGCACACCATCTATCCAAAGCTCGAAATGGAGATGCGGGCCATCTGTTTGACTACCTGTATTGCCGATAATTGCAATAGTTTCACCCACCTGTACTCTATCCCCTACGTTTTTGGTATTGTAGGCATTGTGTTTATAAAAACTCATGATGTTTCCGTCGTGCATTATTCCCAATGTATGACCTGTTTGCAAAGTCCAGTCATTCAGAAAAACTATTCCATCCATTATGGCTTTTACCGGGCTGTCTTTAGGTGCGATTATATCTACTCCAAGGTGGTTGATGGATCTGTCAAAACTAAAGCTGATAAATCCCGTTAGCGGTGGATAAAAACGAAGGCTTCTGAAATCAGCAGGGTTGCGATAGTTCTCATTTCTCAATACGGTGCGAAGATCAACTTCTCTCCTCAATATTTCGTCCTCAGGAATTCTTTGTGGAATAATTATTTCACCATTACCCTCCCCATTCTCATCTTCCGAAGAAGATCTGAATGCCCTTGCTACATCATCTGCAGTTTCAAAATCCCCTAAAAGAATTTTTGAAAGGGATTCAGTATACAAAACTTGCGCATTTAGCTGATCTTCTAAAGAATTGAGTTGTCTTGTCATCTCTAAAAACTCACGGGTTTGGGAGTAATCAGCATATCCGGGAACATAAGTCTTAAGAGGGGTAAAAATGATCAATGTCAGAACAACCAAGGCAGACAAAATACCAATAGCGCAAATTAACATATACAAGTTAAGCAAACTTAAGCGCAATGAAGTCTGCTCCTCCAGGGTATCATTATTGAGAATGATAAGCCTGTAAGGAGTCCGCAACCTCTGAAAAAAAGACCTTTTTCGGTTACCTCCCGGCTGATTCATAGAAGTAGTTGTTATTATTCAGTTTTTTAAAATATTTTTGCACTTCCATCGGTTTAAACGATTGATTCCGAAAAACCTTATTTGAGTTCGGACTGATCAACTGTTTTTCGACTACACAAAGTGTAAAGTTAGTCACAAAAAATAATTCGGTGGATCTTTAGTTATTAACACGCAGCTAAAATGCTGCTTTTTTTAAATTGAAAATCATCATTATTAAGAATGATAAACAAATCTTTTAATCCAATATATACGGTATTGCTGTTAGTGCTTGGGCTGATTTTATTATTGAGCTCTTGCACCTCTCAAAAAAAACAGGGTGAACTTTCCAAATTTGGTCAGTTTTATCAAAATACCACTGCCTATTACAATGGTTTTTTTAATGCCAATGAATTGTATCAGGAGTCCATCAACAGATTAAATAAAAACCACCAAGACAACTTCAACGAAATTTTGGCTATTTTTCCTTATCAGGCAAATGAGGATGTCAGACCTGAATATTCCAATTTGGATCTCGCTATGGAGAAAGTTTCTACCGTAGTAGCTTTGAGGCGGGCTAGTGATTGGACAGATGATAGTTATCTAATGTTGGCCAAATGCCAGTATGTTAAGAAAGATTATGAGTCCGCAGAAAAGACATTGCAATACCTTGTACACACTTTTTCACCCACTTCTCAAATTGCACCCCGGCAAGTTTCAGAGACCAGATCAAGAACTGCTCACAATCGACAGGTAGAAATAGATCGAAGGCAAACAAGACGTCAGATTGAAAGGGATAGAAAAAGAGCACGAAGGGACAGAGAAAGAGAGAGAAGACAAGCACAAAGAGACAGAGAGAGAGGCAGAACAACCACTGAAAGGCAGGCTCCACGTCCTCAAGACAACAGACAGGGCGAAGCTACAGCAAATTTACCACAAACTCAAACGCAAGAGGATACCGATGGCTCAAGCACAGGGCTGTTTCAGCGCGAACCAGCTTACAATGAGGCTAGAATCTGGTTGGCAAAAACCTTTATTGAAAGAGATAACTTCAGCAGAGCTGCACATACCATAGAACAATTAAAATCTGAGGGGGGCTTATCTGATGAACTGAGGGCAAAATTACATCTGGTAGAAGCCCATCTCCATATCACAAGAAATGAATACCAAAGGGCTATTCCGGCTCTTGAAACAGCCATCCCATTGGTTAGAGACCGAAGGGATAGAGCGCGTTATTCCTTCATCCTTGGCCAACTTTACCAGGGACAAGGCAACCACAGAATTGCAGGAACTCATTTTGAAAATGCAGCCCGGCGGACCAACGATTTTGAACTTGAGTTCAATGCCAATCTCAATCAGGCACTTGCTACTCAGGTGGGATATGAGGGATCCCTAAGAGAATTGGAACGATTTGCCAACGATCGAAAAAATGCAGATTTCAGAGATCAAATTTACTATACTATAGCTCAACTCCACTATCAGCAAAACCAGCTTCCTGAGGCAATAGCTGCTTTGGAAAAAGCACTTGAGCACAACGAAAGAAACAGAAATCAACAAATAGAGATTTACTACCTTTTAGGTAAGTTACATTTACAAAAAGAACAGTTTGCTGAGGCCTCAAAATATTATAATCTCACCATGAATGTGATGCCCTCAGGTGACAGTCGTTACAGAGAGGTAAATCGCCTCGCAGTCAGTCTGAGAGATATTGCAAAATACTCTGATCAACTGCAGTATAATGATAGTTTGCTGATAGTTGCCGGGCTGAGTGAAGAAGAACAAAGAAAATGGGCAGAACGCCAATTCAGGCTGGAAAGAGAACAAAGAGAAAGGGAAGAATTGCCAACCGATGGACCGATAGCTTCTTCCGGGAGGCAATTACAACAGGGTGTTGACCTTTCGGGAAGAATGCATGGAGGACAATCAAGACCTGGAGCTGGTCCAAGAGCCGGCCAATTAGAATCTAATTTTTTCGCCTATGATGACAGACAAGTAAGAAGAGGTGCAAGAGAATTTGAACGGCGCTTTGGAAACAGAGAATTGGTAGATGATTGGAGAAGATCAAATAGCCCAATTTATCTGTCTCAGACCGGTGCAGCTATTGCCGAAGATGAAGTTATACCTGAAAGAATCGTTCCGGAATCAAAGATCGAGGAATATCTTGCCAAACTACCAACTTCAGATGTGGAAAAATTGAGAGTCAGACAAAATGTAATTGATGCCTTGTTTTATCTTGGTGTGGTTTTCAGAGATAAAATGGAAAACTACAGGGTCTCTGCTGACTATCTTGAGCGCCTGACTAATGAATTTGAAAACACCTCCAATGAACTGGAAGGACTCTATTATCTGTATTTAGATTACAGGGATCTTGGTTTATTAGAAGAAAAAGAAAGGGTTAAAGAGCGAATTATTCGAGTATATCCTTCTTCAAAGTATGCCATAGTACTAAAAGACCCAAACAGCGCTCAGGAGTTACTGGAAAAAGAAAACCGATTACCCAATTACTACAGAGGTATTTATGAGCAATTTCAGAGTGGAAATTTTGCTGAAGTTCAAAGACGCGTAGCACGCTCTGTAGAACTTTTTGGAAGTGATCATAAGTTTAGCTCAAAAATAGCATTGTTGAGCGCTATGACAGAAGGAAATATTTCCGGTCGAGAAGCCTATATTGGCGCATTACAGGAAATGATAGCTCAGCACCCCAATACACCGGAAGAAGTGCGTGCAAGGGAAATTCTCAGATTTCTGCAGGGAGATTCAGGTGCATTTGAAAGGTACGGTGGAGAAATAGACATCGATAAGTTTGTTCACGAACCAGATAAGATGCACTATATTATTATTGTCCTTCACAATTCTCAGGAAGTAGGACTAAGTGAAGCACAAATAGCCATCTCGAACTTCAATCAGAAGTATTACCAACTCTCTAATCTTCGTATTTCAAACCATTTTCTAGATACTCAATCCGGCATTCCACTGATTCTTATCAGAAGTTTCAATAACAAAACCCAAAGCATGAGGTACATGAACGACGCCAAGACACTGGTGGAAGAATTCATGCCGGAGGGAGCTGATTTTGAAATTTACCCCATTACTCAGAGGAATTATCGGGAGGTTTTGAGAGACAGAAGTGCTGCAAATTATCAAGTATTCTTTGAGATGAAATACAAATAATGTAGTTGGAAGCAACAGTTAGAAATCAATCGGCTTTTTGGTGTGTTTATTAAGGTGATATGGATAATCTAAGAATTACCGGACCGGAAACTACCGTAAATGGCATTGTACAATTACCCATTTCAAAAAGCATTGCTAACCGAAAACTAATCATTGAGTCATTAGCAGGAAATGCCGAAAAATTTCCTAAAGAACGTCTCCCCAAAGATGTAGAAATTCTTCAAAATCTACTGATTTCAGGAAAAAGTGAACTCAATACGCAGCATGCAGGTACAGCTTACCGGTTTTTGTTGGCTTATCTAAGCATACAAGAGGGTGTTTTCGTTTTAGATGGCAGCCCTCGAATGCGGAAACGACCTATCGGAATTCTTGTAGAAAGTCTCAATAAACTCGGTGCGGATATTCAGTACCTCGGTGAAAGGGGCTACCCTCCTCTGAGGATAAATGGTAAAAAACTCCATTCAAAAGGAGATCCCATCACCCTGAGAGCCGATGTCAGCAGTCAATATATATCAGCTTTAATGATGATTGCGCCCTATATCGAGGGTGGATTGGAATTACACCTTGAGGGCAAAGTGCTTTCAGCTCCCTACATACAAATGACCGCCAATCTCATGCATAAGGCAGGTGTGGAAGTTTTTTTTGAAAAGGAAAAAATTTCCATTCAACAGAAATATTATTCTAGCAAAATCAACTCTGTAGAAAGGGATTGGAGTGCTGCTCCATATTTTTTATCCATTCTTTTATTGCAAAAAGGCAATGAGTTGTTTTTTCCGGAGCTGCACCTTAAAAGCAGTCAAGGAGATGCCGTAGCTTCACAATGGTTCAAGGATCTGGGATTAGAAAGCTATCAAGAAAAAAGCGGAACCCGATTCAGATACAATCAAAAGGAAAAACCATATATATTTGAGAAGAATTTTTCCGACCAACCTGACCTTGTTCCAACCTTTGCCATGCTTTGTCTTGCAAGTGGAATAAAAGCAAGATTCACCGGCTGTGACAACCTGAATCTAAAGGAAAGCAACCGGCTCGATGTACTCAGGGAAACTGCGAGAAAACTGGGAGCTATAATTTATGAACCAAATTCAGCGACAGAACTCTTTTTTGATCCTCCTGAAAGCATCATCATCCCTGAGGATACAATATTTCAAACCTTAGATGACCATCGCCTGGCAATGAGCTATTCCCTTTTGGGCAGTTTGGGTCGCAGCATTAAAATTGCAGATCCCTCTGTTGTTGGAAAATCTTTTCCGGCCTTTTGGGAGGAGTTGATGAAAATTGGGTTCACGGGAAATGCTCAGTGATATCTAAATCCCGATTGGTCATGTCCTATCTAGTCAACATATTCACGAGAGGACACTGATTTTTAACGATCGATCGTAGTTTTGTTTTATACCTACGAAGATTACACCAACTTCATTTATACACAAAAGTATTTTAGAAATTAATCACCCTTTTTTAAAATTACACAAAAAACTTTACAGTCCCGAGATTGGTGCGCAAACCCAACTTACCAATTCAGGATACCAAAATAGATGTTGATGTAATAAAGTCCTGTAGCAATAAATAAAAGCCCAACAGCTATTCTCATCACTTTTTCAACTTTACTGATGGTTTGAAAGTAACTACCTACCTTGCTAACACTGAAAGCTATTAGTAAGGCAAAGAAAATTACCGGAAGCCCTGTCCCAACAGCATAAACAGCGGGAAGAGCAATTCCTGCACCGGAGGATAGGGTCATTGGGATGAGCATTGCAAAGAATAAGGCTCCACTATAGGGACAAAAAGCAAGGGCAAATAGGGCCCCTAGTGAGAAAGCCCCCGTCAAGCTACCTGAATTGAAATAAGAGGAAATGCTATCGATAAAGTTTCCACCTTTCAAAAAATTAAATTTTATGACATCCAACATAATCAAGCCAATGAAAATGAGAATAAATCCAAGAAATTTTTCCCCATTACCCTGAAATATTTTGGATACCTCAAAAGAACTTACCCCAAAAAATATGATCGCTCCCAATGCCGTATATGAAAACATTCTTCCAACAGTATAAAAAATTCCACTTAGAAATACTCTTTTTCGGTTGCCAATAGATTTTGCAATAAAACCCGTTGCAGTAATATTAGTTGCTAACGGACATGGAGCAATTGAAGTTAACAATCCCAATGCCAAAGCTGCTAACAAGGGCATTTCAGGATTTTGGGCAAGTTCATTTAACCAATCCATAGGGACTAATTTTTGGAGGTAAAGGCATTAATTTTTCCAGAAAGTCCTTCAATGAACTTATCTTTATTGCGAACATTCATAAAACCAAAAGAGGTCAAATCTTCCATGTTTCCTGACTCAGGATGATATAGAAAAAGGGCTGTTCCTGCAACTTGAAAATGACGAGATATTTCTGCATTTTCACTTTTATCTACATCGATACTCTTAAAGGTGAGGTGGTCAAATTTATCGGCTGTTTCCTCAGCAAAAGCCTGCATATTGGTACAACTTACACACCTTTTAGTTGAGTGAAATTGAATGAGTTCAATTTTAGGATCACTACTTAATCCATTCATCTGAAAATCGACCAACTCTCCCGAGTTGTTGGCAAAAATTGAAAATAGCCCGAAAAGCATAAAAATGCTAAATAAAAAAGTTTTCATTTTTTTGTTTTTATAAAAGTAAATTAAAAATAAAGCCTGATATAATAATAAACACTGTAACGGTACCGAAGTAAATTCCAATTAGTTTTAGGGTCATTACTTTCTTAAGCATAGTACCCTCCGGTATAGATAAACCGACTGTTGCCATCATAAAAGCGATAGCTGTTCCAAGAGGAACACCCTTACTGACAAAAACCTGAATTACCGGAACAATAGCTGCAGCATTGGCATATATTGGCACCGCGAATACAACTGCTGCGGGAACTGTCCACCAGGCACCAGATCCCAGGTGTTGTTCGAAAAAGTTTTCGGGAACATAGCCGTACATTGCTGCTCCTATACCAATGCCAATGAGTATATAGACAAATACCCCTTTTACAATACCCCATGCCTCTTTGGAAATACCGGGTAACCTCTGTGAGAAGGGTCTATTGTCTTTTCCCTCGTAGGCTAATTTTTCCTGCTTAGCCTTAAGGATGTTTTTTACCCATTCTGAGAGAAGGGGTTCTAAATTAAATTTACCCAATAGCCATCCCCCGAAGGTTCCCAGAAGAATTCCAGATACAGCATAAATTAATGTCGCTTGCCAACCAAATAAACCTAAAAACATGGCAATAGCAATCTCATTGACCAATGGTGACGTGATTAAAAAGGATAGTGTAACTCCAAGTGGGATGCCACCCTGCACAAAACCAATAAACAACGGAACTGAAGAGCAAGAACAAAATGGTGTAATGGCACCAAATAAGGAAGCAAAAAGATATTCAAGACCGTATAAATTCCTGGTTTGCAGGTAATTTTTTAGTTTCTCTATGGGAAGGTAAGAATTCACAATCCCCATGATGAAAACAATCAAGAACAATAGAATAATGATTTTTATGGTGTCATAGACAAAAAAATCAAGTGCATTGCCCAAGCTGGAATCTTCGGCTACATTGAAAACATGATATATCAACCAGTCAGAAAACTGATCTACCCAATTAAACATAAAAGACAGCTTTGATTATAAAAATAAACAGTGATGAAACTACTCCTTCAAAAGCTCCAGAATTTCAGCTACTGTAGCTACACGACCCTTGGTTTTGATTTCCTCATCAATCATTACCACCGGAGTGCTGAGTACATTGTATTTCATCATTTCCATAATGTCTTCAATTTTCTCAACTTTAGCTTCTAAACCACTTTCTTTTACTGCCTGTAGGACATTGTTGTAGGTTGTTCTGCACCGTGCACAACCTGGACCTAATACCTTGATTTCTTTCATGATTTCTTTATTTAATTTCATTGCAATATTACAAACAATAGAATTAGTTCGTATTATTACGAATAAATATTAACAAATAGTTTATTTTAAAATGTTGTTAAACAGTAATTTAGCTAACATAAAGTTTTTTCTGTTAATACAGTATTTAACTTGAGGTGGGTGGATATTACCTTGAATAAGTCCGACTTTTTTTAATTCATTTAAGTGTTGTGACAAAGTAGACTTAGCAACTGGCAACACTTCTGCCATATCTCCGTGTAAACAGCAGGATTCATTATTTAAAAGCTCAAGGATAGCTATCCGTACGGGGTGAGAAAGAGCTTTAGCAAACTGAGCTGCTTGCAACTGTTCTTCCGTATAGCTTTGTTTTATCTGTTCTGTGATCATACTTTTTTTATTTATTCGTAAATATACGAAATACTATAAAATATTAACCCATTTTTGCTTTCGTATGTTACATTTGCACTTAGATATCATAAAAAAATAGACCTTATGAAAAACATATTGATTTCTGTATTGACAGTTGTATTTCTTTCATTTTCCTGGACTGCTTTTTCACAAACAAATGAATTGGAAAACTATATAAGAGGTTTCTCTTATGAAGATGCTCAGGAAATGAAGATATTTTCGAAGGAGTTAAGCGAATTGATACAAAAAGGGGAGGTTATCTTGGTTGATGTTAGGTTTAAGGAGGAAAAACAATCGTGGTTCATGCCTTTTGCAATGGACATAAATTTGGGAGATCTTCCTGACAGACATGAAGAGCTCGATCGCGAAAAATTAATTGTTACTGCCTGTGCGGTTAAGGATCGCTCAATTATAGCCATGTTGTATTTGCGTTCTTTAGGATATAATGTGCGGTATCTGGATGATGGTTTAGTTGGGTTTGCTGATTTTCTCAAAGGTGGTCAAGCCAGAAAGTTTAAAGAGGGGAAGTAAAAGCCTGGGAAACTTATATAGCGCAGGCCAATTGAGAGTTGCTACTATTGCGAGAAAATCCTAATTCAATACCTCAGTTGCAGAATAATTCTTTTCTTTGTAAAAAAAAAGATGAGTGCGATACTGTACGTATTTTTAGGAGGTGGACTGGGCAGTATTTTTCGGTATCTGATCTCTATTTATTCTATAAAAATATGGGGATTGCAATTTCCTTTCGGTACGCTCATTGTAAATGCTTTGGGCTCATTTTTTATAGGACTCATTTGGGGTATGATGGATCTGAGTGAGTGGAAAACTGAGACCAAAATATTTCTGATAGCAGGCTTTCTCGGCGGATTTACTACTTTTTCGACTTTTAGCGTGGAGACTATGTATCTTTTCAAATCAGCGCAGTACAAACTTGCCATCCTCAACATACTGGCTAATAATATCGTAGGACTATTATTGGTCTTTGCAGGATACTTTTTGGGTCGCTGGATTTCCTCCCCCCTTTCAACTAATTAGATATTGATCTCGTCATCCCACTCCATTTCATTGCGTGTTCTTTCGAGAAAAGCCATTATCAATTCTCCATTCTCAACATCCTCATTGTCTTGACCACTGATTTATTTGATTTTTGGATTTCTCTGATTGACTATGAAGTATTATATCCATTTTTATACATGCATGCCCTCTTTGAGGTTCGGCAAGTTCAACTTGCGATGGTGAATGCTATGGCTCTATAAGCATCCATTCTCCTTTACCAGTGTCGTAGTAAACCCAAAAAGGAACTCACCGCGGAGGACGCCAAGGACACAGAGAAAAAAAATCGCTGAGCCAACTCTGCCATGCTTTCAGCTTGGCAAACTCACTCACTGCTCTTTCCAATAATGATGAATATGGGGACAAGTGCAGTAAAAATCTCTGCGCCTTCTCTGCGTCCTCGGTCACGCCTAAGGCGTGGTAAACTCTCTCTGCGGTAAAACAGCCCTCTGTCACACTTTTAGCTTGGCAAACTCACTCAGTGCTCTCTCCACCAATGATGAATATAGGGACAAGTGCAGTAAAAAATATCTCTGCGCCTTCTCTGCGTTCTCAGCGTCCTCTGCGGTGAAACAGCCCTCTGTCACACTTTCAGCTTGGTAATCTCATTCTATTCTCAACATCCTCATTGTCCGGACCACTGATTTATTTGATTTTTGGATTTCTCTGATTGGCTGTGAATTATTTATCTGCTTCTATGCACATATGCCCTCATTGACCTTCGGCCAGTTCAACTTGCGATGGTGAATTATATGGTTCTATTTGCATCCATTCTCCATTACCAGTGTCGTAGTAAAATTAAAAAGGAACTCACCGCGGAGGACGCCAAGGTCGCAGAGTTGGCGCAGTGAAGTTTATAAATTGCAATATCTAATCTGCATTTTATCTCTGCTATAACTCTTTGTCGTGGTAAACCGACTCTAACTAGAATCTAAACTCTGCGCTTTTTCTCAGCGTTCTCGGCGTCCTCTGCGGTAAAACAGCCCTCTACCACACTTTCAGCTTGCTAAACTCACTCCAACCTCAACATCCTTCCCGGCAACACCTCTCCTCCAAACCCCAATCGATAAATATAAAATCCCGAATGCG
>RECS01000004.1 GCA_007693915.1 Saprospirales bacterium | reverse complement strand
GATTATTTATAAAAACTTGATTTCTCCAGAATTTCACTAATGAACTACCATTTTTCTGGTGAAAATGAAATCAAGCAGAGTACTAGAGCTATTGTTGCTAATAAAATGGGTGAGGATACGAGTTTTTTGATTGGTCTGGGCTGAAAATATTAGTAAATGGCAATAAGGGATTATGCCCTTTTAGAGCCTTGGTGAGAAGCAAGAAATTGACCGATTGTTATTTAGGATTGTAACAATCTATCAATGATAGGGTGATAAGGGTGTCCTCTTGCGAATTTGAAGTAAACTCTTTTAACGGTAACTTTTTTTTGAGCTGCAATTTTTACTAAGTATAAGCGGACTGATTGGATATTACATTTTTTTATGGTTGGATGGATAAATCGGAGCATGCTGACCCCGTTTGGGAATATTAAACGATAATGGGGCTTCTATTACTTCATGATCAAGAAATCAATAAAACAGCAGAAGCTGATGTGGGATTAATCTTCCCTACTTACAACCTCAGAAAAATTAATCCAAAGAATTTAAAAGAATGCTTAAGCCAACTTTTTTCTGCTTTCAATCCATTTTACGCTTGTTTAGGACCCCAATAAACTCTTGTAGGAAAATTTATTTACAAAGTAATTGTCCTCCTCTAGCCCCATAATAGTCTCATATTTGAAAATTTCGCTTATTTTTAAGCTGAAAATAGCGACCGGGGAGGTTTCTAAATAGTTCCCCCCCCCCAACTGGTTGGGGGGGGGAACTGACGATGGCAGGAATACAGCCAGACTGCACTTCGATAAAAAAATCACTTTAGAAACACCAAGTTTCATTTCTTATTCTTATATTTGTGAAATAATTTCAAATTTTGAAATAAGAAATGATTGAAGAATTTAGTTTTGGAAACTTTTGGTCGTTCAAGGACATTCAAACTTTGAATATGACCGCAGCAAAGATTAAGTCAAAAAATGCTTTGCTTGACACAAATAATGTATTCTCTGTAAACAAAGAATTGAGTTTAATCAAGTCTAAAGCAATTTATGGGGCAAATGCAAGTGGAAAAAGTAATGTAGTAAAGGCTTTGGGGACTTTTATTCGAATCATTAGAGATTCTGCCAAAGAAGAAAAAGCCTTGAGTTTAATTGACTCTTTCCAGTTATCTACAGAAACGGTTCCACAACCAACTTTTTTCCAACTGATCTTTAGAGTTGGAAAAACAAGATACAGATATGGTTTTGAAGCTGACGATAAATCTATCAAAAGCGAATGGTTATTCTCTACGCCAAGTAAACGAGAACAACCCTTATTTATCAGAGAAAAAAATGAGATTGTAGAAATTAATCAAACTCATTTTGCAGAAGGCGTTTTGTATCAAAAATTACTTGAAAACTCAAAAGACCAAGTCTTTACAGATACATCCTTGTTTTTGACACATCTAAATTCAATTGGATTTGCAAAACTTTCCAAACAAATTTCTCAAAAAATTTCCTCTATTACAATCATCAGTGGCTTAGGACATAGAGGAATGTATAGTATTGCAGGAGAATCATTAAGGGATGCCATCAAAAAGAAATTTATTTTAGATTTCCTAAAAAAAGCAGATGTTGGAATTGACGATTTGGAAACTATTGAAGTTACTAACGAAAATTTGCCTGACAATGTAGAAGAAGAAGTAAAACAAGAATTGAAAAAGGGAAAAATTATTGTTTCAAGTAGAACTCAATTTGATTCAAACCTTAAAGCTATTGGGAAAAGCGAATTTTCTTTTGGCAATCAAGAATCAGAAGGAACAAAGAAAATGTTTGAATTAAGTCCATTTATCTATCGTTCTCTTAAAGACGGCGTTCCTTTAGTTATTGATGAATTTGATTCGAGGTTTCACCCATTATTGACTAAAAAAATTGTCGAACTTTATAATTCACCTGAAAATAAAAATTCTCAACTTATTTTTACAACTCACGATACTAATTTGTTATCACCTGAATTATTAAGACGGGACCAAATTGACTTCGTTGAAAAAGATAAATATGGGGCAAGCCATCTTTATACTTTGGTTGAAATTAAAGGTGTTCGCAATGATGCTTCTTTTGAAAAGGATTACATTCAAGGTAAATATGGTGCTATTCCATTTTTAGGCGATTTTACCAACTTAATATCCTTTGACTAATGCCGAAAAGCACAAGAGCTATTAAAGTTACAGACCAAAATAAAGCTTGGAATAAGAAACCTAAAACAAGTGGTTATAGAATAGATACAATTTCAATAAACAAGACCATTCTAATCGTTTGTGAGGGACAGACCGAAAAACTCTATTTTGAATCCTTCCCTGTGTTAGGTGTCAAAATAAAAGCTATTGACCTAAAAGGACAATCCAAAATTAAATTAATAGAATCAACAAAAGAAATTATTGATTCCACAGACGAAGAATATAATGAAGTCTGGTGTGTATTTGATATGGATGTAAAACGTGGTGCTGATGAGTTCGCTGACTTTGATAATGCTATAAATAAGGCTTTAGAATTTGGCTACAAAGCTGCATATTCAAATGACGCTTTTGAATTATGGTTTTATCTGCACTATAATCTCACAAATACTCAACAACTACGATCATTTTATTATAAAGAACTTGGTAAAAGGTTTGGAATAAATTATGTCAAAGACGGCAAGAAGTATAGCTTTTGTATACAGATATATTCAATCCTAAACAAAGACATTAATTCTTCGCAGCAAAACGCCATTGAAAGAGGAAAAGCTTTGTTTCAAGAACAAAAACATCTTACATATCACAAGCAAAATCCGATTACCAAAGTTTACGAATTAGTTGAGGTTTTGAATGAAAATTTAAGGCGTTAATTAAATGTATTACCGCCAATCGAGTAGACCACTTCGCTCCCTGACGAGAACGGACTGCCCACTTCGATCCTACT
>RECS01000177.1 GCA_007693915.1 Saprospirales bacterium | reverse complement strand
TGGCTGAAGTGTTTTTTGAGTTTGTTTTTTAATTCCTCCATATCAATATCACGCTTGAGTTCCTCGGCTATGCTAGTCACAGCTTTGTCCTCCTCTGCTATTCCACATGGAACGATATGACCAAAATAGGAGAGATCCGGCTGTACGTTGAGCGCAAAACCATGCATGGAGACCCATCGACTGAGGTGAACACCTATGGCACAAATTTTCCTCCATTTTCCACTTTCATTCGGTGGTAGCCAAACTCCGGTATAACCTGCCTGCCGCTCTCCCTCAATTCCGTATTCCTTAAGCAGTAGTATGATGCACTCTTCTATACTTCTCACATATCTGTGTACATCTGTAAAAAAACACTCCAAATCAAAAATGGGATAGCCTACCAACTGACCGGGTCCATGATAGGTGATGTCTCCCCCGCGATTGATTTTGAAAAAAGTGACTTCTTCCTCGACCATTTTCTCTTCCGGAATCAGGAGGTTATCTCTGCTTCCACTTTTTCCCAGCGTAAAAACATGCGGATGATGACAAAAAATAAGGTGATGATTCACCTGACTTCCGTTCTCTCCGGGTGGTCTTCCCTCTTTTTTGGCCAATTTTAAAGCATCGGATATGGCTGTTTGTTTCTTCCAGCCTGATTCGTATTCAATAAGTCCCCAGTCGGAATATTTTACTTTGTTCACTGAGATAAGTTTTAGATATTAACGGTTGATGTAGTTGAATAGTTTGGACTTTGACAAAGATTCTGAGGATAAGAAAAACAGGCTATTACCATGAATTAAAAGTTGGGGTCAATGGATTGACAAAGGAGCAAGTCTGCTAATTATCCTTGAAAATTTTAAGTGTCATTTCAAATTTACAAGGATAAATGAATGGCTGTAAAAAAAAACATCAATTTCAACTACCCCAAATCCACCAACACAGCCTGATTGAAAAGGAATTCCAGATATTCGTAGGGGATCTCATTTTTCTTGTAGATGTACATGCCGGCTACCATTTTTCGACCCCTTGATTTTAATTGTGATTCAGGGTCGTCGAGCTGTTTGGCCTTTAGAAAAACCAGTTCTATTCCGCCTTTCTTTTGCGGATTGAGGTAGCAAATCCAACTTTTTCTATAGAAAAAAGGTATCCCAAATTTTAACCTCGCCTCCACACCCGGGAAGCTCAGGAACCATTGGTGAAGTTCTTGCATGATGGCGGCTTCTTCACCTTTTTGATCAAGTAAATAACTTTCTACCGCATCCATATTTATTGTTTAATGAGCGAACAAAATAGCTTCATATGGGTCGCCATGGAGGTCAAGGGCAATAGCAAAGGCATGTTCTGTAGAAAAACCTTTATGTTTCAAATCAATAACCATTGACTTTAGTTCAGAGCCATATTTATTTAATAACTCCCACTCTTTAATCATATGCTTCCATGCCATCTGTTCTACCGTCGGTGTTTTTTGGCCAAAAAGCTCTATTTTAAAGCCTTGTTCGTAAAAGGAAGCTATGATACTCCTCTTTTCTTTAAGTATCTTTTCTTTAAGTGTGAAGTCTTTTTTATCGAAAAAAAGTTCCTCTACTACTGATCTAAAAAAAATTGCCTCCTTAAAACAACACAGTACATCAAGATCAGAGCCCTCTATGTTGAGACCAATAGGAATAGTACCTGCCAGAATCGGATCAAATTCTTTTAGGATTTCAAAAAGATTAAGAGAATATAGACATTCCCATGCTGCCACCTGCAGTGGGTTACCGGTTTTTAGAAAATCAATATTTTTAAAGTCCTCCTCTTTCAAAGTAAATCAAGTATTTTTCACCACTAATTCCTCTCTGAGTTCCTCCAAAAACAACGCCAGTTTATCCAAAGTGACATGTTCCATAACGACAATTTTATACCAGTTGGCTGTATTGCCGTGGGAATCAGGAACCAGTCCAAAACGCCCCACCAGTGGGTAAAGGTAATCTTTGGCTTTTAGTGTAACGATATTGGAGTGCGGATTGCGGTAGTATTCCATCCCCATCTCATCTAACTGATCGCATAACCAGTTGGTACGCATCATAAGCATTTGATTTTTTTCATACCAACCATGTGGGCCGTAGGTGGTCAATATCATCCAGACAGCTATAGCATTGGCGCCTGACCTTGAACCACTCAAAGTGGCATCCAGTCCTTTTACATATTGTGCTTGTTCATTCAATACATATTTCATCAGTCCTTTTCTCGCTAAAAAAATACCTGTTCCATATGGTGCCTGCACCAATTTGTGCGCATCAAGAGTTACGGATGAAATGTCGGGATTATCAAATCCCAGTTTATTGTTTTCGCACATAAAGGGATGTAAAAAACCTCCATAAGCACCATCTGCATGCATTTTGAATGGGAATCCTGCATTATTCAATGCTTCAGCATAAATATCCGGATCATCTACAGAGCCAAACATGGTCGTCATCATGTTGACAACTACGATGACATATTTTTTCCCTTTTTTTCTGAGGTTTTCTATAGACTGATCGATTGCTTCCCGGCTAACTGCTCTGGTTTCCTCATCAATCATTACCTGTTCCACATCTAGATGTAGTATATCGGAGGCCTTAAACATACTGTAATGTGCATCTGAGGAAGTCAAAATGGCAATTTCTTCAAGCTTTGCACCCATTTCTCTTCTAAAAAAGTTTCTATAGATCCAAATAGCCTGAATATTGGCTTCGGTGCCTCCGGAAGCCACATAACCGTCACAGGATTCCGGCTCAGCGCCCAAAATATCCACTGCACAAATATTAATCAGTTCTCTTTCAATTTCCTGTGTACCCTGGAAAAATGGCTCTGAATTTCCCAAAGTGTGGCAACCAATGTGATTTGGGTTTTTTACCAAAGAGCTAAGAAAAGGAGCGTCTTTTAAAATCGGGGAATCGTTGTAAAAGACTTTTGGATCGAGATGAGAGGCTGGTACTCCTATCAGATCGTTATCCTGAAAATCGACATTTTGCTCAAGTGCTTCAAAAACACGCTTTCGGATTTGCTTCGACTTTAGTTTTTTCCAGTATTTGTAAATGGCTTTGGTCATGAGTTTATTTATTGCTGAAGTTCAGTTTTATTTGCTTGCAAAGGTAAACCAGAAAAATATTTTTTATTGGGAGCAAACGCAACTTAATTCAAAATTAAAGACCTACCTTTGAGCTACTTGTAATTTGTTTTTTTAGAACCGTTTTTTTTAAAAAAGTATAAATAGTCAAAGCCGGGATGCTTACAGCCATAATAATCTGCTTTGGTTTAGCCTTTTTCTTTTTTTTGTTCAATAAGGACTTCGGTGAGAGGATTTTGAAATGGAGTCCGCTTTTACCCGCATCTTTATTAATTTATTTCCTAAGCAAGGGAAATGAAGTCAGACAAGGAGCGTTACAGGAATTTACTCCTTGGGTACCCGAGATGGGCATTAACCTTTCTTTTAAGCTTGATGGGCTTTCTTTTTTGTTTACATTACTAATTTGTGGAATTGGTACCTTGGTTTACTTCTATTCAGTAAACTATATGAAAAACCATCCTCATTTCATCCGGTTTTTCTCTTTTCTTACCCTTTTTATGGGGTCTATGCTGGGACTGGTTTTATCCGACAACCTCATCACCCTTTTTATTTTCTGGGAGCTGACAAGTATCAGTTCTTTTTTTCTCATTGGTTTTAATCATCAGGATAAAAATGCCCGAAAATCCGCCATTACTGCATTGGCCATTACCGGAGGAGGCGGTCTTTTGTTACTTGTAGGGTTTGTTATTCTTGGAATAATTGCCGGTTCTTACGAATTGAGTGTTTTAATAGAATCGGGTGATTTGATTGCAGAAAGTATTTATTTACCTATCGTTATTTTATTGCTTTTTGCAGGAGCCTTTACCAAGTCTGCTCAACTCCCCTTTCATTTTTGGTTACCAGATGCCATGAGAGCTCCCACACCTATCTCTACCTACCTTCATTCTGCTACAATGGTAAAAGCGGGTGTATATCTGCTTGCAAGATTTTCTCCTATAATGGATGGTGAATTTTATTGGAATGAGATACTTATCATTGTTGGTGGCACGACCATGATTTATGGAGCGGTTAACTCTATTTTTAAAACTGACCTTAAAGCTATTCTTGCCTATACCACCATCAGTGCACTGGGAACCATGATGTTATTAATTGGGATTGGAACACCGGCAGCTTTATTGGCACTTGCAGCTTTTATAATAGTTCATGCCTTGTACAAAGCCGGGCTATTCCTCGTTACGGGAGCAATTGATAAAACCGAAAAAACAAGAGATTTGCTTGCACTCGGAGGTTTGATGAAGCACCGAAAGCTTCTCTTTGCTGCGGGTTTATTGGCTGCTGTGTCAGGTGCAGGTCTCATCCCCAGTCTGGGATATCATGGAAAACATTTGATTTATGAAAGTCTTTATAATGAGCATTCTTCTTTTCTGATGGTCATTCTTGGGTTGGTTTTTCTAGCGAATATTTTCATCGTCTGTGCAAGTTTTCTAGCTGGGGTGAAACCGTTTACCGGAAAAATAATTGCTGAGCAAAAACCTGTAAATCCGCTGTCAATGTTTTTGTTGATCCCACCATTACTTTTGGGCGTTGGGGGACTAATAGCTGGAGTTTTTCCTGCCTTTATTGAGAAAAATGTAGTTTTGCCCGTCTATCAAAGCCTGAGTGGAAAGTCTATTGATCCGGCTTTTCATCTTTTACATGGCTTGGACTTTGTTTCGATATTAAGTTGGTTGACAATAATATTTGGTCTCATTTTATACTTTTTCTTTAAGCCATCACTACATTATCAGAACACTTTAAATCATCTGAGCAAAGTAAGTTCAAGAAACCTATTGAAGGAGCTGATTGATTTAGTAAAAAAATTATTTTCAACCCTCACTCACCTTCTGCAAAATGGATATCTAAGGTATTATACAGCTGTGATCCTGGTCTTTCTGATCATTCTCATTGTTTTTAGGATGTATACCGGCTTTGGGATTGGGTTTCAAGCTGTGGAGGGGACGTCTATTCGCTTTATTGAGGGAGTTACTATTTTTATGATGGTGGTTTCTATTGTGATGACACTTTACACCGACTCGAGAGTTGTATCTGTAGTGGCTCTTGGAGGTTTAGGACTTGGTATGTGTTTATTATATCTTTTCTTTAGTGCACCTGATTTAGCTATGACGCAATTTGCTATTGATACACTTACCGTTGTGCTTTTTGTACTGTTACTTCGTAATTTACCCCTGTACCTCAATAAAGTTGATAGAAGGTTAAACATAAAAGACATTATGATATCCGGCATTTTCGGAGCGATAATTACCCTTATTACCCTTGAAGTAATAGCAGTGCAATCCAGCCGAGAAATTAGTCAGTTCTATGCTGAAAATGCTTATTTACTAGCAAAAGGAAAAAATATTGTAAATGTAATTCTGGTGGATTTCAGAGGTGCCGATACACTGGTGGAGATTATCGTTCTGGCTGTTGCAGGTTTAGGCGTATTTAGCCTGATTAAATTAAAAATGAATGATTAATGACTATGAAAATGAATTTAAATTAAGGTATGACAACATTGATTTTAAAAACAGCGGCGACCTACTTAATGCCATTGTTATTACTCTTTTCGGTCTTCATTTTGCTAAGAGGTCATTACCTGCCCGGTGGTGGTTTTATAGGAGGATTGATAGCTTCCATCGCTTTGGTGGTTTATGGATATGCCAACAGGATTGATAGAATAAAGCAATTTTTGCGGTTTCATCCCGGAATACTAATACCAGTAGGGGCAAGTCTATCAACTTTGGCTGCTGTTTTACCTTTGTTTTTTAATCAGCCGGTGATGACTGGTCTGTGGTTGAGCGGATCATATCCCATCATTGGTAGTATTGGCACTGCATTACTTTTCGATATTGGCGTTTATTTTGTAGTAGTTGGAGCAACATTGACTATTATTTTTTCAATAGCAGAGGAAAATGTAAAAATATAATGGAGACTGTATTGGCGATATTAACAGGATTTATGTATGCTGCTGGCATCTATCTGATACTCAGGAGGTCACTGGTAAAATTGATTGTTGGTCTAATCATACTGGGAAATGGATCGAATCTGCTAATCTTTCTTCTGGGAGGTATCACCCGGGGCAATCCCCCGGTAATTGGTGAGAATGAAAGCATGTTAACCGGAATATATGCTGACCCATTGCCTCAGGCACTGATTTTGACAGCCATTGTCATTAGTTTTGGATTACAGGCATTTGCGATGGTTCTTTTGCAAAGGGAATACGTTCAGGGCGGAGTAGAGGATTTTGATAGTATTAAAGAAGAGGAGGAAGCTTTATGACGGATAACCTACTCATATTACCAGTTATTATCCAGCTAGTGATTGCAGTGATTAGCTTGTTTTTTTGGAGCAGGACTAATTATCAAAGGTTAAGCAGTATTGTTGGAAATGTCATTTTTCTGGCTGTAAGTTTTATCCTTTTTTTTTACGTTAAGGAAAATGGAATTATGGTTAGTCAGGGTGGAAATTGGCCGGCACCCTTTGGCATTACCTTTGTTCTTGACCTGTTTAGCGCAAGTATGCTTGTCATTACTGGACTATCAGGGCTTGCTGTTTCTATTTTTACTGCAGGGAGCATGAGTAGACGCCGTGCATTGTTTGTCTTTTTCCCCATATACCATTTCCTATTATTGGGAATATCAGGATCGTTTATAGCGGGAGATTTATTCAACCTATATGTGTGGTTTGAGTTGATAATTATTGCATCTTTTGGTTTGATCACATTGGGTGGAGGCAGAAGACAACTCGAAGGTGCCCTAAAATATGTAACCCTTAATCTTGTAGCATCGACACTTTTCCTCACCAGTATAGCATTTGTATATGGATTGACCGGTAGTTTGAATCTTGCTGACCTGGCTGTTAAGATTCCCGAGGTTGAAAATCAGGATCTAGTCAGTATCGCTGCTCTATTGTTTTTTGTAGGCCTGGGTATCAAAACCGCTGTTTTTCCTATGTACTTTTGGCTGCCGGCATCCTACCATACCCCAATGTCTGCTATTTCGGCAATTTTTGGAGGACTGCTGACTAAGGTTGGAGTTTATGCATTGATTAGAGTCTTTTCTCTCTTCTTTTTGCCTGATAGTTATATAGGTACTGTGATCTCAGCCATAGCTGCTTTGACATTAATTATGGGTGCGATGGGAGCCTTTATCCAAAAGGATGTTCGCAAAGTATTCAGTTGGTTAATTGTTTGTCACATAGGTTTTATGATTGCAGGCCTAGGGATATTCAGTACTGTTGCCCTTGCGGGCGCGGTATTGTATTTGTTTCACGACATCATTATCAAAACCAATATCTTTATGGTCAGCGGGCTGCTATACAGGATTAATGGTGCCCATACATTTAAATTTATTGGAGGACTTTATGAGCACTATCCAAAGCTTAGTTTTCTCATTGCAATTCCACTTTTTTCACTTATTGGCATTCCACCACTGTCTGGTTTTTGGCCGAAGATTTTATTGATTGAAGGTGGCATTCAAGGCTTTGATTATTTTATTGTTGCAGCTATTTTGTTGGGTAGTTTTGTTACGCTTGTCACAATAGGTAAACTTTGGGTCACCGCTGTCTGGTCTGAGCAAAAACAAGTCAAATACGTAAAACACTTTATTCATTTCAAACAATTGTCGAAAGCTCAAAGAATTGCCTATGTTTTTCCCATAGCTTTTTTGTCTGTGGTCTCATTGTTTTTTGGATTTGGAGCCTTTTGGATGCTGGATATTGCAAACAGAATTGCTGAAGAACTAATAAATCCTGAACTATACATTCAATCTATACTTCAATTTCAATGATCATGCAAAGACATTTTCTCCTCAATATTTTATTCAGCATCATTTGGGTAGCGGTAACCGGAGAACCGACGTTTGTCAATTTCTTTTTTGGGTTTATCCTTAGTTTTTTTATAATGTGGGCTGTAAGTGCTAGAAGTAAAGATCAACGATATTTTCGCTTAATACCGAAAGTTATCAGTTTGGTTTTCTACTTTTTCTTTGAATTGATAAAAGCCAATCTTCAGGTTGCGTTTGATGTCAGTACTCCTCACTACTTTATGAAGCCTGCTATCGTTGCTGTTCCCCTTGATATAAAAAGTGATTTAGGTATCACTATATTGGCTAATCTTATCACATTGACACCGGGCACTTTAAGCCTTGATGTTTCAGATGACAGGAAGACCCTGTATGTGCATGCCATGTATGTTTTTGATAAAAAGGAATTTGTTAAGCATATCAAAAATGGATTCGAAAGACGATTATTGAGTATAATGCAATAAAAAATATGAAATGGAATTGAATGAATATTTGATTTACGGAATTTTACCTTTGCTTGCAGTTAGTCTGAGTTTTGTGCTTTATCGATTGGTAAAAGGACCCTCAGTACCTGACCGTATCATTTCTCTGGATTTAATGATTAACGGTGGCATTGGGATAATAGTTGTATATAGTATAATCAACGAACAACCGGCATTCCTCGATATTGCTATGGTACTTGCATTAATTGCGTTTTTGGGTACCATTTCGTTTTCTTATTATTTAAAGCAAAAGAATTTGGATAAGGATGATTGATTTCCTCATAGCTTTAATTTGCACCATAGGTGCTCTTTTTATTTTTCTCGCATCACTTGGGATCTTGAGAATGCCTGACTTTTATCTCCGTGTTTCGGTGGCTACCAAAGGTGGGACCATGGGCGTCGGGCTGATTCTTGTTGCATCTGCACTTTATTTTGGTGATTTTGGTATTACTACAAGGGCATTAGCAATTATCTTTTTTCTTTTGATTACGGCTCCTGTAGGAGCTCATCTACTGGGTCGGGTCGCTTACCTTTCTAAAGTCCCGCTTTGGAAAGAATCCAGCGGAGATGACCTTGAGGGAAAATACAATCGAAAAAACCTCAGTCTAAAGAGTAACGATGAGGAAGAGTAGGTTAGTTTGAATGTTTTTAATGCTTCAACCACTTCTGTGAGGCAGTCTTATCCCCTGTTCTTATTCTCACATAATATATACCTGCTGACCAATCGGAGGTGTCAATTTGGGTTTTGTCAGCAGCAGCAGAATGGTAAACACTTAGGCCCAGAATATCAAAGATTTCAATTTCCGGATTGATCAGCTCTGATGCTGAAAGGTCGATAAATAACTTATCGCTGCCGGGATTGGGATAGATACGAAATGAAATCTTTTCATTGTAATCCTGAACAGACGTTGGACTCATTGAGAAACTAAATTCATAAACTGTTCCCTCCGGTGGGAATGATAAAAAAGCCGGATCAGGTGTGGAGGGAACCAATTCCTGATACTTGGCAACTTCAAAGTCCTCGGCAGAACCCTTTAGGTGTTTCCAGAAATTTTCTGTTCTGCTGAATTGTTGACCCGCAGCTTGCCAGACCTCAAAAGCAAGACCGACAATAATTCCGGAATTGGAAAAATGGGATTGTAATGCAGAGCTAATCTCTGAAGGTCCGTAAAGAAAACGCACTCTATCATTGACAAGATCGATTTCAACGGTATAATTTATCCGGGATAAGAGTCTGCCACTATTGAGGATGTTCTCTACTGCCAGTGCTACATTCCTAAATTCAACTTTGATAAAATCCTCTCCCATCATATACAATATTGTACCCTGGTCATCATTCATATAATCCTGTAAGGGGGAAACCACATTCAATCCAAAAGGTACCAAATAAAGATCCAGCTCAATATTGTCGGGACTGGTATTGTGCCAAAGGGCAATCTGCCCCAAGGTGGATACTCCTAACTGATTAAATGGTCGGTCTTCTGTTCCCGGAAAATATATGGTAGGCTCTAACTGCATGATCCACTGCATTTCACCCCAGGCCTGATTGGCAGAAGTCAATAAGCTTGCCTCTTCCAACTCCTTGTATTCTTCGGTATACTGAGAAAAATCCACTACCGTTTTAAGGTGTTGTGCCTCGATCGAGAAACACCATAATAAGGAGAAAAAAGGCACGAATAATACAATAGTTGAGTTCATAGTTTTGAATTAAATAGTAATTAAGAGTAGAATCAATTGCCTAAAGATAATGAATAATTCTCTCGTTCAACAAGTTTTACCTTAAAAACAATAGAGTTTCTTGTTAGAACAGACCCCAACGATTCTTTTTATCTGTCAAAAGCATAATTCCAAAAGTTCCGCGCTGCAAACCTACCGGACATTTGAAAACCCGGCGGTTACTGTTCTCTCATTCTCACACCTCCAACCCAAGAACCTGACAGGTCTCAATGCAGCTATCAGGTTTCTTCACCCAGACCACTTACGATCTTTTTTTAACCAGATCCTATGAAAATCCCAGCCCGCACTGCAAACCTACCGGATATTGGAAAACCCAGTAGATCCTGCTCTCTCATTCTCACCCCTCCAACCCAAAAAACCTGACAGGTCTCAATGCAGCTATCAGGTTTCTTCCCTCAAAACATCACACACTTAAATCTACAATTTTTGCGAAGTCTTATGAGTTCATTCTAACATCTCTTCACCAGCATTCTATATCCTGCAAAATCTGATTATGCAGCATTTCTGGCAGCATTGATAATTCCGTACATGCACCGGAGAATGAGCTTTTGGAGGATAAGTTGATCCTCTTCCTTGAGCTGATTACCCTTTTCCAGAAGTTGTTGAAGGGCATATTGCTGAATAGTAATGACCGGCAAAATGATTTTTTCACGTATTCTGATGGATTTTCTGGAAAGTGGATTGTCGGCCAGCAATTCAGTGGATTCACTTATTTCCAGCAGCAATCGCTTGCTCTCCTCATATTCTTTATAAATATCTTGCCATAATGAACCAAATTCGGGATGTTCCCCAATGTAGGCTGTAGCCGGATAAAAAGCTTTAGTAAGTGATTGCATACTGTTCTCTACCAATGCCCGAAAGAAAAGGGAGTGTTCGTACAATGACCTTACTTCATTTAGCATTCCTCTTTTTTCATAATCCCCAATGGCAGATGCCAATCCATAATAGCCGGGTACATTTTGTTTCATCTGAGCCCATGAGCCGACAAAGGGTATGGCCCTAAGGTCATCCAGTGTCATAGGTGCATCACCCGCCCGTTTGACAGGTCTCGAACCAATATTGGTTTTTCCAAAAAACCGCAAGGGCGTTAGTTGTTCCAGATAGGCGGTGAACTTCTCATTTTCCCTCAATTGCAAATACGCCTTCCGACTGAGATTAGCCAGCTCTTCCAGTACCTCCCGATCTTTTTGCCGGAGGATTTTCTCCTTGTTCGGATAAAGGCTGTTCTCCAGTCCCGCTGTTAATAATTGTTCAAGATTGAGCTTGCACGCTGTGGGATTACCGAAATTGGTACTAATGGTTTGCCCCTGAATGGTGAGCTGAATTTCTCCGGCTTCTATTTCAGGTCCCAGGGAAGAGTAAAAGGCGTGGGTATTCCCTCCTCCTCTGGAGGGTGGGCCACCCCTACCGTCAAAGAAAATCACTTCCAATCCAAATTCACGAGAGACTTTGGTCAGTTGTTGTTTTGCTTTATAAATTGAAAAATTGGCCTGAAGGTATCCCCCATCTTTCGTTCCATCGGAAAACCCCAGCATGATGGTTTGCTTATTGTTTCTCCTTCTTAAGTGCTCTCTGTATTCCGGTAGTCTGTAGAGCATGCGCATCACCTCAGGTGCTTGTGAGAGAAAATCTATGGACTCAAAAAGTGGTATAATGTCCAGATTCAAGGCCTCCTCTCCAATTAAATTCCTCGCCATTACATACACTGCCAATATATCAGCCGCACCCATGGTATTGGAAATTATGTAGCGATTGCATGCCAATTCTCCATTGGATTGTTGTATTTCAGGTATGCTATTGAAGGTGTTGATCATTTCAACTAAAAATTCATCTTCCGGTTTTTCCGAGGTTTCCAAAAATTTTCTTTCCAGCATGGAGGTCAGAACTTCAGTTGTGTTTATTTTTTCCGGTAAAAATTCATCCTCCCCGGTTCCGTTGAAAAACTCCCACAGCTGTCGATGTTTTCTGCTGTCCTGCCGAATGTCCAATATCGCCATGTGGAAGCCAAAAATTTTGGTCTTGGTAAAGAACTCTTCCAATAAATCCAGGAACAGGCTGTCGTGTCGACTGATTAAAATTTGTCTGGCCGTCTTCAGGTCACTTTCCAACTCCTCATAAATCCTGTAACCCAGTTCTTTATTTCCATAGACTGCATTAAAAATTCCTTTTTCAATTTTTAACAGTTGCTGATCGATTTCATTGAAGGTGATTCGCCTTCTCAATTTTCGGATTTCTCTATAGTAGCATTTGAGAGCTGTTTCCCTGAGCCTGAGGGCTACTTGTTTGCTTATTTTATGGTTGACAAATGGGTTACCGTCTCGGTCTCCACCCGGCCAAAAGCCGATACTGATCAGTCGATAATTTTCGAATGCCAGCCCTTCTCCCTGAAATTGTTCCCTAATCTCTGAAATAATTTGTGGTATGACGTAAAAAAAGATATTCTCCAGATACCAGCAAAGACTAACTGCTTCATCAAAGGGTGTAGGTTTTTCCCTATTGACAAATGGGGTTCGTCCGAGTTGTTGTAAAATCCGATCTATTGAGCTGAGTTCATTATTCTTGATGGCGCTATATAAATCTGTCATTATCCCAAGGACATGACCGGGATAAAATTGAGTTGGGTGGGCTGTCAACACTATTCGTAGGCCAAATTCATTCAAGTGCTGCAGCAAATTGCGTTTTAGTCCATCGGCATCGACTCTGTGAAATAAATTGATTAAAGAGCCGGGGCCTTCTTTTTTATTCAGCTTACCAAAGGCAGCGTCTTCCACGGAGTCAAATAGAACAATCTGCCTTTCTACGTATTGGATAAAACGAAAAAGTAGATCTGTGTTGACCTCTCCACCGGTTTCAGGAAGTTTTTCTTTAAAAAAGGAGGTAATAATTTCCACCGGGCTTTCACTTTTTTCAAAACCTTCTCTGCAATGTTGCTCAAATATGGGAAGCAAAGTGCCTGTCTGATAAATATCCTGAAAGGGCAAATTCAGGAAAAGGCTATTGTAGATCAGGTATCTGTTTTCAACTTCATTTCTGTATGGCAAAACGCTCATTTGGATATTTTTGATGACTATTCAAAATGTAAAAAAGCAATTACAAGCTTCCTTGCAAATTTAAATGACTTAGGCGAGAAATAGTTGGGTATGAACACACTTTTCTGAACACTCCTTATATAAAGTACCTACGGCACTTCAAATAAAGGGATAACTATCTGCTACCCATAAAGAAGTCCCTACGGGATAAGTTTACACCTCTGCTAAATATAAAAGCCACAATCTCCAAGAAAATATAAAGTAACCCCTTAAAACTCCCCGTTCAAGCTCATCCCGAAGAGCGCAAAATCATAGCGAGCAGGATCCTTGGGATCGTATATCTTTAACCTGCTTGTCAGCTCTATGACTGCTTTCCAATCAGTTTGTTTTCTATTCAACAAGTTTAATTTTCGGGCTACTCGGTCTACATGAACATCGAGAGGAAGGCAAAGCTGACTCGGTTGGATCTTATCCCAGATACCAAAATCCACTCCTCTATCATCTTTTCTCACCATCCAGCGCAAGAACATATTTAGTCTTTTGCAGCTACTTCCTGTTTGCGGACCGGAAAGGTGTTTAAAGGTGCGCTGAAGGGCTCCACTTTGGCTGATGAATTCATACCTGAAGCCAATCAAGGCATCCTCAACAGTTTCAGCTCCCGGCTGTAAGTGGTTTGCAAAAGAATGTTCCAGGCTGTCGTGCTTGCGATATTGCTTCTGTAAAAATTCAAGAAAAGCATAGGCATCCACCGGCTGGAAAGTTCTGTGTTTGAAGTCGGAAAAAATCAAGCGGTCTTCATCCCGGTGATTGAGGATAAAATTGTAGGGATCTTCTCCCATTCTACTGAGAAAATCCCTTGTCTTATTAATAATCGTCTTACGCTGTCCCCATGCAAAAATTGAAGCAAAAAAGCCGGCTATTTCTAAGTTTTGCTTTTTGGAATAGGAGTGTGGTATCTGTATCGGGTCGTCAGTTATAAATTCAATACTGTTGAAACGAGCCTCCATTTCATCAAGTAATTCCTTTAGGTCCTTCATGGTTTAAAGTTTCCCATTGTAATATAATAGGTGCCTGAATACAAAACTACGTATAATTTGAGTAAGAGTATGTCTTTA
>RECS01000005.1 GCA_007693915.1 Saprospirales bacterium | reverse complement strand
TCGGGTTTTTCACTAGAAGCCGGTTGCGATGAAGCAGGGAGAGGTTGTCTGGCTGGTCCTGTCGTGGCTGCTGCTGTTATATTGCCTCCAGGTCCACCCCACTCTCTGGTAGCGGATTCTAAGAAACTTTCAGAAAAAGCCAGAAACCAAGCTGCTGAATGGATAAAAGAACATGCTCTTAGCTGGTCAGTGTCCATCATATCTCCTAAAGAAATCGACAAACTAAATATTCTGAATGCTTCCATACTGGCGATGAATAATGCCGCCGAAAACTTAAATCCTCTACCTGAATACATACTAATTGATGGAAACAGATTCCATAGTTCTCTAAGGATTCCATACAGTTGTATAGTTAAAGGCGATTCTAAAATAGCCTGTATTGCAGCGGCCTCCATTATTGCAAAAACAACTCGCGATAAAATCATGATTGAGCTGCATGAAGAATTCCCATACTACAATTGGAAAAAGAACAAAGGCTATCCTACAGTTGACCATAGAAAAGCTATTTTGGAATGGGGAGCAAGCTCCTGGCACAGAAAAACTTTTAAGGTTACAGATCCTGACCAAAAGCTTATCCAGTTTAACTAAATTGTTAAATTTTTTTTTTGAACATTCTTTCATCTACCTGATTGCCAATGTTTTAAGTACAAGTGATTGTAAAAACCCGTTCATGCAAAATTAATCTTTAAGAAAAATTGACTTAACACAGTAGACCTATCTTTGCGATTGTGTTTTTGTCAAATTTTTGGAATGAAAGAATTCATTTTTTTAAACTTACGAGGGCTTTTAGTTGGGTTTTTATTTACCATTAATGGGTGGACCTATGCCTCCGTATTAACCGGCTATGTTGTTGATGAGTCTAATGAGCCATTGGTAGGCGCAACAGTCATTTTAAAGGAAACCAATTTAGCGGCAATTACCGGATTGGATGGTTCTTTTCAAATTCGGAATATACCTGCCGGAACTTATACTGTAGAAGTGCGATACATTGGGTATTCTGCTTTTAAAGAGGAAATAAGCATTGGTGATGGTCGCCTGGCTTTGCAAGTGATCTTGGAACTGGATATGAATCAGATTGGAGAGGTAGTCATTACCGGCAATGCGATCAGGGGATCTGAATCTCAGGCGAGAATGATTGAGCGCAATGCTTTAAATACGATGAATGTTGTTTCTGCGAGATCTATTGAATTGTCTCCTGATGTAACTGTAGCGGAGATCATTCAGCGAATTTCCGGACTGAGTGTTGAAAGAAATTCCAGTGGAGAAGCTCAACATGCCATAGTAAGAGGAATGAACAAGCGCTATAATTACACCCTCGTCAATGGAATTAAAATTCCTAGTCCGGACGACAGAAACAGATATGTACCATTAGATATTTTTCCTGCTCAATTGATGGAAAGACTGGAAGTCTCCAAAAGTTTAACAGCGGAAATGGAGGGTGACGCGATCGGAGGAGGAATGAATATGGTGATGAAAAGGGCTCCTGATCAATTTGAATTCAATGGTGATTTCCAGTTAGGATACAGCCAAATCAATCTAGAAAGAGGTTTTTGGCAATACGATCGTTCAGTGGTGGATAAAAGATCACCCCAGCAGCGATTTGGATCAGATTATTCAGCGGAGATTGAAGATTTCAGTACAGCCAATTTAGTTACGGAAAATGTTACTCCTATACCTGATTTTCTAGGGAGTTTTACCATAGGTGACCGATTGTTGGATAGCAGACTTGGGGTAATGTTTGGAGCCAGTTTTCAAAATACTCATCGTGGAGCAAATAGCGATTGGTATGATGTTACCTTGGGAAGGACTGGATCTCAAAGAGTAGCTCTGGATGATTTTCAGGAAAGGGAATCCTCTACCCTTCAGCAAAGATATGCCGGACATTTGAGGGTAGATTATCAGTTGGGCAATAACAACAATCTTGATCTTTACATCGGTAGGTATCAGTTCAACAGCTTTTTAAGTCGTGAGATTACAGAAACTACTGTTGACGGTCGGAATTTTGATCCTGAAAACGGAAACTTGTTGTTTAAAAATCAGTTGCGGACCCGATCTACCTTTCAAACTATTTCTACGGCATCCCTGCAAGGATCACACCACTTAAGTCCTGCACTTAAAACCCATTGGTCTGCGGCTTATTCTTTAGCCGAAAATGAAAGGCCGGATAATGCCTCTTTTACCATTATAAGAGAATTAAGAAACTTTGAAAACATTCCGGGTTTGGTGGACCGAAGAAATACCAGACGATGGGAGAATCACTCAGATAGGGATATCAGTCTTTACCTCAATTTTTCCTATAAACCAGCCATAATCAATGAGCGGACAGAAATTCGATTTGGGGGTTTGTTCAGGGACAGGGAGAGAGAATCCTATTTCAATCGCTATACTTTCGATCCTGTTCCATTGACCCAACAGATGGGTATTGACTGGAATACCCTGGATGAAGTTACTTTTAGAGTGAATAATCCGAGAGGCAATACCTCTGACCCCTTAAATTTTGATTCTTATGAGCAGATTGGTGCCGCTTACTTAATGGGTTTACTGTACGTTTCCAATATGGAAGTGAGTTTTGGAATAAGGGGCGAAAAGACAGTGCAAGGATATTTTTCAAAAGTGCCTCTGGAGGGATTTCGCCCTCGGGCTGAACAAGATTATTTTGATTTGTTACCGAGTGCGGGTATCAAATACAGCCTGAACAATAAAACTGCAATCAGGGCTTCTTATTATCGGGCGATAAACAGACCCGGTTTCTTTGAGATAGTTGATTATGTCCTCCTTCAGGATGAAGATTTTAACGAAGCCGGCAACCCCAATCTTAAGAGAGCAATCGGAGACAATTTTGATCTCAGATTTGAGCATTTTCCACGCGCCAATGAGCAAATTTTGGTGGGTTTATTTTATAAAAACATCAATGATCCGATTGAAACCGT
>RECS01000175.1 GCA_007693915.1 Saprospirales bacterium | reverse complement strand
TATTAAGCCTCCCGCTAGCGTTCATCCTGAGCCAGGATCAAACTCTCCATAGTAATTTCTGTGAGCAAATTCCTTTGCTCTATACTGTGAGTTAATTCTCCCAAAGCTCCTTATCCTGCTTGCTGGCTCTATATTTCAAAGATCTTTTGACACCGAAAACAACTCTAATGCAACTGAATTATTCGCAGTGATTCTTTATTATTCTGTCCTTTTCTTCAAAAGGGATTGCAAAGATAGCAGCAGTTTTATTCATGGCAAATATTCCGCTAACTTTTTTTTCATTTTTTTTCACCCACTAAAAAGTAAAAATCACAACTGCCTATTTTTCAAATAGAAAGAAAGAAAATAAAAGGGATTTTTATAAAAAAACTTGACGATATAAGATCTTGATCCACGATGTTTTTTTGGTGAATTAGAAAACATCCGCCAACCTAAAGATACGAGACAAAAATAAATACAACAAATGGGAGAGCTAGATTACAATGCTATAGTCTTTATGTCTATAAGTGACTACCTAAAACAAAGCGATAAAAAAAGTTGCTAGATAGAAAAAATGGGATTACAATTCCACCAAAGTACCTACTTGTTCACCCTGAACGATTTTGAGCATATTGCCTGTTACCCCAACATCAAATACTATTATTGGAAGGTTATTTTCTTTGCACAAAGTAAAAGCGGTCATATCCATTACATTCAATCCGGAGCTGATAACTCTTGAAAAACTGATTCTATCAAACCTGGTAGCTTCAGGGTCCTTTTCTGGATCAGCAGTATAAATCCCATCTACTCTGGTACCTTTTAATATGACATCGACATTCATTTCATTGGCCCTCAATGCTGCCGCTGAGTCAGTTGTAAAATAAGGACTACCGGTGCCTGCAGAAAAAATGACCACCCTACCCTTCTCAAGATGACGGATAGCTCTTCTCCGGATGTAAGGTTCAGCGATCTGACGCATCTCCACAGCGGAAATTAAACGCGTGTAAAGCCCAATTTGCTCCATATGGGATTGTAGAGCCATTCCATTTATAACAGTAGCCAACATTCCCATATAGTCACCCTGCACCCTTTCTATTCCAGATCTTTCAGCCTGTAAGCCTCTAAATATGTTACCACCTCCAATAACGATTGCTATTTCAACACCGTTTTCAACTAATTTCTTGACTTCATTTCCGTAGTGAGCGAGCATATCAGCATCTATACCGAACCCATTTTTACCCATCAGACTTTCACCGGAAAGTTTTAATAATACTCTTTTGTACTTTAATTCCATTCATTGAAAAATTTGGAGCAAAAAAAAAGCGAATGATTTCTCATTCGCTTTTTATAATTTTATTAATTAACCATTTTCAGTGTGACGGAAGCCCGTCACCGTCAATTCAGAATCAACACTTTTAAGATAATCTCTTACACTTGTTTTCTGGTCGCTGATGAAGGCCTGGTTCAACAATGTAGATTCCTGATAGAATTTATTCAATTTACCCATTGCAATCTTTTCAAGGATAGCCTCAGGCTTACCTTCTGCACGAGCTTGTTCCTTTCCAATTTCAATTTCCTTAGCAATAACATCTGCGTCGACATTATCTTTATCTAGGGCAATCGGTCGCATTGCAGCAACCTGCATTGAAACCATTTTACCAGCTTCTGCAGCAGCATCACCTGTTTTATTCATTCCCACAACAACTCCTGCACGATTTCCAAAGTGAATGTAAGGAACAACTAAAGGAGCTTCAAGTGTCATGTAATCAGCAAGCTCAATCTTTTCGCCAATCTTTCCAACTTGCTCAGTAATAGCTTCTCCAACTGTGATTCCCTTATATGGCAATGTAAGAAGGGCATCTTTATCAGCAGGTTGACTTTCTAGGGCAAGCGTAGCTACTTCTTCAGTGAAATTTACAAAATCCTGATTCTTTGCTACGAAATCTGTTTCGCAACTCAAACGGATAACTACTCCCTTATCTTTGTTGTCATTTACTAAAGCAACAACTACACCCTCTTTTGCTTCTCTCTCCGCTCTTTTTGCTGACAATTTCTGTCCTTTCTTTCTCAGTATGTCCACTGCTTCATCAAAGTCACCATTTGCTTCTGTCAGTGCTTTTTTGCAGTCCATCATACCGGCACCGGTCATATCCCGGAGTTTTTTAACGTCTTTTGCTGAAATATTTGTACTCATTATTTATTCGGTTTGTTGATTATGGGGGATAAAATTTCTATGCTGTAACTTCTTCTTTGGCCTTACTTCTCTGAGAGAGCCCTTCTTTAATCGACGCAGTGAGATAATTGGTGATCAACTCAATTGATCTGGAAGAATCATCATTTGCAGGAATTGGGTAATTGACAAGACCTGGATTAGAATTTGTATCCACTATTCCAAATGTTGGAATACCCAATTTGGTCGCTTCAGAAACAGCAAGATGTTCATGAACAATATCTACGATAAAGAGTGCTCCTGGAAGTCTGTTTAACTCTTCAACACCACCCAAAACTTTCTTAATTTTATCCCTCTCGCGTCCAAGGGTTAATCTCTCTTTCTTTGTAATATTAGAAAAAGAACCGTCAGCAAGCATGCGCTCAATATTCTGCATCTTTTTAACAGACCTTCTCACTGTTGCAAAGTTCGTCATCATACCTCCTAACCACCTATCGGTGACATAGGGCATATTCACACTTTCTGCAGCTTTAGCAACAGTATCCCTTGCCTGTTTCTTTGTAGCAACAAACATTATCTTCTTACCTGAACGAGCCATATTTTTAATGGCATCACCTGCAGTTTCAAGACATTCCACAGTCCTGTTAAGGTCAATGATATGGATACCTTTACGCTCCATAAATATATATGGTCTCATTTTAGGGTTCCACTTTTTACGCATATGTCCAAAGTGTACACCTGCTTTTAAGAGTTCTTCATTATTAGGTATATTCATGATGAATGAATTTTTTCGTGATTTTAAAACAAAAATTAACGCTTACTGAACTGGAATGCTTTTCTCGCCTTCGGTCTTCCGAACTTTTTACGCTCTACAACTCTTGCATCTCTGGTTAGTAATTTCTTCTCTTTTAAAGGCTTTTTAAAATCTTCATTGATTTTCACCAAAGCCCTTGCAATACCAAGTCTCACAGCCTCTGCCTGTCCTTTGAAGCCCCCTCCTTTGACATTCACTTTGATGTCAAAGGTATTCTCTACTCCTGCAACCTCGAATGGCTCGATTACCTTACTACCTATATGAACCTGAGGAAAGTAATCCTTAACGGACTTACCATTGATGAGGATACTACCATCACCATTTTTTACAAACACTCTGGCAATGGAGGCTTTTCTTCTTCCTAATGCATTGATCATTTCCATAATTAATTAAAATTTAAATGGTTCCGGCTTTTGAGCCTGATGTGGATGCTCAGTACCTGTATAAACAAATAATTTTTTGTACATTGCCCTACCTAATTTGGTTTTTGGAAGCATGCCCTTAACTGCTTTTTCAATAATTCGCTCAGGGTGCTTTGCCAAAACTTCTTTGGCGGTAATACTTTTTTGTCCACCGGGATAACCCGTATATGACAAATAAACTTTATCGTCCATCTTCTTGCCTGTAAAGCGAATTTTTTCTGCATTCAGGACAATTACATTGTCACCACAGTCAACGTGAGGTGTATAACAAGCTTTATGTTTTCCTCTTAAAACATGTGCAATTTTTGAAGACAATCTTCCAACTGTTTCGCCCTCTGCATCAACGACGAACCAATTGTGTTCGGCATCTTCTTTTCGTAGCGATTTGGTTTTGTAACTCAGTTTAGTCACGGCTATTTATTTTTGTGATTACTAATTTTTTCAAAAGCGAGTGCAAAGGTAAGCTTTATACTTCATTATTTCATTCATTTTGTAGAAAAAAAATTACACCCCCTTTTGTAACTCACTGAAAAACAGTTAAATTTTCGCAATTTTTTTTTATACTATCTGCTTTTTTTCTACCTGAAGGTTTATAAATTGTGGTAAATTTCACGAAAATTGGTTTGATTCCTTCTAATAAAAAATTTAGTTTAGGAAAAAAATCATAGTAATAAAATTCCCCATCAACATATTCGATCGATGGGGAATCATAATGTTATAAAGAATTCCTAAAAATAGAATACTCAGTTACTTGCGAATTAAACTGAAAACTTTTTTTCTACTCACTTAAAAAAGGATATCGATAATCTTTAGGAGGATTGAAAGTTTCTTTTATCGTCCTTTGTGATACCCAACGATGTAGATTTAGAACAGAACCCGCTTTGTCATTGGTACCGGATCCCCTTGCGCCGCCAAAGGGCTGCTGACCGACCACTGCACCCGTAGGCTTGTCATTGATATAGAAATTACCGGCAGAATGACGTAATGCCTTGGTAGCTTGATGAATCACACTTCTATCTTTAGCAAAAACAGCACCAGTTAAAGCATAGGGTGAAGTGCCATCAACTAATTGAAGTACTTGGTCAAAATCAGCATCTTCGTACACAAAAATAGTCAGAACAGGACCAAAAATCTCTTCACAAATAGTTGTGTAAGAGGGATTGGTAGTTAAAATTACAGTTGGTTCAATGAAGAAACCTTTTGATTTATTGTAATTACCACCTGCGATCACCTCTGCATCGCTGTCCTTTTTTGCTTGATCGATATAGCTTGTAATTTTGTCAAAAGCTTTTTCGTCTATAACAGCGTTAATGAAATTCCCAAAATCTTCAGGAGATCCCATTTTGAACGACTTCAAGTCATTGAGAAATAACTTTTTCACCTCAGACCAAATAGATGAAGGAATATAAGCTCTTGATGCCGCTGAACATTTTTGCCCCTGAAATTCAAAAGCACCGCGACTCATAGCAGTAACCAAAGCCTTTACATCCGCAGATGGGTGGGCAAGAATGAAGTCCTTACCACCAGTCTCCCCTACTATCCTGGGAAAAGTTCTCAGGGTATCAAGATTATTTGCAATTGTCCTCCATATATTTTTAAATACGCCTGTACTACCTGTAAAATGGATACCGGCAAAATCCCGGTGAGAAAAAATGATATCACCGGCAACAGGTCCGCTAACGTGTACTAAATTAATAACTCCGGCTGGCAATCCCGCCTCTTCTAAAATCTCCATAATTACAGACGCTGAATAAATTTGAGATTCGGCAGCCTTCCAAACCACAGTATTTCCCATCATTGCAGGAGCCGAGGGTAAATTTCCGGCAATGGCAGTAAAATTGAATGGAGTAATAGCAAAAACAAACCCTTCAAGTGGTCGATGTTCAGTTCTATTCCATACTCCGGAGCTACTTTCAGGTTGTTCAGCGTAAATTTCAGTCATAAACTGAACATTAAAACGCCAAAAATCAGCCAACTCACAAATACAATCAATTTCAGCCTGATAGATATTTTTTGATTGTGCCAGCATGGTCGCAGCATTCATTTTAGCACGATAAGGTCCGCTGAGCAAGTCTGCAGCTTTCAAAAATATAGCAGCTCTCTCTTCCCATGGCATTTCTTCCCAGTCTTTTTTAGCAGCAAGAGCGCAATCAATAGCTTGGCGCACATGGGTTTCATCACCCTTGTTGTAAGTTCCAAGATTTATTGATCGGTCATAAGGTGGATGCATACTTACTTTTTGATCAGTATAGACTTTCTCACCACCTATATACAATGGAATGTCCTTAGGATTTTTTTTGGCCTCTGCTAAAGCATTTTTTAAAGCCTCTCTCTCAGTACTATCTGGCGCATGATCTAAAACCGGCTCATTGAAAGCAAATGGAGGGGTATAAATTGCATTTGACATAATTAATTGATTTTATATTAAAAATTTTAAATTGATATTTCCTTGGGTAAAAACGGACCGGCATCACCATTCCCTGTAATTATTTCTCTTACTATAGTTGAACTAATATGCGAGAATTCCGGGCGACTGATTAAAAAAACTGTTTCTAGATTGTCACCAATAATGTGATTCAATTGGGAAATGGTTTTCTCGTAGTCAAAATCTGAAGCATTACGAAGCCCTCTAAGAAGATACCTCGCTCCTATCCCTTTACAGTAATTAACCGTCAAACCTTCAAAAGATCCAATTTCTACGGTTGTATAATCTTTGAAAACTTCTTCTAGCCAACTAATTCTCTTGTCCAGATCAAAGAGATATTTTTTCTTACTGTTGATGCCAATGGCAACCACTACCTTATCAAAAAGTGGAATTGCTCTTTTTACCAGATCTACATGCCCTGAAGTTATAGGATCAAATGAGCCAGGAAACACACAAATTCTTTGGGATGGGTTCATTTAGGACTTATTATTTTTCAATCTATTTTTAATTCAGCTTATTGGAAAATAGCGTTTCTCTAAGACATCAAAAGTTTAATGACGTATCAATACATGAGTCCAATCCGAAAACCGCTCTCTATTACTAATTACTGCAAAATCCAATATCTTCATCATCAGGAAAAACCTTATATTTTCCGGAGCTGCAAGTTAAGTTCTATTTGTGATTCTAAAAAAATATCTAACCTTTTTTCTGTAAAAAGACCCTTTGGGACTAGCGACGACTTCTTAATATACCCGCGATCTCACCATTCTGAATGACCTCAATAGCAGCATTAAAGACAGGATCAGTCTCATTGAGAATCTGAAAATAAACATCATCACCAAAAAAGAACCTTCCCAGTCTAGCCTTGAGAAATGAATATAACCGGGGGCTATCATTATCGTAAAAATCTACGATCAATTGTTTTTCGTCTTGCGATTCAGCCAACAGCAATAAGTCATTCAACCAATTCTCCGGTATAATCGAATCTGAAATGTAAAAATCGGGAGATTCAATAAAGGAAAGATTATTGATGAAGTAAGAGAAAGCCAAGCGATTAACTACAGTGAGTGTTTGATTGAAATTGGCGTGAGAAAAGAGGGAATCTGGCTCTACTAAGATATCTGGAACAATGGCTTGCCCCTGAGTAACATACCTTCCATTCGGGGTGGAAAATTTTTCCAAATCCTGTTGCGATACTTTCTGCGCTAATTCATTTTTAAAAATACCACGCCCGGAAGGCATGAAATATTGCGAAACGGTAAGGCGTACAGCACTATTATCATTAAGCACAAAATGCTCTTGAACAGATCCTTTTCCAAAAGATTGATGCCCAATGACTACACCTCTATCAAGGTCTTGCAAAACGCCTGCAATAATCTCACTGGCTGAAGCAGAGGCACCATCTATAAGGACCACAATTTTATCCATATTAAAAAATCGCCTTCCTGTACTTCTGTAGGTTCTTTCAATGGTAGATGCACCTTTTGTCCTTACCAAGGGTTTACCGGATACAGCCACAAACTGACTAAGGATTTTGATGGCTTCTTGCAGGTAACCACCGGGATTGTGTCTCAAATCAAGTATAAGATTCGTTCCTGATTCAGGCGAGGAGTATTCTTCTACAGCTTCCATAAACTCACGGTATGTACGAGAAGTGAAGGAATTGATTTTCACATACAATAAACCCTCTTCAACCAAATATGATGCACCCAAGCTGCTTAAGGGAATGGGTCCTCTAAGCAGCTCAACACTGTACTCCTCTCCGCTAATTGAACATACCGCATCAATACCAACAAAGGACGACTCAGGTCCACGAAAAAAATCGACTATTTCATACAATTCCCGATTTACTCCTGAAACCAAACTGTCATTGATATACATTATTACATCTCCTTTTTTTAATCTGCTTTCAGCCGCCGGACTACCGGGCACAAAATCAATGATATAAACTGTGTCCTTGAATACAAAAAACTCAACTCCAATGCCATCCATATTTCCCTGCATCCTGTTCGTAACTGCTTCGGCTTCTTTTCTTGGAATATAATACGAATGGGGATCCAATTCCTTTAAAATTGCTTTGGCTGCAACATCTGCCAAATGATCAATATCTACTGAGTCGACATATTTAGTCTGCACAAAATTCAGGATTTCTCCGAGCTTGTGATAGGAAGAGAGATGTTGGGTATGAGGGCTCCTAATTACTTGTGTTTCATTGGAAGTCTGAAAGTAGATACCAAACAAAAAACCAACCACAAGCATGACTGCTAACAGCAGCGGCTGCAGCAGCCAATAGGGATTTTTTTGTGGTTCTACCTCGTTCATTATTTCGATTTAATAGTCCACTCTGATGGGAGCAAACTTGTTACTTTGTAAACGACAAATTACAACAAAAGGTTTGTCAGATTGGGTTTTAATAAAAAGCAAAGCGCCTAACTCTAGCGGCGTGTTTGGCAAGGCGGACCACTTGACAACAATAACCGTACTCATTGTCGTACCAAACATAAACCGTAATTTGTTTTCCGTTAGAGGAAACGATGGTACTTGGTGCATCAAAAACAGAGGCAGCCGTTGAACCTACGACATGAGATGAAACATACTCCGAATTGTTAGAATAGTGGATTTGCTCCACCATTTCACCAAAAAGAGAGGCTTCTCTCAATGCTGCATTTACTTCAGTTGGGCTAGTTTCTTTTTTAATAACTAAATTTAATACTGCTAGAGATACGTTCGGGGTTGGTACCCGAACAGCATTACCCGTCAATTTACCTGCCATCTCAGGAAGCACCTTAGCAACTGCCGCGGCTGCGCCGGTTGAGGTCAATACCATATTCAAAGCAGCGGCTCTTCCCCTGCGCGGCTTTTTGTGAAAATTATCCAACAAATTCTGATCACTTGTATATGCATGGATGGTTTCAATATGACCACTGATAATATGAAATTTTTCATTCAACACCTGCAGCACAGGCGCGATTGCGTTAGTTGTACAAGAGGCAGCGGAGAAAATCTTATTTCTAGGTTTAATGTCATTTTGATTGACTCCATAAACAATATTGGGAATATCTTTTCCCGGAGCTGTTAATAAAACCTGTTCTACTCCCGGTCGCAGATGTCCTGAAAGTCCTTTCTCATCTCTCCAGACTCCGGTATTATCAATAACGAGAGCATTCATTATTCCATAGTCTCTGTAATCAACCTCAGACGGAGAACCTGCGTAAATTACCTTTACGTGATTACCGTTAATGATAAGGCCTGAAAGATCATCAGCTACCTTAACACTTCCGCCAAAATCGCCGTGGATTGAATCAGATTGCAGCAAGGCGGCTCTTTTCTCCAACTCCAATTTTTTATCGGAAAGTTTAGATCTCAAAACAATTGCTTTTAGCCTTAATTGATCCCCTCTTCCAGTCAATTCAATAATCCTGCGTGCCAATAATCTTCCTATCCTGCCAAAACCGTACAAGACTACATCACGAGCCTGTAGCACTTGTGATTCGTCATTTAATGCTGCTTGAAAAATACCGTTCAGATAACTTTTTAAAGATATATCAGTGTTTTCTCTGGTTTTGAAATCAGCAGCTATTTTCCCAATATCTATTCTTGATGGTGCTAGGTTCTCAAGATTTAAAATTTCAGCGGCAACATCTAAAGTATCATCTATATCCACTTCTGCATCGGTATAGTTTTTACCATATTGATGATTGTGTAATACTTCACTAGGTCTACAATCGTATATGTCTCTTCTGAACAGAATTAGTTCAATTCCTTTATCAAATCGCAGGTCACCAACGATTTTAATCAATTTAAGAGCTTTTTTTTCGGCACGTCTCCAGTTGCTTAGCGTATTATTGACACCCGTCATTATTTCCTTGTTCATTATTAAGATTTTAAATTATGCCGCAAAAATCGACTTTTTAAACGGATCCAACAAAAAAAGGAGGCAGAATTAATTCTGCCTCCTTGTATGTTTATGAAAATCGGACTGATTTATAACGCCAGGTAATTTTTCAAAAGCTTACTTCTTGAAGTCGACCTTAATTTATTGATGGCTTTATCTTTAATTTGACGAACTCTTTCTCGTGTTAAGCCGAACTGATCTCCAATATCCTCTAGCGACATGGGGTGCTCCACACCAATACCGAAATAGAGTTTTATTACATCACTCTGCCGTTCAGTAAGCGTTCCCAAAGAACGCTCAATTTCTCTTCTCAAAGAATCAGTATAATCCAAACCTTCATCAGTATCCGGGGTCGTATTATTTTCTAGAACATCCAATAAGGTATTGTCTTCACCCTCCACGAATGGCGCATCAACACTAACATGACGAGAGGCGACACCTAGGGTTTTTTCAACCTCCTCGGATGAAATTTCCAACATATCAGAAAGTTCCTCGGCAGATGGTTCTCTTTCATATTCTTGTTCTAATTCTGAAAAAGCTCTGTTGATTTTATTCAGTGAACCCACTTTATTGAGAGGAAGTCTGACTATTCTCGATTGTTCTGCTAAAGCCTGAAGAATAGATTGCCTGATCCACCAAACGGCGTAAGAAATAAACTTAAAGCCACGGGTTTCATCGAAGCGTTGGGCTGCCTTAATCAATCCAAGATTCCCCTCGTTAATTAAATCACTAAGAGAAAGTCCTTGATTCTGATATTGTTTCGCAACCGAAACAACAAACCTCAGATTGGCCTTGGTTAGTTTTTCTAATGCTTCCTGATCATCCTCTTTAATTCTCTTAGCCAAATCAACTTCTTCTTCCGGGGTAAGCAAGTCTACCTTGCCAATCTCCTGAAGGTATTTTTCAAGGGATTGACTCTCCCTGTTAGTAATCGACTTAGTAATTTTTAACTGTCTCATGCAATAGTTGGTTTATTAAATTCATTATAGGTGCAAAAATCATGCCCCCGAAAAACATTTTCGAATATTAATTTTTAATTTATTACGGTAAAAAAGTGAAGGTTTTGATTCATTTAACATTATTCAGAAAACCCTATCCAAAAAAGGTGCAAAAATACTCAATTCAAAAACTCTTTATAGAAAAAAGTTCAAAAAATTTTTATAGAACTAAAAAAATAGTTAATTACGCCAAATATGAGTTTATTTGCACTTTCAAAATGCGTACAGAGACCTAACAGAAGTTTTTTTATAAAAGGTCAAAAAAAACCTTTTTATTTGTGAGTAGATTTCGATAAGACCTCTGTTGACAAAATTAGAAGTTCGGTTTATAGTGGTTCATGGTAAAATAATCCTACCTGACCAAAAAAAATACCCGAAAGGAAATTTAAACATATATTGAGAAAACCCTGAGAAAAAAATTATTATTTATTTGAAAAACTTAAAAGTTACCTGGAATGAAAAGAGTTAAATTTGATATGGAATTTTTGTTTAAAGCTTCGCCAGCCATCTTATATAATTTTCTCACCTCCCCTGCTTGCATTGTCAGGTGGTTTTGCGATGCCGTAGACATACAGGATGATGTATACACATTTTCTTGGGAGGGGTATGAAGAAGTAGCAGAGTTAATTGACGATATAGAAGAAGAAAGACTTAAGTTTAAATGGGTGGATGCGGATGACCCGGAGGAGTATTTCGAATACCGCTTAAGTAAGTCAGGTGTTACCGGGGAAACCATATTGGAAATTACAGATTTTGCCGACGAGGATGAGGTAGACGACCAAAAACAGCTTTGGGAAAGTCAAATCAATGTACTTAGAAAAGAGACAGGAGGATAAAATATTTTCTCCTACGATATGCCTTGCCATTTCTCTCTTCACATTAATTCCCCATTTTATCCTATTGTTTGTCTGAAAAAAAATCAGAACTTTCGTATATTTGGAAGAAATTCCATTACGATGAAAAATTTTGTAACTACTTTCTTCTTCCTATTAGGGGGCTTTGTCCTTTTAAATGGCATTAGTGCATCAAATACTCCTGAAGATAAGCGCTGGAATATCGGGGTTTATACTTCTACAGGACCATCCTCTCACCCTGATGCTCAATCATTAGTGCTATATAGATATCTAAGGATTTCCTTAGATGAAAATTATTTTGTTCGTGAAAATCTAACTGTCAACGGAAAATTCTTCTTCCAATCCTATTTTAGTTTTTCCTATAAACTGAATCCCAACAATGAAATCTTTATAGGAATGGGCTATTCCAGATATTTTCTGGAATTGGACTATATAAAAAATTATCCGCTCAGAGGCAATGTATCATTTCCTGCCAAGGAATCAAGACAAACTGAATTTGTCACTTGGCACATCGGATACACTTATATCTTTTCAAACGAAAAATTACTAAATCCATTTGTTAGCCTAAAAGTAAATTATGAAAATGCCGGCACCAGCTTTAATTACCCGGGCTGGGGAGGTCAATTTTCGGCAGGTTACCAAACAAAACCCTTTAAAGGTATTTCAGCTTCAATTGCTCTATTTGCAAAAAAGAATTTTGGAAGAGATAGCTCAGGAAAAGAACCTTACTTTGGTAACTTCGCACCATTAAGCTACGGAATAGAAATAGGTCTTCAATATAGCTTCTAAAAAAAAAATACAGTACCGGAACGTTATCGGGTACTGTATTTAAAATAATACTAACTAAAACTAAGAAACGCATAGGTCATTAAGGGCGCTCTTTTGTGCTAAATAATAACGGTCATTTTATCATTGCACGATGCAAATATAGAACACATTAAATTATTAGTACATATGTTTTTCTCTGAAAATGATAATTTTTTTTACATTTTTTTTTTGAGATGTATAAATAATTGATTTCCCAATTTTAAAATTCAAACTTATATTTAAAAAGATTTCAATCTGGAGTTATTCATTATTGATTTGGAATAAAGCAATCCGTTCAGTTCGAAAAAATCGATAAAAAATCCTAATGATAGAATAACTGCAAGAAGAGACTTAACTTTGACGTTTAAAAAAAAAACAATTTAGCATTTGAGTAAGCGAAATAATAAATCCGAATCTTTCATAAATAAATTCCCCGCTTCAGTTCTCCTGATGCTTCTTTTCATAGGGTCTTTCTTCATTACCTCCTGTGACAGGGAGGAGTTCACAGACTCGCCGGATGCAGAAATTACTTTTTCATTGGATACATTGAGATTTGATACTGTATTTACGGAAAGAGGAACAATTACCCGTTTCTTAAAGGTGTTCAATCCCAATGATAAAGCAGTTCGAATAAGTGAAATCCAATTAGAGAACCAACAAAGCTTTTTTAGATTCAATGCGGATGGATTACCTCAGGAAGAAGCTCGCGATATTGTGATTTGGGCTAAGGACAGTATTTACGTTTTTGTAGAAGCTACCATTGACCCGGATCAATCGGTATCTGCAAGCCCCTTTGTTATTGAAGAAAAGCTGAATTTTACTGTAAATGGAAATACGAGTAGTGTTCTTTTAGAGGCTTACGGTCAAAATGCCAATTATGTTCCCTTTAAAGAAGCCACAGGAAATATAGCCTTACTCAGTTGTAATGGAGGTACGGTAGTTTGGGATGACCCCAAGCCATATGTAATTTTCGGTGTACTCGTGATTGATGATTGCACACTTATCATTCCCGAAGGTGCAAGAATACACGTCCACGGAGGTTTTGCACGCGATGAAGATTTCATATATAACGACGGGCTGATTTTTGTAGGTGCAAATGGGCGGCTGATCTCAGAGGGCACCGCAGCTGATCCTGTAAGCATCCAGGGTGACAGGTTGGAGCCGGGTTTTGCCAATCAATCGGGTCAGTGGGCAGGCATTAGGCTTTCTGCCGGATCGGGTCCGCACTCTTTTAAATACACAGAAATAAAAAATTCCATTGTTGGGATTCGCGCTGATTCAGCAACCACTCTCAATTTGGAGCAAGTGAGCATACTGAATACTGCAGGTCCCGGCTTATTGGGAATTCACAACTCTATAACCGCTGTGAATACATTAATTGCCAATAATGGCGGAAATTCAGCTCAACTTATTTACGGTGGAAACCATAGTTTTCACTATACTACCCTATCCAATTTTGGCAATCAAATAGAGGCTTTGCGCATTGATAATTTTCTATGTTATGACCCACCAAATTGTGATGATGTGCGCGCCAACCCTATGCAAGTGAGTTTTGTGAACAGCATAATCGCTGGCTCAGGCAGAGATCAAATTCAGATCATTGATGTAACTCAGGAAAACAGCGGTTTTATGAATTTTGAGTTTGATCATACTCTATTGAGGGTATTTCAACTATTGCGTCAGGACCGTTATGAAAACTTTCTGGAGGATTGCAACAATTGTCTGAATTTTGAATTATTCGAGCCTGTTTTCAAAAGCGTGCCCGACAATGATTATCGATTGGATTCCCTTTCTCTGGCTAGAGCTTTTGCAAGACCAATTCCCAATATAACTACTATAGATCTTCAAGGTCATCCCAGAGATTCCGAACAACCGGATGCAGGAGCTATTGAGTGGAAGCCGGAGGAGTGAAGGTGATTGTTGACTTTTGACTTTTGACATTTGACTAAATACATTAGAATAAAGA
>RECS01000130.1 GCA_007693915.1 Saprospirales bacterium | reverse complement strand
GGCAGCAATGGAAAACAAAAACCTCTCAAATGGTTCATTTAGGATTTTCGTCTGAACCAGAGGTTAAGATTAATTAGTTTCTTTTTAATGAAACTTTCACCTTCAATTCTATTGAATAGGTACAATTCCACCTTAAAGCCCATCAATCCTTCTATTATCAAAAAAATCTTTAGATTTGCCTTAAAAAAAATGATCAAAAGCTTTTTTCTTGTCCTTATTTTCGCTTTTCAAATTGTTTTTATTCAGTTCGCTTTTTCTCAGAAAGAAGCCGGAAATCAGTCTGTTTTATTGATTGATGACATAATGAAGGGGGAACAATTTACGGGTTATAGCCCTCAAAATATTAGCTGGCACCCCAATAGCCGACAAATTTCTTTTAGCTGGAATCCTGAAATGGAAATTATCCGCAGCACTTACGGGATAGGATTAAACAAGCCTGATAGTATTTTTCTTTTAACCAATGAGGAACGTTTGTCATTTCCAAGTGGTGGAGACTGGGACAAGGATAAAGAGCGATATGTCTTCAGTAATCAGGGAGATCTTTTTTTATATCATCTTATAGAAGACAATACGCTCAGACTCACTCAAACGCATGCTTCCAAAACTTCACCAAAATTTACAAGCTGTGGAAGTCAAGTTATTTTTTCTCAAGGAAATGATCTCTTTAGTCTTGGTTTGAGTAATCATCTGCTCAGACAATTGATCAGGTTTGAACGTGGAAGTGAGCCCACAGAATCATCAAAAGCCCCACATGACGAATGGCTGGAACGAGATCAGCTGGAACTTTTTGACATATTAAGGCATCGAAAAGCCCAAAGAGAATTGCGGGATGAAAGGAATGAAGAGGGAAAAGCAGCAGGGATATATACTGTTTACACCGGTACCCAATCTGTCTCTAATGTGCAACTTTGCCCGGAGCAGCGATTCATTACCTATACCACTACCCTTTCCAAAGATCCTACATTTACAGATGTGCCCAATTATGTCACTGAATCAGGACATGTCGAAAACCTCCGATCCAGACCAAAAGTTGGTCATCCACAGAACGAATACAGTTTTTGGATTTTTGATATGGAAAGAGACACCCATTATCAGGTTTCTACTGCTCAAATCCCCGAAATAAGGAAAAAACCAGCCTTTTCTAGAGATTATCACTCATCAGATAATGAATATGAAGAATATTTTGAGGAGGATAGAAAGGTAGTCATTCTGGGACCGCATTACTCAGATGATGGAAAGGCAGTTGTGATCATCAGATCAATGGACAATAAAGACAGGTGGATCATGCAGCTTAAACCCGAAAATGCTGAATTGATTCTCCTAGATCACCAAAGAGATGAGGCCTGGATAGGTGGACCAGGTATTGTGGGTTGGAATTTTTCATCGGGTAATGTGGGCTGGTTAAAAGACAATAAACATTTTTACTTCCAGTCCGAGAAAACAGCTTATTCCCATTTGTACACAGTAAACGTGGAGACAAAGGAAATTACAGCCTTGACTGCCGGCAATTGGGAGGTGCTGGATGTTAAGCTTTCTCATGAAGGTGAAAAGTTCTTTATTACCGCAAATGCAGAGGGACCGCATGAGCACCACTTTTACCATTTGCCTGTTGAGGGAGGTGATTTGGAAAAAATTACTTCCTGGAAGGGAGGACATGAAATCTTTTTATCTCCCAATCAGCAATACTTAGCCTTTAGGTATTCCAATTCAAATACTCCCTGGGAATTGTTTTTAATGAAAAATGAAAATGGAGCAACACCCACTCAAATTACCAAGTCCACTACGGATATATTCCAGGCGTATGATTGGAGAGATCCCGATATCATATGGTTTGAGGCGAGGGATGGCATTGAGGTGCCCGCACGCATATACAGACCTGCACCAGAAAACCACAATGGTGCTGCGGTGATTTTTGTTCACGGTGCCGGCTACCTGCAAAATGTTCACCATTGGTGGAGTTCTTATTTCCGGGAATTTATGTTTCACAATGTACTCGCCGACAATGGATATACCGTATTGGATATCGATTTCAGGGCAAGTGCAGGATATGGCAGAGATTGGCGAACGGCTATTTACAGGCATATGGGGGGGATGGATCTTACCGATCAGGTCGATGGTGCAAAATGGTTAATGGAAAACGAAAATATTGAGGAGGGAAAAATAGGGATATACGGTGGGTCTTACGGAGGTTTCATTACGATTATGGCTATGTTTTTAGAGTCAGAGACCTTTGCTGCCGGCGCTGCTTTGAGGTCGGTAACAGACTGGGCGCATTACAATCATGGATATACCAGCAATATTCTCAATACACCGATAGAAGACAGCATAGCCTTTAAAAGGAGTTCCCCGATCTACCACGCTGAGGGATTGGAAGGTGCCCTCCTTATGCTGCATGGCATTATCGACATCAATGTTCAATATCAGGATGTAGTGAGGTTAAGTCAAAGACTTATAGAACTACGCAAAGAAAACTGGGATTTGGCAATTTACCCTCTGGAAGATCACGGATTTATTGAGCACAGTAGTTGGAGCGATGAGTATCGGAGGATTTTTTATTGGTTTGAAAATCATCTGTTCCGAGAATGATAACAATGATGGCAAAAAAGGTAATGTTTGACCTTAAGATACTATCTGAACCACTTTTTTAGCTATGGGGTGCAATACTGTTCCTTCTACATTGGCTTTGGCTTCAAGGATATATTCCGATTTTACGTTTTTTGCCAATTTCGCAGCCTTAGCAATCCCCTTGGTGAAAAGATTTTTTTGCTCGAACTCATCCATTCTGGATTTAAAAACTTTAAACGGTATGCTAAAAGGTAATTCAGCCGGTTCGTCCTTGTTTATTTGAAGAACCTTTTTTAACTCAATAGCACCAAGTTCGTATTCATCAATAAGTTTATCCTTACCCCTCCCCCTTCGATATCGTTCTTTAAAAACCAAATTCACTATTGTTACTTTTTGAGCACTCATACTATAAAAGTGAACCACCCCTTCTAATAAACCATCGGTAGCAGAAACCTCATCCGGAATTTCTAATTCAAGTTTCACCCCTTCGACACCCAATATTTTTTTCAATTTTCCAAACATACTTCTACTTTTTAAAATAAGCTACGGTTTAACCAGCTCTCACCTGCGGGCTTAATCCACGAATCAACAAAGTCACCGCAAGTCCTTACCGTCATATCAAAAATAAGACTATCTTTACTAAACTGACCTTTTTCAATCTCCGCAGCAAGTACATGAAAAGAAGTAAGTGCAATTTCATTATCATCTGTTATTCGATAAACATTCATCCTATTAAATAGATCAACTTCAAATTGTTTTTCAATTTCCTTCACAAAATGGACAGATGAGTCAATTGAACATCCACTCGGTATGGTAAAATTGGAATCTGCAGAAAGGACAATAAATCTATTGAATAGTAAGTCACCATAAGGATTTACTTTTTGACCATGAGATAACCAACTATTGGTAAATTGCTTTATGGCCATTTTAATCTGAGGGCTTTCTGTATCACTAAAAGCTCTGTCAGCGGCATATATCCATAACGGCGATTCTACAGAGAAGTCTTTTAGTGGAGATTGCCGGATTTTATCCTTAAATATACTGGTGGTTGTTTCAGAATTCATTTTTTGCAATAAGAACGCTATACTACCAATTGTTGTTTTGAACAATCATTTCAGAAAGGTCATAAACCATCACATCATCTTGTTTGTCCTTTCCCTTTAGTCCATCGGAAAGCATGGTAATGCAGAATGGACAATTGGCAAGAATTATATCTGGATCCAATTCAAGAGCTTCCTCAATTCGTTCCATATTAACCCTTTTGTCACCGGGCTCATCCTCCTTAAACATTTGAGCACCACCTGCCCCGCAACATAAGCCTTTTGTTCTCGATCTTTTCATCTCCTTAAAGTCAGCCTTAAGAGAGTCTATAACGCCACGGGGCGCATCGTATTCACCATTGACCCGACCAAGATAACAGGAATCGTGATAGGTAATTTTGGTTTTTTTATCCCCTTCATCAATATTAATTTTACCGGCGGATATCAATTCATTAAGCATTTGAGTATGGTGAACCACTTCATAGTTACCACCTAATGCGGGATATTCATTTTTTATGGTATTGAAACAATGTGGGCAGGCTGTTACAATTTTTTTCACCTCATACATATTGAGGGTTTCAATATTTTGAAGTGCAAGCATCTGAAATACAAATTCATTTCCAGCTCTTCGAGCCGGGTCACCGGTACAACTTTCTTCTGTTCCCAATATTCCGAATGAAATACCTACCTGATGTAAAATTTTACAAAAAGCCTGAGTTACTTTCTGAGCTCTTGAGTCAAAACTACCTGCACAACCGACCCAAAACAAGATTTCGGGTTGTGTACCTTCAGAAGCATACTCAGCCATTGTTTTTATTTGAAATTTTTTACTCATCATCAAATTATTATATTCACCTAATCCTCAAAAACTTGTATTGAGCTATTCTTTTTAACTAAATCAGTAAACTTACCCTTATATCGAGTAGCACGTACCAGATGATTATCAATCCAATGGTAATTTCCCCCTCTAGGTTTTCCCATTAAAAGGTTATGATATTTAAAACCATGTTTTTTTAACCATCTTTCTGTATAATCCCTATGGTCTTCAGTTCTCGAAGTAAAAAAACAAATTCTATGTCCCTGATCATACCACTTGTTACAAATCATTAATGCATCTGGATAAAGCTCAGCAGTCAACATTCTTTCGGGATCCTCATTAGGAATATCTTCGCAGATAGTACCATCTATATCAATCAGAAAATTTTTTACATTTTCGGGAAGTACAGGACTGATACTTTTTCCATCTTGCACCTTGGATTGTAACAGATCATTTGCATTTTCATTTTTCATATCAAGATATTTTAAAAGCACTCCGGAATCAATCTATTGCGATTCCTCTTTTGACCAATTTGCGCGATCTGCCTGATTGAATGGCCAAGGTGATGCGTTGTTTTCTAGACTGTTGAACATAGGCATCCAATCCTGCGGGCCTGCAGATTCTGTTAAAATTTCATATCGTCTCATTTTCAATATGGGTTCAAGTGGATCAATAAGAACCGGGCATGCTTCGACACAGGCATTACAAGTTGTGCATGCGTGTAATTCCTCTGAACTTATGTAATCGAACAAACTCTTGCCATCATCAAAATTAGAGGCATTTAGTGCAACTCCCTCACCTTTTTTATCTTCAGCAATATACTCCGGATTACCGGAATTAATTTTTGAGATTACTTCCTCTGCACGGTCTCGGATGTCCATCACTATTTTCCTGGGAGATAATTTTTTGCCTGTTATATTTGCCGGACAGGAAGCAGTGCATCGACCACATTCTGTACAGGAAAAAGCACCCAGGAGATTAACCCGGTCGAGCCCAAAAATATCTTTAGCGCCAAACTCCGGGATTTCATCCATATCCCCATCGACTTGTGTTTCTTCACTAAGGCCCATCATGGACTTCACCTCGTTCATAATTTCCGGCATATTTTCCATTTCTCCCCGAGATCTGAGTTTAGCAAAGTAAGTATTGGGAAAAGCAAACATAATGTGCAAATGCTTACTGTAAGGCAGATATACAAGGAAACCAAAAACTGCAAAAAGGTGTATCCACCACCCCCCTCTTTCCAATAAAACAAGTGTAGAATCACTAAGTGATCCAAAAAATGCAGGACCAAACCAACTACTTAAAACAAGAGCTCCTGTATCCGGATACCCTTCCATCGCTCGGGATTGAAGAACCATATCTGCACCATTATAGGTAAAAATACCAAATAAAAGTACGAGCTCACCGATTAGTATTATGTTAGCATCCAGTTTTGGCCATCGGGTCATTTCCGCTTTATTAAAACGCGGTATTTTGAGAAGATTCCTTCTCCATAAAAAGACAATTGTCGCCACCAAAGCGAGTAAGGACAGAATCTCAATAAAACTTACCAGTACAGTATAAAAACTACCGAGAGGCATGGCAAGAACTCTATGGGTGCCGGCAAAGCCATCCCATATAATTTCGATTAATTTAATCTGGGTAAAAAGAAATGCCACATAAATGAATAAATGCATGAAGGCAGGTAAAAGATTTTTAAACATCTTTCTTTGTCCAAATGCGACAAGCAATGTATTCTTTATCCTTTCTGATACCGGACCTTCAGTTTTTATGGGTTTAGCTAACAAAATAGCGCTGACGATTTCCCTGTACTTCCTGAATGCCAGATAAAAAGTGATACCAAAAACAATGACAAAGACAATTTGAGGAATTCCCATCTTCGAATATAATTTTTACGAATGCTAATATAAGTCTTATTTAAAATATAAGTACCCTAAGCTAAAATTTATTAGTTTTGGGCTCAATAAGATTTTTAAAGAAAATCAGATTTATATTTCCCAATTAAATGCAAATATCGGATATGCAAATTTTAGACAATACACAAGTACGTCAAAAAATAAAAAGATTGGCCTATCAAATTGTGGAGAGTAATCTCAGTTATAAAAAACTCTACCTATTAGGCATCAACAACAATGGAATGCGTTTCGCACAATTGCTCAAGGCTGAACTTGAGCAGATAGCGCTCATTGACTTGATTATTGGAAACATTCGATTGAATCCTGCCAATCCTATGGAATCTGAAGTAATGCTAGATGTACCGGTGGAAGAGTTACAAGATAAGTCAATATTGATAACTGACGATGTAGCCAATACAGGAAGGACAATATTCTATGCCTTTTCGGCTATTATGAAAACACTACCTGCAAGGGTACAAATCGGTGTTTTGGTAGATAGAAAACACAAAAATTTCCCGGTTCATGTGGACTATGTGGGCATGACGCTTGCCACTACTCTAAAGGAAAATATTGATGTGGATATAGATGATGGTGGTAAGATGGGAGTATTTCTGACTTAGATCCCCTCCTTATGTTAATGAATATGCAGATTCTCAACTATCTCCAGACCATACCCAAGCAAGCCTACTCTCCTCCGCTCAGAATTGGTCAGTAATATCATTTTACTCACCTGCAAATCACGTAAAATTTGTGCTCCTATACCAAAGTCCCTTTGTTCTGTTTTCGGGCTTTCTTTTCCGGAAATGACATTTAACCAATTGTCAATTTTAGAAAGAAAGCTAGTTCCGTCATTTTTTTGCCTCATTAAAAGTAGAACGCCCTTACCTTTTTTTGCTATCATTGCAGCGGCATTTTCAAGTTCAATAAATGAATCATCACTTAAAGGACCAAGGATGTCTTTGATATCAGAAGAAGAATGCACTCTAATCATAACAGAATCACCATCAACCCATTCCCCTATTGTTAGTGCTATATGCATATCATCAGTAGTTAACTGCCTGTATATATGTAATTTAAAATCACCGTATTTAGTAGGATAAACACGTTCTAATTCTTTCTTAATAAGAGATTCATTTTTTAGTCGATAGGCAACTAAGTCCTTGATCGTGATTAGTTTAAGATCTAACTTTTCTGCAATTTTAACCAATTGGGGTAATCTGGCCATACTGCCATCCTCATTTAATATCTCCACTAAAACGCCGGCTGGATAATATCCTGCTAATCGCGCTAAGTCAATGGCAGCTTCAGTGTGTCCAGTCCTTCTCAATACTCCACCTTTTTTTGCTTTTAGGGGAAAAATATGCCCAGGTCTCGCAAAGTCATCTGCTGTGACCTTAGGGTCTACAAGTGCTTTAATACACATAGCTCTATCATAAGCAGATATACCCGTCGTACAACCCCTACCAATCAGATCAATACTAATGGTAAAAGCAGTATTGTGCAAAGCAGTATTTTCAGGAACCATCATATTCAACTTCAATTCTTCTGCCCGATTCTCTTCAATAGGTGCACAAATCAATCCCCTTCCGTGGGTAGCCATGAAATTGATAATTTCAGGAGTAATGCATTCTGCTGCGCAAATAAAATCTCCCTCGTTTTCTCTGTCTTCATCATCTATTACTATCACCACCTTGCCATCCCTTATATCTTCTAGTGCATCCTCAATACTATTAATTTTATACTCCATTAAATTTAAATTTTTATCAATCAAAAAAGACCGATATGTTTAACATTATTATTTTTAAAAAGATCACCCTATAAATTGACTCCAAAAATATCAACTTTAGCCCCTTCATTAATTATACGATTTAATTCATCGACTGAACTAGACCAACTAAATTTTGATTTTACTAATTCCAACCCCCCTTCTCCCAGTTTTTTCCTTAATAAAGCATCTGTAAGCAGCTCTTCAAGTTTTACTTCCAAATCAGTTTTATTCGAAGCAACACTATAATGGCAGCCGTCTACACCTCCAATTGAATCAGCAACTACTTCAGTAGTCAAACAGGGTAAGCCACATGCCATGGCTTCAAGCATTTTGTTCTGTAAGCCTGAGCCCGTGAATATGGGTGCAATATTTATTTCTGAACTCCAATAAGCCTCTCTAATGTCATCCATCCAACCAGAAACAGTTATACCGTTTTTACCATCCATAGCACGAACTGATGGATGTGGTCGCGCTCCTGCAATCAAAACCTTTAAGTCCGGAAATTTAATTTTTATCCTATCAAGCAAACTGAAAAGCACTTTAGCTGCAAGTACATTCGGATAGTATCCCATATTTCCACATAGCAAGAGATCATACTTTTTTTCGACACTTTTATTCGGATAAAAAAAAGAAGTATCAACACCATTAGGGATAATTGAGATTTTCTCCTTAGATAATATTTTCAGACTCATTTTATCCTGATCAGAAATAATCGAATGGGAATTAAAATCATTAAACACCTCACTCTCGTAATTTGATAATTGGGCAGCTTCAATTCTCATCAGCATCTTAGTAAAAAATGAAGATTCATACGCTCGCCTCTTTGCACCAAGACTAAAAGAATCCATGTAATCTATGGTCTTAGTAAAAGGTAATTTCCTCACATATGGAGCTGTCCTGATTAACTGACAGTATATATGATCCGGATTGAGTTTTAAAATATGTTTTTTTATTTTCTTTCCTATGCCGGAATGGTAAAAATACTGAACACTGAATGGAAGGTTATTCAGCATTCCAAATGGCAGATTGATGTATCTCTTCCACTTTGGTAAAATATAAAACGAAAGGGACTCACAGTATTTGCCAAGAATAGTTTTGGCAACATCAATCTCGTTTTGATTTTCGCACAATGAAACCAAGCTAATGCGATGAAATTTTGAGAGATATTTTAGTTGATAAAATACCCTCAACTTATCGCCTTTTTCAATGGGAAAGGGAATTCTGGATGTAATAACCAGCAAGTGCAAACTTTTCAATTCAAAATTAATTAAGAAATTTCTTCACTGATCTTAAACCCATGTTTTTTCATATAGGATTGATAGGAACTGATAAGATTTTTAGCAAGATCAAAATTGTCAAAATTTTCAGAAACAAATCGCTTTGCTGCTTTTGAAATTCTGATCATTTCTCTGGGATTATCCAGACAATAATTGAATTTTTCAAGAAATTCTTCCGGGGTATCTGCTACGAGAACTTCCCTCCCATCTTCAGCAAAAATGCCTTCCAATCCGAGTGTTGTTGTAATCACCACTTTACCCAATGCCATACCCTCAAGGATTTTAGCTCGCATCCCTGAACCTGATAAAAGGGGAACAATCATCATGGGATGCTGATTAATGAACTCTCTTGCATCACGAACCTCGCCGTGAATTAAAACTTTAGATTTTGACCAACGGAATAAATCATCCGGAGTATTTCTTCCGGCTATGTGCAATTCCAAATCAGGGATATTTTTATGTACCTCAGGCCAAACTTCATTTAGAAACCAATTAATACCCTCGTAATTGGGTATCCAATCCAAAGAACCGATAAAGCTAACACTTGGATTTTTTCGAAAAGAGGCCATATTGGGTTTGTACTCTCTAAAGTCAATTCCTATAGGTATAGTTTGTGCTCCGTTGACATATCCTAAGTTTCTAAATTTTTCTAAGTCTCTCTGTGATATAGGAATCAAAAAATCGTAATCATTCAAAACACCCAGTTCAAAACTCTTAAGCTTTTTCGAGAGGTATTGTATATACCATTTTTTAGGCAAAAATTGTGTATTTTGTGTAATCCGATCCCATATTTCATGCTCAATATTATGAGACCTCATAGCGACTAAGGCATTTGAATGCTTGCGGATAGTTTCCATATATGGAGCCAGGTAAAGAGTTTCTAATTGCACTATATCATAATTCTCCTCCTTTAACAACTTCTCAAGCTTCTGAGAAAACTCATCTGATCTGAATCTTGAAATGTGATACGAATCTTTAGAAAAAAGGTTTTTGAAGGCATCGACAGGATTTAATGCATTGTCAATATCTACTGTATAAACTGCTTTATAGTGCTTTGCCAGACTTTTGACTTTATCAAGATCAATATAGTGTTTCGAGGTATTCATAGCTAGTAACGTCACCTCACACCCTAATTCATGCAGGGCTCGACTGAGATAAGTAACAGCTATAGATTCACCATCTTTGAGCGGAAGTGGAAACTTTTTGCAGAGTTGAAGAATCTTCATAGAGAGAAATTAATCAAAATAAAGCGCAAATATAACTTTTCTTCAAAACAGAGTTAACAGAAGAGCAAAGTAAAATAGAAAATAGTAAACTAATTTCTGAGAATTTTTACGACCAAATTAAGTGAAAAAGAAGATTGTACACCAAGCTGATCGCAACAATCATAATCATTAACTTTTCATTTAGAAAGATATTTTAAAAGTTCAAATATTAATATTCTTTTTTTATTCGTCAGAATTAATATAATATAAATAGTCCACTGCTTGAATTAACAAATTTACAAAACTTATCTCTCATACCAACTTTTCAATCCTTAACCCAATCTATGATCTCTCATTCCCAAACTTAAAAAACTGGAATCTCCTGAAACCTCGTTAGTGTTTCAATACCATAAAAAACAATGGAATTAAGTTGAGAAAACATGAATTTATAAGTTAGTCTGCAAATTGAAAAAAAATATTTTAACAACCTACCATGCTTACATTTAAAAAACGTACCTTTGCGCCGCTAAAAATATTTCATAACCATCTAAAAACATTCTTCGATTATGTCTGAAGAAACAAAAAAAACAGAGGAGGTAGTAGAAACTCCTGAAAATCAACCTGCTGACAACAAAGAAGTCAGTTCCAAGGTCGATGAATCTACCGAAATCAACCAAGAAGATAATCCTGCAGAAGAATCCAAAGCGGAAGCAATTGAGACAGAAGCGACAAAAGAGGTAGCACCTGAAGAAGCAGGAACAAAAGAGGAAATAAGTGATGAAGTAGACGCTGAAACAGAAGGAGAAGGAGAAGGAGAAGCACAGGAAGAAGTTTATGAGCAAGCCGCTCACGATGACTTTGACTGGGAATTGGGAAACAATTATGACCTACCTTATTCAGAAGAAGAGACTGAAAAGTTGCTGGCAAAATACGAAAGTACCCTCACTTTATTGGAAGACACTCAAATTGTAAAAGCTACTGTAAAGTCAATTTCTGATGGTGACGTACTTCTTGATTTGAATTACAAATCTGATGGTCTAGTATCACTTTCAGAATTCAGAGACAATCCCGATCTAGCGGAAGGCGATGAAGTGGATGTTTACATTGAAAGAACAGAGGATGAAAGAGGGCAGCTAATCCTTTCCAGAAGAAAAGCAAAATTACTTAAAGCATGGGATAACATCGTTGACTCTTATGAAAACGGTACCATTATCCGCGGTAAAGTAATCAGCAAAACGAAAGGAGGTCTTATTGCAGATTGCAGTGGGTTAGAAACATTCCTTCCGGGATCACAAATTGACATCAAACCTATCATTGATTATGATTCATACGTAGGCAAGACTATGGATTTCAAAGTGGTCAAAATCAATGAAATGATCAAGAATGCGGTTGTATCGCACAAAGCACTTATTGAAAGTGATTTGGCCGAACAAAGAGACCAAATCATTCAAGGTCTTGAAAAAGGTCAAGTTCTTGAGGGTATCGTAAAGAACATTACAGACTTTGGTGCCTTTATGGATCTCGGTGGTGTTGATGGACTTTTATATATCACTGACATTTCATGGGGAAGAATCAATCACCCAAGTGAAGTACTTCAATTAAATGATGAGGTGAATGTCGTTGTCCTTGACTTTGATGAAAATAAAAAGCGAATTTCGCTTGGTTTGAAACAGCTACAACCACATCCATGGGATGTACTTGACAACACCATTTCTGAAGGAGCTACAGTTAAAGGAAAAATTGTTAATATAGAAGATTACGGTGCATTCCTTGAAATCGAACCGGGTGTAGAGGGACTTATTCACGTATCAGAAGTTTCATGGAGCAATCAACCTGTAAATGCAAGAGAATACTTTACACTTGGACAGGAACTTGAAGCTATGGTAGTTACTATAGACAATGAGGAGAGAAAAATGTCTCTAAGTATTAAGCAATTGACTCCTGATCCTTGGGCCCAAATCGATACAAAATATCCAGTTGAAAGCAGACATACCGGAGAAGTAAAAAATCTTACTCCCTATGGTGTTTTTGTAGAACTTGATGAGGGAATTGGAGGAATGGTGCATATTTCTGATTTGTCATGGACTAAGCGTTTCTCTCATCCATCTGAGTTTACCAAGGTTGGTGAAAATATTGATATCATCATTCTAGAAATTGATAAGGACGGAAGAAAACTTTCTCTTGGACACAAGCAAATTGAAGAGAATCCATGGGATACTTTCCAAAATGTGTTCCCGGTAGGCTCTTATCATGAAGCTACAATTATTAGGAAAGACGATAGAGGAGCAATCCTTCAGTTGCCTTACGGACTTGAGGCCTTCTCTCCAATCAGACATATCCGTAAAGAAGATGGAACTATGGCTGAGGTTGAAGAAATTCTAACCGTAAAAGTGATCGAATTCAATAGAGACGATAAGCGTATAATGGTTTCTCACTTAAGATATCTTGAAGACATTCAAAAAGAAGCAAAAGACGAGGTAACTAAGGCAAAAAATAAAGAAGTCAAAGAGACAAGAAAAGCTGTCAAGAAGACTCAATCGACTGTTGAGCGAACAACTTTGGGCGAATTAAGTGCATTTAGTGACCTTAAACAACAGTTGGAAAGTGATGACGCAGAGGCACGCTTAGAGGAAGAATAAATAAGCAAGTGATTTTTAGGTGAATAACAGCGACATTTCTTAATTGGGATGTCGCTTTTTTTTTGCAATTTAGGCTATTGATTTACTGGAGCTTTTTAATCTTATCCTCATTTAACTTGAATCTGCATGCTATCTTTTTTGTACTACTCTTCCTTCTTGTTATCTTTACGCGCAAAATAGAAGTATGAAGAAAAGTAAACTCGTAGAGGGGAAAGCAAAACCAAGGGGCAAATTCCCACATATCAAGCGTGCAGGTGACTTTTTATACGTATCGGGAACAAGTTCAAGGAGACCTGACAACTCTTTCGCAGGGGCTGAAGTCGATGAGATGGGAACTACAAGGCTGGATATTAAAGCTCAAACTAGAGCTGTATTAGAAAACATAGATGATATTTTAAAATCTGAAGGTGCCTCACTAGATGATGTAATTGACATCACCACCTTTCTGGTCAATATGAATGATTTTGGTGGATACAATGAGGTGTATGCGGAGTTTTTTGATTATAGTGGTCCAAGCAGAACAACAGTTGCAGTGCATCAACTACCCCACCCTTTATTACTTATCGAAATTAAGGCCATAGCCTACAAACCTTTAAATCATTGATCAATAAATGAAAAAAAATACTTTCAGTATAACCTCATCAAGCTTTAGAAAGGATTTAAGGAAATTGGGATTATTCTTCCTTCTATTGATAGGTCTTTTTCTTTCCTCATGCGGGGATCGAAAGACAGCTAAAGAAATAGTAGATAGGCCTACTGTGGTCGTATTATCACTTGACGGATTTAGGTGGGATTATGCGGAACATACACATACCCCAAATCTGGATAAAATAGCTAAAAATGGAGTCGTCGCACAATCTTTTATACCGGTTTTCCCAAGCGGTACCTTTGCCAATCACTACGGTATGGCTACGGGTTTGTTTGCTGACAATCACGGAATAGTTGCAAACAGATTCAGCTGTCCTATACTTGAGGAGGATTACAATAAAGGAAATAGATCTACTGTGAGAGATGGTCGATTTTACGGCGGTGAACCAATTTGGGCTACTGCACAGAAACAAGGGCTGAGAACGGCAGCTTTCTACTGGGTTGGAAGTGAAGCTGATGTAATGGGTATAAGACCTGACAGATGGAAGGTCTATAGCAATCGTTTTCCATATGGCGACAGAATTGATACCATCGCAAGCTGGCTATCCCTACCAGAACCCGAGAGGCCACATCTAATTATGTGGTATTACCATCAGGTAGACAGCGACGGACACAGATACGGCCCCCTTGCTGACAGCTTATTATTGACAGTTCAAATGAAGGACAGTCTGATTGGTGTATTTTTCGAAAAAATAGAAAATGTACCGAATAGGGAAAACATCAATTTTATTGTTGTCTCTGATCACGGCATGGCTGAATTAAGCCCAGATGATAGAATTATTAGATTAGACAATCACATAGACCGAAGCTGGATTGAATTATACGATGGAGGAACGACTACTGCTCACTTAAAAGCAGCAGAAGGAAAAAAAGACTCGCTTTATGAAGCCCTGAAAAAAATTCCAAACATGAGCGTATGGAAAAGAGGAGAAATGCCGGAGCGCTTTAAGTTTGGTAATCATCCGAGGGTTCACGATATGTTAATTCTAGCTGATACGGGTTGGATTATCGGCAGAGGTAACAGAACCTATACCTTTAAAGGTGCCCACGGGTACGACAACCTGCATCCGGACATGCACGGCATCTTTTATGCAATGGGACCTGACTTCCCCAAAGGAAAGACCATTCCATCCTTTTTAAATATCAATCTTTACCCAATAATGGGTGAGCTACTGCAGATAGAACTTCCTGAGCACGATGCCGAAGCAGATATTTTTTCAAGACTATTTTCAGAACAAGACCAACCATAAAATAACAAAAGAACCATGAGCGAAAAATATGCAAGTATTCATTACCACAACTATCTCGAATTAGATCAAATTCTAAATGCACAAAACCTAAGAAGCAAAATCGACGGAAATGAAGCCCATGATGAGATGCTTTTTATTATCATACATCAGGTCTATGAATTGTGGTTTAAGGAAATTATCCATGACTTAAGATCAGTAATGGAAATGTTTCACTCAGACAATGTAGATGAGCGTAGCATAAGGGTTGCAGTAGCAAGATTGGAGCGGGTAATTGAGATTCAAAAAGTGCTGATACAGCAAATCAATGTACTTGAAACCATGACTTCTCTGGACTTTCTTGATTTCAGAAATTACCTTTTCCCGGCATCGGGATTTCAATCCCATCAATTCAGAGTAGTTGAAGTAATGCTCGGTCTAAAAGAAAAGAAAAGAGTTACTTACAATGAGACTCGATATACTGAAGCATTCAAAGGAGACCGTAAATCACAATTAGAGATGCTTGAAAAATCCCCATCTATGCTTGATTTACTGGAAGCATGGTTGGAAAGAACTCCCTTTCTAAATTTTAAAAACTTCAATTTTTTATCAGAATATAGAAAAGCCGTAAAGAATATGCTAGACGAGGAGTCCGGTGCCATTTCGCAGTCAAAAATACTGACCGAAAATGAAAAAGAAATGCGATTACAAATGTTGGGCGACACCGATAGCTACTTTTCGACCGTCTTAGATAAAGATAAACACAATGAACTTATAGAAAAAGGTGAACTTACTCTAAGTTATAAAGCGACTATGGCAGCCTTACTGATTAATCTTTACAGAGATGAACCTATTCTGCAAATGCCCTATCTGTTCATTTCAAGATTGCTGGAAATTGAAGATTTATTGACAAGCTGGAGATTCAGACATGCTCAAATGGTAATGCGAATGTTGGGCAGAAAGACAGGCACAGGTGGCTCGTCAGGTCATAAGTACCTCAAAAAGACAGCCGATGATCATAAGATTTTTATAGACCTTCACAACATTTCTACACTTTTGATCCCACGATCAAAATTACCTGAATTACCGGAAGAAGTAAGAAAAGAACTCGGATTTTATTTTACTGAAAAAAACACATAAGGATGATTCAACTGGAAGGAAAGGAAATACTTAAAATTGATATTCATACACATATAATGCCTGGCCACATGCCACGCTGGGCAGAGAAATTTGGATATGGAGGTTTTATACATCTGGATCACCATAAACCCTGTTGTGCGCGCATGATGCAGGATGACAAGTTCTTCAGAGAGGTAATGGATAATTGCTGGGATGCAGATGCTCGATTGAAAGATTGTAAAGAACATCATGTAGATGTTCAGGTTTTATCTACTATCCCTGTTTTATTTAGTTACTGGGCGAAAGCAAAAGATGCATTGGAGGTGTCCAGGTTCTTAAATGACCATATAGCTGACATAGTTGAAAGGTATCCTAAGCGCTTCATCGGATTGGGTACTGTACCCTTACAGAATCCGGATTTGGCGATAATAGAAATGGAAAGATGTATAAATGATTTGGGTTTGAGAGGAATAGAAATAGGGTCACATATTAACGATTGGAATCTTTCCGATCCCGCTTTATTTCCCTTTTTTGAGGCAGCTGAACATTTAAATGCAGCCATTTTTGTCCATCCTTGGGATATGATGGGTAAAAGTAAAATGGAAAAGTACTGGCTTCCCTGGCTGGTAGGCATGCCTGCGGAGAGTTCGCTTGCTATCTGCTCTATGATCTTCGGAGGAGTTTTTGAGCGATTGCCCAACCTAAAGGTAGCTTTTGCACACGGGGGAGGCTCCTTTCCCGCTACTATCGGCAGAATAGAACACGGCTTTAATGTCCGTCCTGATCTCTGTGCAATTGACAATGACAAAAATCCGAGAGAATACCTTGGCAAGTTTTACTTGGATTCACTGGTTCACGATCCGAAAATGCTAGATTACATCGTAGGACTTGTTGGGGCAGATCGTATAGCATTAGGGACAGATTATCCTTTCCCTCTTGGCGAACTGGAACCCGGAAAATTAATCGAAAGTATGCCCTATGAGGCTAATATTAAAGAACAATTATTAAGTGGAACTGCATTGGATTGGTTGAGCCTTTCTAAGAATGACTTCATGTAGATATTAACATGTGTTTTACTTTCTACAGAAACAAACCGAATGTTGATGATTATAAAGCAATTTAAAAAAACAATATTTTCTTTACGTAACTTTGCGTATTCTTGGTGCCTGTGTCTTGTCTATGGTTAGATAAACTAAGAAATAAAATTTTCATACTTGCCCAAATTTTTCAATCTTCACAGGTGTCTATTTAAAATAAATCACTACCATGAGTCAAAATATTCCGACTGAGATCCTCCACATCGATCAAAATGATTCTTTGAGACATTTTAGAAATGAGTTCAACCTTCCGGAAGAATTCAATGGAAAACCTTGTATCTATCTTTGCGGCAACTCCCTAGGTTTACAACCAAAAAAAGCCTATGAATACGTGCAGTTGGAGATGGAAAAATGGGCAAAGATGGGAGTTGAAGGTCATATGCATGGGAGATATCCCTGGATGCCATATCACGAATTTTTAACAGAAAAAACTGCGAAATTAGTTGGCGCTCGTGAAAAAGAAGTGGTAGTAATGAATTCACTGACGGTAAATCTCCATTTACTCATGGTTAGTTTTTACCGACCCAAACCCGATAAATTTAAAATTTTAATCGAATACAATCCATTTCCCAGTGACCGCTATGCCTTGGAATCTCAGTTGAGGTTTCACGGATACGATCCCAATGAAGGGATAATCGAATTGCAACCAGATGAGGGTACAGATATAGTAAGCAGAAAAACCATAAAGGACACTTTTGAAAAATATGGACATGAAATTGCCATGACGCTTATCGGTGGTGTAAACTATTACAGCGGGCAATTTTACGACATGAGACAAATCACCAAATGGGCGCATCAATACGACATTATTGCTGGTTTCGACCTGGCACATGCTGCCGGCAATGTTCCACTAGACCTACACGATTGGGGGGTTGATTTTGCAGCCTGGTGTTCTTACAAGTATTTAAATTCAGGTCCGGGAGCCTTGTCCGGTGTATTTATTCATGACCGTCATGCTAATAGCCTTGATCTTCCGCGTTTTGCAGGATGGTGGGGTCACGATAAAGAGACCCGGTTTAAAATGGGTCCAGACTTTGTTCCCATTCCAGGAGCCGAAGGTTGGCAATTGAGTAATCCACCTATTCTACCGATGGCTTGCATGCAGGCTTCTCTCGATCTTTTTGACCGTGCGGGTATGGATCAGTTGAGGAAAAAGAGTATCGCACTTAGCAACTTATGCGAAAAACTACTAAAAGAGATTCCCGGAAATAAAATAGAATTGATCACTCCGACAAAAGAAGAGGATAGAGGTTGTCAAATTTCAGTTCGCGTGATCAATGCGGATAAAAAATTGTTTGAAAAAATATCTTCAGCCGGGGTCATTGCAGATTGGAGGGAGCCGGATGTTATCAGAATTGCTCCTGTACCCCTCTACAATACTTTTGAAGATATTTATCGGTTTTCTGAGATTTTAAAAAATGCTATTCATGAGTAATAAAGGAAAAAATGTAGCAGTGGTAGGTGCCGGACTTTGTGGTAGTCTTTTGGCATTGCGTTTAAAGCAGCTGGGATATAAACCTGTCTTATTTGAAAAAAGACCGGATATGCGTTCCGCCGATATTAGTGCCGGCAGATCTATCAATCTTGCACTTTCTAATAGAGGCTTAAAGGCATTAGACCTCGTTGGCTTATCCGAAAAAGCAAGAACCATAACCCTACCGATGAAAGGCAGATTACTTCACGACAGGGAGGGCAATTTAAGAATGTCGCCATATAGCGGAAGACCGAATGACTACATCAATTCCATATCGAGAGGTGACCTGAATTCCATTTTGTACGATGCAGCAGAAGCTGAGGGAATTCCCATACATTTTAATATGAGTTGCATCAGTAGTGATCCAGACAGCGGTGAACTAAAGTTTCAGGACCATAGTAAAAATATTCAAAACTTCAAAGCCGATGCAGTTTTTGGAGCTGATGGAGCGGGCAGTGTCATCAGGCAGGCTGCCATGAAAAAAAGCAGTTTGCTTAGATTTAATTTCAGTCAGCAGTACTTAACCCATGGCTATAAGGAACTATCTATTCCGGCTTCTGAAAACCATGACTTTAGAATAGCTTCCGATGCCTTGCACATATGGCCTAGAAAGACCTTTATGATGATTGGTCTGCCCAATTTGGATAAGACATTTACTATAACCCTTTTTCTACCTTATACAGGAGAAGATGGATTTGATAACATCAGGACGGATGCCGATATTACCCGATATTTTCAAAAATGGTTTCCTGATGCAATGCCACATATGCCAAAGCTATTAGAAGAATATCGCACCAATCCGACCTCTAGTCTTGGTACTATACGATGTTATCCCTGGAAAACAGGTGCTAAGACTCTCCTGATTGGAGATGCAGCTCACGCCATAGTTCCATTTTACGGACAGGGAATGAATTGTGCTTTTGAGGATGTAGTGGTTCTGGATAAAGTGATGAAAAACTTTGAATTCGGTGACTGGGGAAATATATTCGAGGCTTTTCAGATTATCCGTAAAAAAGACGCTGATGCTATCGCAGATCTCGCATTGGATAATTTTATTGAGATGCGCGACAAAGTTGATGACCCGGTTTTTGCAGAAAAAAGAAAACTTGAAATGAAACTGGAAAACAAATATCAGGATTACTACTCAAAATATTCTCTCGTTACCTTCAAAGAGGATCTGCCCTACTCTGCAGCTTTAAAATTGGGAAGAGCGCAAGACGAATTGCTATTACAAAAAATAAAAGAAAAAGGGTCTGCAGACCAAATAGACGAATTGAAAATTTTACAGGAGTTAATGGATCTAAGGACTAAACTCGAAATTTCAATTTAGTTTTCAATGAACTCTACAACCCCATTCAATATTGAGCAAAATAATGACAAAGCCCATTTACTGCAAGAATTGCAGCAACTTGATGAGTTAGCAAAAACCTCTAAATTCAGAAGATTAATTAAGCATCCTTTTAAATATTGTTTTGCCATTTTCTGGAGGATGATTTTATTTCCAATAATCAACCTGCCCTTTTCAATAAATACCAATACCTTTTTTGGATCTAAAATGAATTTAGCACTACCTGCAGGAACAGATATATACTTACTTGGGGGAAAGGGTCATTTCTCTGAAGTTGCACTTGCAAGCTACTTAATCCAAAACCTTAATGATGGTGATGTTTTTATTGATGTTGGTGCACATTATGGCTATTTTTCACTACTTGCATCCTCTCTTGTCAATGAGAAGGGAAAAATAATTTCATTTGAGCCGACTCCTTCGACATTTAAGGTTTTAGAAAAGAATCTCAGAGGACTTTCTAATACAGAATTTTACAATATGGCAACAGGAGAAGTAAAGGGCACTTTGGATTTTTATATTTTTTCAAACTTATATTCAGAATATAATACTTTCCGGCCGGAACAATTTGAAGGAGAAAAATGGTACAAAAAAGGAAAGGCTACAATTGAAAAAATTAGCATAGTAAATCTCAGTGAATTCCTCTTTGAGAAAGAATGCAAAGCAAAAATTATCAAAATTGATGTGGAAGGTGCAGAGGATAGTGTGATCAGGGGTTTGGCACCCTATTTATTAAAATACAGTCCCTGTATTGTGATGGAGTATTTATCTGATGAAAGAGGTAATAAAAGTCATAAAACAGCAGCGGATCAGCTTCAAAAACAAGGATATTTTCCTTATCAAATTAAATCCTCAGGAATGCCTGAAAAGATAAGTGGTTCAATAGCTGCGCATTTAAATGACAAACAAGTCAGTTCTGACAATGTACTGTTTTTAAAGCAATAAGTCGTGGTATTCTTTTTAAACTTTGATGTAGGGTAAGGTTGTAAAAAATTAAACATTATTTGAAGCATAAAACCTCACCACTGCTCTAGCGATTCTTTGACCATCCATAGCGGCGGACATAATTCCACCAGCATAGCCTGCACCTTCTCCACATGGGAATAGACCCGGTAAATCCGGATGCATTAAAGAATCAGTATTTCTGGGAATTTTAACAGGAGAACTCGTTCTGCTTTCCGTGGCAATAACTATAGCTTCAGAGGTATAGTATCCCCTCATTTTTTTCTCAAATTGACTTATTGCGGATTTAAGTTTAGCAGAAATGCTTTGCGGAAGAATATCATCTACTCTGCGACTCAAAACTCCAGGTATATAACTTGTTCCTGGCAAGTCTGAAGACAGTTTTCCCTTTACAAAATCAGTTAATCGTTGAGCCGGGGCTGCCTGACTACCATCTCCATGGGAAAATACATTTTGCTCAACCATTGCTTGAAAATCCATACAAACAAAAGGATCTTTTTCAAAGCCCTTGAATTCAAATGGATTCACAGCTACAACAGTACCTGCATTGGCATAAGGAGAATCTCTTTTTGAAAGGGACATGCCATTAACTACTATTTCGCCGGGTGCAGTACTTGAAGGAACAACCAAACCACCGGGACACATACAAAAAGAAAAGACCCCTTTCTCCCCTACCTGACACACCAATGAGTAACTGCTTGCAGGAAGATGCTCCCCCCTGTTGGCCATATTGTATTGTATAGAATCAATCAAACTTTGAGGATGCTCAATCCGAACCCCCAAAGCAAAGGGTTTGGCCTCTATACTTAGCTGGTGTTTGAACAATAGTTTATAAACATCTCTGGCAGAGTGACCGGTGGCAAGTATTACAGCATCTGCCAACATAGAGTTTGATTCGTTCACCACAACTCCCTTTAGCTCTCCTTTTTCTATAATCAAATCAGTTACAAAATGATCAAAATGTACCTCCCCACCAAATTCACAAATGGTATCCCTAATAGCAGAGACAATTCCGGGCAATTTATTGGAGCCTATATGAGGCTGTGCATCTATAAGTATATCGGAAGTAGCACCATGTTCAACCAACATATGCAACACTTTGTAATAATCACCACGTTTTTTCGATCGTGTATACAGTTTACCATCAGAATAGGTGCCTGCCCCACCTTCACCAAAACAATAATTCGAATGAGGATTAACCACCCCAAATTGTTGGATAGCCCTAAGATCACGCCTTCTTTGGCGTACATCTTTACCTCTATCTAAAACAATGGGTTTAAACCCAAGTAATAAAAATTCTAGCGCTGCAAAATAGCCGGCTGGTCCGGCTCCTACGATAATTATAGACTTTCTATTTTCAACGTTTTTGAAAAAATTCCTATACCGAATATTTTCCTCTGGAGGCTTTTCAGTTGAATTAATTCTCACACGCAATCTGTAAATTGGTTTTATTCCTCTTGCATCAATTGAGCGACGAATCACCTCTGTTTCTAGGGAGGAATCTGGATTTAGCCCTGCTTTTTTTATTGCTTTAGCTCTAATAAGCTCTTCCAAAAGATGCTCACCGGGTGGAAGACTTATCTCAACAGTTAAAGCTTGATTCATGAACTTTTATTAAAGTTGATTGACTATTCTTGAAAGATCTACTGCCTTTCTCATCAATCCTTTCATTTGATCTAAAGAAAGCATATTAGCACCATCGGAAAGTGCTTTAGAAGGATTGGGGTGAGTTTCAATAAAAAGTCCGTCGGCACCGGCTGCGAGACTTGTTTTAACCATCAATTCAATCATTTTCGGCACACCACCTGTGACCCCGGATGACTGATTAGGTTTCTGAAGTGAATGCGTACAATCCATGATAACAGGCACATTAAATTCCTTCATTTCAGGAATTCCACGAAAATCTACTACCAGATCGCCATAGCCGAAAGTAGTACCTCTTTCCGTAAGCATCACCTTATTGTTTCCACTATCGGTTACTTTTTGAACAGCAAAACCCATAGACCCCGGACTCATAAATTGACCTTTTTTTATGTTAACCCATTTTCCTGTCTTAGCCGCAGCTTCAAGTAATTCGGTCTGTCTACATAAAAATGCGGGTATCTGGAGGCAATCTACATAGCCCGCAGCCATGTAAGCTTCTTCCTTTGTATGAATATCCGTAATTATCGGTAGGTCGAATTCATTTTTTACTTTAGAAAGAATTTTTAAAGCTTTTTCATCACCTATTCCGGTAAAGGAATCTAATCGGGTACGATTAGCTTTTTTATACGAAGATTTAAAAATCAGGGGCAATCCTAAAGGCTCGCATATTTCCTTTAAGCATTCGGCGGTGCGAATGGTTATCTCTTCCCCCTCTACTGCACAGGGACCAGCTATTAAAAAAAAGCCGGATGATTTTGATTTTAAATAGTTTTTGTCCATTTGATTAATTATTTTCCATTATCCAGGATGCCACTTCGACATTGGTTCGCAAGTAATCCAACTCACTATACAGAACATCATGGTTACAATCGATTAATACCCCAACTCTGGTTAGACTCCCTATATTTTCAGTATAAACAGAATAACCGAGATTCTCAAGAAGTTGACTTTGATTATTAATATTGTTCTGATTAGAAAAAGAACCTGTTACAATTATGCAACGACCACTAACCACAAGGTAATCCATCTCAATTTCTTCAACTTCTTCAGTTTCTTCAACTTCTTCCAAACGCTTTGATTCCTCTTCAAATAATTCATTGTCAATTCCTTCTTCATAAAAAGTATCAGAATCAAAATAGTCTTCAGGGTAATCTTTATTATCTAGTGGGTAATCTCCTTCTGACATACGGTAGTCTTCATCTAATGAATTTGAATCCTCCTTTTGAAACGAATCTACATAAAGTTTATCAGGAGGTTTATTAAATCTATCCTGATCAATATGAGGTGGTGGGGCAATATTTTCATCAACCAATACATGATTACACCTATCATAAATCAATGAGGAAAACAAAACAGCAGCAAGAATAATTAAAAACCATCCAAATAAGCCCAATCTACCTTTTTTCTTTTTTGTTACAATTTTTTCACTAATAGGAGAAGGTTCGACTGTGGGTATCTCTTCCTTAGAAACAAATTTTTCCTTTTTGTAATGCAGTGGAATAGGCTTGCAAGACAAAACCTCAAGTGTATTGCATCCCATTAGACCATTTAGACCATTGGATTCGTACTGAAGACTCCCAGAATCATCCTTTTTAAAAAAGCCTAATCCACCTAAATTATATTGCTCTCCCGTTTTTAGATTATTGATCTCCTCTCCAAGTGACTTTAATTTATCATTCCAAAAATGAAAACTGGTTTTCGTATTCTCTGCAATATAATAAGATAGAAAATAATCTGCAACATAAGTAGAGGGAACAAAATCAACAGTATATCCGGGTGGAACAATACTTTCAGTTTGATTAACAATTCTCGCAGGATATCTTTGCAAGTACAACACGCCACTACCTGGAAGCAGGACAAATCCATTTTCCAGAAGTGCCTTTATAAGGTAGTGTGCGATTATTTCCTTGCCGGGTTCTTTCAAATTATCTTTAATTGGAATTCAAAATGATCTCTTTCAAAATAGGTTTAGTAAGTAACTTCAAAGATACAACTTAAGTATGAGATGAAGAGTCGTAAAGTCCATCAGTTTAAGCTGGAAAAACAAATGTAGAATATGTTCTAAGTCTAACGCTTGAATTTCTTTATTTTGGAAATAAGCGAATCAGTTTGATCCATTGCATCGTGGATAATGTGCGCCTCCTCATAATACTCTAATCTCTGTTGGTACAGTTCTAAAAGGTCTTTCTTTTCCATGGTCTTGACCTTTGGGCGTTGAAGTATATTGGGATCTTTTTTTAGTCGATAAAGGAGTAATTCTTCTGAAATTTTTAACCAGATGACTAAGCCCATTCCCTTCATAAAATGGATATTATCATGGAAGCAAGCCGTTCCGCCCCCTGTTGCCATAACAAAAGGAGGCTCCAAAAGCGAGCGGACTACTGTTCGTTCTAATTGCCTAAAATGATCTTCCCCTTTAGAATCAAATATAGAGGAAATTGATCCATAATCTCTTGAAATAATTTCATCTGTATCATGAAACTTCCATTTAAACTCTTTTGCAAGTTGTCTACCAAGAGTAGTTTTACCTGCACCCATAAACCCCACTAAATAAATTCGATTTTCTATCATAATTAATACCTATATTCAACAGGTTAACGTTATCAAAATTGTTACAATATTATTAACATTAAATGAAAATGTCATTACTTTTGAGCACATTTTTCAAAAATGAATGCCAATATATGTATTTTAAACTGAGGATCTTGCTAGTAGTTGTCATTTCTATGGTTATTATTTCTTGTGGAGAAAATGAGTCCGATCGTGATTTTGAAGCAATTGAAGGCCCAAGTGTAAGTGATCTTATCAGAAACCCTGCTACTCTAAGAGGGGACAAGGATACGACTAATGTTCCTATTTTGACTTTTGAAAGAGAAGTTATTTTCTTTGACACTGTTTACGAAGGGACTATAATTGAAGAAACGTTTGTTTTCATAAATACGGGAAAAACTCCTCTTTGGATTACAGATGTACGTACGACATGTGGTTGTACGGTACCCTCATATCCAGGTGATCCAGTAATGCCCGGTGATGGTGGTGAAATAAAAGTTCGATTCAATACAGCTAACAAAAATTACCTTCAGGATCGTCCAATTACTATCTTTGCAAATACATATCCCGGCAGAACCGTGCTCCGGTTGCGTGGGTACGTTGAACCAAAAGGCGAGTTGCACGGATAAGCCTTTTATTATCAAAAGTTTAAATATTTATATATGAACCTATTGTTTTTTTTGGAAGGAGGCGCAGGAAGCCTCATAGGGATGTGGCCTATTATCCTAATGTTTGTTGTTATCTACTTCTTTATGATTAGACCACAGGCGAAAAAAAATAAGGAACAAAGTAATTTCGTCAAGGCTATGGACAAAGGAGACGAGGTTGTGCTTTCCAGCGGTATCGTTGGAAAGATAACCAAGATGGAAGATGATTTTGTTCAAATACAGGTAGACACCAAAACTTATCTAAGAGTAGCAAAAGCTTCTGTGTCAAAAGAAATGACCGATCTCTTAGGGGCAGAAAACAAGGAAGATTAATTCCTGAAGTAAAAATTCATTTTATGTTACTCAGCACTGCCGAAGAAAATTACCTTAAAGCCATTTTCAAAATATCTGAAAAGCGAAAAGGAACTGTATCTACCAAGGAAATTTCTGAAATTGTAGAAACTAGTGCTGCTTCTGTTACAGACATGCTCAAAAGACTGGCGGAGAAAAATTTGATCCGCTATGAAAAATACAAAGGGGTTAACCTTACTAGTTTGGGTCTTGAAAGTGCAACTCAATTAGTCAGAAAACATAGAATATGGGAAGTCTTTCTTCTTGAAAAATTAAATTTCGGTTGGGAAGAAGTTCACGACTTAGCTGAACAATTGGAGCATATTCAGTCGGAAGAATTGGTAGATCGATTAGAGGAACATTTGGGCTTTCCTAAATTCGATCCCCATGGAGACCCCATCCCAGATAGGCGAGGTGTCATTACTGTAAGGAATCAACTACCACTTTCCAATCTCGGTTTAAATGAGTGGGGCGTAATCGTTGGCGTAAGAAATACAGATACTGAGTTTTTACTTTTTCTGGAGGATATCGGTCTGGTATTGGGTAAAGAATTAAGTGTGATGAAAAAGTTTGACTTTGACAACACCCTCATGATTAAAACCAGAAATGGGAATAAACAAACGCTATCTAGTAAAGTCGCCAAAAACATTAGCGTACAGTTAAATGCTAAAAAATAGACGGTTGACTGTTGTCACGGTAAAGGTCGATTGGTTCAACCCCTTATATCACATCGCATTATCAATCATCCATAATACTTTATCCATTTATAAAACCTATTCCTCATCAAAGAAGAGGTTTACCTTATCGACCATTTCAAGATCCTTCAGATCAGACAAAAGGCGGGAGGACATTTTTTCACTCTTTAACATCACATAATAGGAAAACTCCATTATTTCACCTCTGTCATCCCTAAGGGTTTTTACATTGACTAAATTGTATTTGGACAGATATTTATCAAGGATGGGTTCAAATATACCTTTTTGTGGTTTGGTGCCTAAATGAACTATTTGAAGCAAATACTCTCTTTTGGCTGGATTTTCAGCATAAACAGCAGTTGCTATCATCAACGAGAAACCAATAAATAGTGTACTAGTTATGGCTATAGCATACATTCCGGCACCACAAGCAAGACCAGCTGCAAGGGAAAAGAAAATGTACATAATATCCTGCGTATCCTTTACGGCTGTTCTAAAGCGAATGATAGACATAGCACCTACCAATCCAAACGCCCGTGCCAGATTGTTTCCAATGACCATTATCACCAATGCAGTTATCATCGCCAGCATAATTACAGAAATGACATAATGAGAGGAATAGCTGACCCCTTTATAGGTAGCTCGATAGAATAAACTGATCAATACCCCACATACTAAAGCCACAGCAAGATTAGTCAAAGCTTCAGCGGGTGTTATTCGAAAAATAAATATTGTGTCAAGTTGTTCCTGCATCTATATTATTTGCATCATTAATAAACAAGTGGGTGGCAAAGAACCCCTTCTACGTATTTTGATAAGGCCTCCGCTTTTAAATCAAATTCCCACACTATTGACTTTGCCCATGAAGGCATAGGAGCATCATAATATTTTATTTCCATAATAAAATGTCCAGCCCAGGGATAAACAAAATCAACATCGTCGTACAGTTCATGAATCTGAGGATAAATTCTTGACCGGATATCCTTGTCAAAGGTAATTCTGGTATCGGAGCAAAATTTTCCATGATAAGGTTCCCTGTTATAAACAATCAAATTTACCGGTTCCATATGAAATCGTTTTTGATTGTAGAGAAATCTTGCCGCATCGTCACGCGTTTGTTGAGTATTTTTGAGGAGAAAGGGTTCATAATTTCCAGTCTCCAGAACATTAGCGATGTTTTTATATAAAAAGGGAGCCCTGTTTTTACAAATTCGGTTTGATATTTTCCTTTTTATTTCAGTAAAGACCAAACTGTCCTCTTTTAATTTATCGTAGCCACGTATCCTAAGCTTTTTCCTGTCACGCAAACCTTCTATTTTTTCAAAAACAGCATGTCTGTGAGCGCTGTCAAAATAAATACTTCTCACGGTATATTGCGGATGATTATCGGTTGTCCCGGCATAAATATCAGGTCTAACGAAGGGCTTTATTGCATTTCTCAGCTCATTTAGCCTATTATTGGGAACAAGATATTTTCTTTCGTACCTTAACTTCATGAAATTAAATTGGTGATCGCATTAATCTTGCTGCAAACTGTTGTGGATTCAGTGGCACACCGGTAATATCTACCTCAATCATACTTCCGGGAATAATATCTATATCTTCATTTTTCATCAAAAACGTCAGATAAACGACAACCTCTCCGTTAAGTATTTCAGCTACATTATTAAAGTCCATCACTTCTCCCAAAAGTCTCTGACCATTAGAAGAAGATCTCAATTCAACTTTACTTCCAATTTCTAAGTACTTTAAATCTCTGATCAGAACAGGAGCAATTCCAACAAAGCTCGTAGTATCAACAACTCTTAAAAGAACATCCCTTGAGATATAATTTCGATCAAGAACAATTTTCCCATCCATTGGAGACAACATTGTCAACTTCTCCATTCTGTTTATAAGCTGGGCAATCTGTGAAGAAAGGGCCTTTTTTCTAGTTTCTAACCAAAGAATTCTTTCGGGTTTATCTCCAGAAAGGGCAACATTTAACCTAGATTTAGCAAGTTCAAGAGCTATTTTTCTTGCTTCAAGTTCATGCCGATCCAGTTCATATTCTTCAATAGAAACCAAAGTATCGGTCATCATGCGCCGTGAACGCTGGTAAACAATTTCAGCTTTATTTAATGCCTCCTGAGCAAGATTGATTTCCTTTCTGACAGATTGCAAATAGGTTTCTTTCTCGCCGGCAAGGTAATAATTTATCTCTGCTTCAATCACTTCCACCTCACCTTTTAACTCGGCCAATCGCATTTGTTCATCATTACTGTATAGAAATCCAACCGTATCACCGGCATTGATATATTTTTTAGTAAATAGATCCTGATTGATTTGAAAACTAACTACGTCCCCCCGTCTGAATTCAGTAACACCATAGGATTCAATAGAACCGCTGAGTTCATTTCTAACTAATGAAGACAAACTACCATCAGGCAGTCTAGTTAACTCCCAACTTTGACTAGGTTGCACAATCGCACGAGTTGTAATGGAATAAGGAACATCAACCGGCAAAAAAGAAGCGGCAAACATGGCGATGACAAAAAACATTAAAATAAAGGTGTACTTTTTCCTTTTCAACATTTTACTTTAGCAAGTTTAGCGGTACTTGAGTATTTACAGCCTGTAGTGACTTTCATGAATTACTAAATGACAAAGGTAATCAAATATTATCCCAATGTTAATTTTTAATAAAGCTAAGTTTAAATTTTAAGATCATTTTTTTTTATCTAATCTTTATCTCCATTCTATTGAGTAGATTAGCACGTCCGTGAACTTCAATTATAAACTTTCCAAACTCAATACCATCCTAGAACATCTTTTTTTATCTTTGCACCCATTATATAAAAATAGAAAATAAACTCATGAGCAGTGAATTAATACCAGACTTATCCGTAGCAGAAAAATTGGGAATACTACCTGAAGAATACGACAAAATTGTTGATTATTTAGGAAGAAAACCCAATTTCACAGAACTGAGTGTTTATTCAGTCATGTGGTCAGAACACTGTTCTTATAAAAATTCCATCAAATGGATCAAAACTCTACCCAGAAAAGGAGGTAGTCTACTGGTGGAAGCCGGTGAAGAAAACGCAGGTCTAGTCGACATTGGCGATGGGCTTGCTTGTGCTTTCAAAATGGAATCGCACAATCACCCTTCAGCAATAGAACCTTATCAGGGGGCTGCAACAGGAGTCGGGGGAATCCACAGAGATATTTTCACCATGGGTGCACGTCCTATAGCTGCTTTGAATTCATTGCGATTTGGAACACTAGATACCCCAAGGACCAAGCATTTGCTCAAGGGTGTGGTTAGTGGAATAGGAGATTACGGAAACTGCCTAGGTGTGCCCACTATAGGGGGTGAGGTTTATTTTCATCCCTCTTATCAGCAAAATATTTTGGTCAACGCTATGTCCATTGGAATTGTAAAGCATGGGGAAACTGCATCAGCAGTTGCTCCTGGTCCCGGCAACCCGGTATTTATTGTTGGTTCAGCAACCGGTAAAGATGGTATTCACGGTGCTACTTTTGCATCAGCTGACCTAACTGAAGATTCTGCGGAAGACTTGCCATCTGTTCAGGTGGGTGACCCTTTTCAGGAGAAACTCTTATTGGAGGCAAGTCTGGAAGTACTACAAACAGGTGCAGTATTGGGTATGCAGGATATGGGAGCAGCCGGAATCACTTGCTCTACATCTGAAATGGCAGCCAAAAGTAAAACGGGGATGATTATATATCTGGATAAAGTGCCACTCAGACAAAGCAATATGAAACCCTTCGAAATTCTATTATCAGAGAGTCAGGAAAGAATGCTAATAATAGCTCAAAAAGGGAAAGAAAAAGAATTACTAAAGGTCTATAAAAAATGGGATCTAGAATGCGTACAAATAGGTGAGGTCACTGATACTGGCATGTTGGAATATTTTATGAACGGAGAATTGGTAGCACATGTACCTGCAGATTCTTTAGTTCTCGGAGGAGGAGCTCCAGTCTATGATCGGGAGTACACTACACCTACTTATTTTAAAAAAATAGAGGATTTTAAAATAGAGGATATAGAAATACCTGAGAACCTGGTTGAGACAGCTAAGCGATTAGTAAGTTTACCAACCATAGCTTCAAAACGGTGGATTTTTGAACAATATGATTCAACGGTACGGACCAATACATTAACAACAAACAGGAATTGTGATTCTGCAATAATCCGAATAAAAGGAACGAATAAATCCATAGCAGCGACCTCTGATTGTAACTCATCTTATGTATATGCGGATCCATTTAAGGGTGGTATGATTGCGGTTAGTGAGGCGGCAAGAAACCTGGTTTGCACAGGTGCTAAGCCTTTGGCAATTACCAATTGTCTGAACTTCGGAAATCCCTATAACCCCGAGGTTTATTATCAGTTTGTTTATGCCATCAAGGGAATGGGAAATGCTTGCAACCACTTCGGCACACCTGTTACAGGTGGCAATGTCAGTTTTTACAATCAATCTGTATTTAAAAATAAAACTGAACCCGTACAACCGACACCAACAATTGGTATGATAGGTTTAATTGATGACCCTTCTAAAATCATGACTTTAGATTTTAAAGAGGAGGGCGATACCATAATCTTACTTGGGGAAAGTAGAAACGATATTGGTTGCTCGGAATACCTTCAACACATTAAGGGCATCAAAAATAGTCCGTGTCCTCATTTTGAATTGGAAACGGAGAGTCTACTCCACGATGTATTAAGCTCCTTAATAAACAAAAGATTACTTCAATCTGCACACGATGTATCTGAAGGTGGTTTATTCTGTACATTAGTTGAGTCGGGAATCCCGGGCAATATGGGTTTTAAAATTTCTTCAGATTCTCTAATTAGAAAAGATGCTTTTTTATTTGGAGAAAGTCAGTCTAGAGCGGTGGTTTCAGTAGCCGGTCATTTATTGGAATCTGTTCTTGAAACTTTAGACAATAAATTAATAAAATACCATGTTTTAGGGACTGTTAGCTCCGGCAAAATTAAAATTGATGAACAGGATTTTGGGGACATAAAAACGTATAAAGATATTTATAAAAAATCTATTGAATCCACTTTAAAACAATAATAAAATATGCACTTCTCAAAAATATTTAGCTTTCTTTTTTTTGTTATCCTTGGTTTTTCTGTTCAATCCTGTGACAACAGTCCTGAGGGTTTAGTTATACAGGGGACCCTATCAGATGCTACCAATATTAATGTCTCAATTGAGCAGATTATCATTGGAGAAAATCCAAGACCACTCTTGTCAACTACAACAGATGGAGAGGGTAATTTTGAGTTTGACTTTGAAAAAGCTCCACGACCTGGAATTTACAGAATAAGAGTAGGTGCACAAGGTGGTGATTTTGTTCTATCAGGCGAGGAGACAAAAATTAAAATAAACGGCAACCTTTCTGATTTAGCGAGTAATATTTTTCAAATAGAAGGTAGTGAGGCTTCCATAGAATTAATTGAAACTTTTCAAAAAGTAGCTAATAGGGAATTTACTCAATTAGATCAAATAAAGGCCCATGTAGAAGAGATGGAATACGCTTATAGTGCCACACATTTTGCAATACGCTCCCTTCAATCGAGACCTGAGTACACCGAGGTTCACGAAATAGCTAGTGCAAAGCTTATTCGCGATTATCCCGGCACTCAGGATGCTGAAAATTATGCTGGTCTTGTATCTCAGTTAAAAGAAGCCGAAGCTCAGCAAACAAGACAGCAGCAAGGTCCGATCAGAGTGGGCATGGAAGCTCCTGAAATTGAAATGGAAGGACCCGATGGAACAACTTACAGATTGTCTGATTTAAGAGGTAATGTTGTTTTACTGGACTTTTGGGCAGCTTGGTGCAGACCTTGTAGAATTGCTAATCCAACAATAGTAGATGTCTACAACCGATACAAAGATCAAGGTTTTAAGGTTTTTAATGTTTCTCTTGACGGTATTGATTCAAGAACAGCAGCTCGTTTTTCAGGTGAAGAAGAATTGCAACAACAAATTCAAATCCAAAAACAACGATGGATAGATGCCATAGAGCAGGATAATCTTGACTGGCCTTATCACGTAAGTAATTTAAAAAGATGGGAATGCGATGCAGCCAGATCATATGGAGTAACAGCCATCCCTAGATATTATCTAATCGATCGTGAAGGTAAAATTGCTGTAATTAATCCACGTGCGCAAACTGACCTGGAGAGGGAGTTGCAAAAATTACTATAAATCTTGATTTCTGGCATTTGAGTTATCTATTACTACAATCTTTTGTTCAAGCCAAAATATTGGATAGTTTAGAATTCTTACTCCTTACCACACTGATTAATTACAATCAAACCAGAAGTCAAAATAGTCTATCTAATAAAATTCCAGCAGCAACGCTAACATTCAAGGACTCGGCGAGTCTGTTTTTGCTTCCCTGAATACGACAAAAGGAATGACAGATAGACTTTACTTCATCACTTAACCCACTACCCTCGCTTCCCATGCACAGCACCATAGGTTTTTCCGGAAGCGCAAAAGAGGCATTGCCATCCATATCAGCACCAATAAATAGGTGATCAGTTAAATGATCTGTTAACTCATTAATCTCAAGGCGATGAATATTCATCGCAAAATGACTGCCCATTGCAGATTGCAACACTTTAGGTGAATAAACATCCGCGCACTTACTACTAAGTATAATTTCTTTAATTCCGTACCAATCACAAGTTCTGATTATGGATCCTACATTACCGGGATCCTGAACGCTATCCAAAAAAATTTTAATGTGGTGTTCACTGAATTCATTTTTACCTTTAGGACCTTTATCCATTAGTGCGATTACAGGTGAAGGGCTTAAATGATTACTGATTTTTTTAATGCGGATCTGATCGGTAAGAATTATTTTTTCTTTAAATCCTGAATATTTCTGGAGTTGATCCTCAAGTAAAAAAATGTATTTGACCTTTTCAGGGCAAACTGAGAGTGCGGTTTCAACAATTTTTGTACCTTCGATTACGTATGCATTGTGTAACTCGCGAAACTTCTTTCGAGACAGCGATTGTATAAATTTTATCTTCTGATTTGACAGCATTAAATTCAGTTAAGAAATCGAAACAGGTGATCCGAAACTCAAATATCGTATTATTTTTTACAATAATTGTATTACTTCTCACGAGTTCTTCTTGCAGTAGTAAGAAGTTTCTCAACGAAGACGATTTTCTTGTTCGTTCATCGGAGTTTAAAATTTTAGATCACGAAAATGATCCTTACTTACAAAGGGCAAAAGCAGAATTAAAAAACCTACCCCAAATCAAGCCCAATACTAGGCGTTTATTTGTTTTTCCAAGAGAGAGAACATGGCTGAGGATCAATCAAAAAGATAAAAAAAGTAGCTGGAACGAATTTGTATTAAGAAACTTTACTGAGGAGCCGGCTCTTTTTGATTCATTTACAGTGGATCAATCAAGTAGAACATTTGAAAGACATTTGCGGTCCAAGGGATATTTTAATGCAGAAGTGACAACTGAAATTAAACTAAAAAACCAAAAGGCCTACATACATTATCTCCTCCACCCCGGTAGGCTTTTTATTGCTGATCATTTGAATTATATCACCGCAGATACGGCAGTTAAGGAATTATTAGAAAAAACAATTGGAGAAAGTTTCTTGAGTAGTGGAAATCCCATAAGCCGGGAAAATTACGACAAAGAAGTTAGAAGAGTAACAGAACTTTTGAGAAACAGAGGGTACTACGAATTTTATCCAAATTATTTAAGCGCACTTCAATTAGGGGATACTTCAAAAGCAACTATAGGGGTATCCATAGAAATAGCCCCTCCACTTCCTGATAGTTTGCACAGGCGTTATTTTATCAGGAACATTACTGTATTTGCAGACCACGATCCTTTTGCAAGACAGGAAATTCAACACGAATTCAAAAGGGATAGTATACATTACAACTTCAGAAATGAACCTGCAATTAGAGTATCAAGAATAGAAAACAACATATTTTTCCGGCGAGGTGATTTATACAATATGGAGGAATACAATAAAACCATACGGAGGTTGGGAAATTTATCTTACTACCGATTTCCCTCTATTCTAATTGACAGTGAAACCGAGGATGGTTATTATCTGGACTACACTATTTTACTTAGACCTAATCTTAAATTTGCTCAAACTGCAAGTTTTGAGTTGTCCTATTCCCAGATTCAACCCTCCACATCCCTACTTGGTTTCCTCTTTTCACACTCATTGGAAAACAGAAATGTATTTGGTGGTTCTGAAAAATTGGTCATCAATTTTGAAGCGGGATTTGAAACACCACTCAAGTCAATCTCAGCGGGAAATACATTTAATATTGGCATAGGGACTGAATTGATTAGTCCCCGTTTCAGAGATTACAATGGAATGCTAACACTTGCCAATCGTTTGAGAGTCGGAGACCGTAAATTACTGGGGGATAATTTTTACAATCAAATCAGGACTGAATCGGATATTAAGGTAAATGCAAATATCGGTATGTCGCAATACCAACTTTTTTACAGATATGTTTACCTCAATTTGGGATATGGTGTAACCATTCAGCGAAGTCCCACGAGATTTTATGATATAAAAATGTTAGGAATAAATTACTGGAGTCCGACAGAGTTAAGCGATTTTGACCAGTTAATCGGAGATGATATATTATTCCGTCGGAGGTTCAGCAAAAGATTAATTACCGGATTCTTGTTTAAAGAGCTTGCATTCCGCCACGAAACCCGTCCCAATAGATTTGGGGAATCCTATGCTCTTCTCGCAAATTTTGAATTATCTGGACTTGAGATCGGTTTAATAAATTCAGCCAGCAAGCTAGTAGGGGGTGATCGCCTGATCAATGAGGTCAGATTAGGAAATGATACCATTAGTTTTGCCAAATATATAAGGCTTGATTTAGACGCAAGATATACCAAAGCCTATAGCTCGTCACAAACTCTAGCTACAAGAGGCTTCATTGGACTTGCCATCCCTCTTAGTAAACGCAGTAATATTCCTTATATAAAACAGTATACCGCAGGAGGGGCCTTTTCTGTAAGGGCATGGCAGCTCAGAGAACTAGGTCCGGGCTCATTAAGAGATACAGTTGCAGAAGAGCGAAATATCTTGTTTTATCAAGCAGGTGATTTTCGACTTGAGTTCAATGCAGAATACAGATTTAAAATGTTTTGGTTATTGGAGGGCGCATTCTTTGCGGATATTGGAAACGTTTGGAATTTAAGCGATGACGCTGATAGAGGCAGCCGCTTAAAATGGAATTTTTATGAAGAATTAGCTATAGGTGCAGGATTCGGACTTAGATTAAACTTTGATTTATTTATCGCCCGGTTCGATTTTGCCTATAAACTAAAAGAACCATACAGGGATCCAAAAATTGATTCTTACTGGGTAATGAGAAGTTTCAGAGATCTGTATCCCAAAAACATGACAGTTAATTTTGCTATTGGTTATCCTTTTTAGAAATTTAGATTGTTTGAGGATGAATAATAATAAGGAAGACTTCCGTCTAATCTCTTTTTTCATTGCATCAAATTAAGCACCTGTATTATCCATGAGAAAACCTTTTGCTGCATTCGCCCTAAAATCCATTATAAATTTCAGGTGGCTGAAGGTATCGTCTTCTCAAAAGCTGAAAAATTGGCGGTAAGAGGGTTATGGATTATAATAAATCCCTATCTCTACCCCATAGCTAGAACTACCTAAAATCGTATCGCTTGTCCCGCAAGGTGGAAACAAATTCGTAAGGAAACATTTTCTAGCACGGAAACAGACAAAGACCAAATGAATTTTTTAATTTCTACCATTATCAATGGGGTTTCCAAAAAGATCTCTTCTCGGTCCTGTACGTCTATTTGGGGACGGTGGTGGAGGCGGCGTTGACCTTTCCCTAACTATTTCGGGAACATAAATCCAGTATCCATCAACTAGTCTGTAACCATGATACTCGCCACTCGGAATGCCGGTGATTCCTTGCCCTGGATGAACTCCTTCAATCAAGTCTACGATATTCATGACTATCAATTCATATTCCGGGTCAAAATTAAGGTAAACGGGAGCATCAAATGAGTATTCCAGCATCACCCGGGTTTTTCCTCTTCGAGGGATCATATCGGCATTTTCACCAAATACAGGATAACCAAAATAAAAATCGTTTCCGGTTCTGTGTAAAACGTCCATTATTCTAATCCTGGTAAACCTACTATGTCCATTAACCCCAAACAACAACCAGGCATCTTTTCCTCCCGGCAATTGAAAGTGTTTCATATTATAATAAAAGGCACCGGGCCAATTTGCAGGACTGAGTATCCCGTACTCATCAACCCTACCACTTTCCATGAAGTTATGGAGTTTAATTGGACTAAACTCAGCAGAGGGCGAAAATATATATCCAAAATAGTTAAATTCAGACATATTATTAAGAGCCAGCCTCCATGTATAAACAGCAAAAGAAGAATCAGGTGCCAGCTGTCTGCTTATGAATGGTATATTTTCAATAATGGCAAGAGCATCTTCTTTCTCCAAAATTTTTCCAAAAAGACGCTCAAACTCATTTGCACCAATAAGACGATGGTCATCTACAACAGCATTGGAAAACACATCCCCGAAAAACCGCAATGAATCAAGCGGAGTTTTTAGTTCCTGTGAAATGACTGTTTTACTGAATGTAGAACAAATCAGCAATAAAATATAAAATCGTAATACTTGGCTCATGTTGAAAAAATCATAATTTAATCATTACAAGCATGAGAACGATAATAAACAGATTTGTAGTGCAAAGAAATTTAAATAAAAGCTGCTATTAAAAAAGGCGCTATTTACGCTTAATACTTTCTTTCTCGAATTCGCACAAATCAAGATAGTCAGGTCGATCGGAAATCTTCTTGTGGATGTAGCTGTTTACGATCCTTGTACCATCTAGCAAGAAAATCCCAGGCATTTGAAAACCATCACCAACAGGGAGGGAAATACCATGCCCCTTCAGAATAGAGGCATCAAAGCCCCTCATCCAATTCTGAAAACCAAATAATTGGTTAAAATTTCCCTTCATTAATCCAAATGCCTGATAAAACTCTGTATCTGGATCAGATATATGGCGGAGGTCACTCAACTTAAATTTATTTAAAAATTTTTCACCTAATTCAAAATCCGACATGTGAACCATAACAATCTCTACACCCTTTTCCCTTATTTGAACTTTTATCTTGCCAATATCCTCCATGGCTTCTCTGCAAAACATACAACCGAAGTTTCTGAGAAAGACGACAAGAACCGGTGCTTTACCGCTAAGATAATAAAGGTCATCGCCTTTATTCGTAACCATGCTTTTAAGTACGGAAGGGGATATATTTCTGTAATTCATTTCACTGCTATTCGATCAAAAAGAAAACTTTACCAATTAAGTTCAAAATAAAAAAGGAATCAAGTTATACCCATTTTTTCTATTTTGAAAAACAAACAAATATACGGATAAAAAATAAATTTGGGTTGCCGAAGAGGAATTAACAAAACATTAAACACATTTAAGGCTGTCAGGCTAATTAATGATTAAGCTGCTTATGTCCTCCTCAGTCAAGCATACCATATTTGCCGGAATGAAATTCCTGAATAGCCTCTTGAAGCTCCTCCTGAGTATTCATCAGAAAAAGTCCATAATGTGCTATTGGCTCATTAATTTAATCTCCGTCAAACAGCAACAACCTACTGTCTTTTAAAGCTTTAATTTTAATGAACTCTGAGCCTTCAGTTGATTTGAATAATGCAAAATGATACATTTCTTGTATTTTACTATCATTAAATTCAACTTTGCCTTCAACTAAAAGTAAACCAGTATTGGAAAGAGAGGGTATTGATAAATGATGAGTACTCCCTTTTTTCATAATTATGTCAAAAAGATTTATCCTACTTTAAGTTCTAGCCGGAACGAAAACTCCGCAATACTCTCCTACAATAACCAACGCTTTTACAGCCCCTTCTTCTGAAGTGCATATTCCTTTATCTTCATGTGATATATCCTGATGGGAAGGTTCAACGAATTTGAATTTTGCTGGAAGGTTTACCCATAGTGGAAACATTTGAAAAAGACCTCCTGATTTTTGAAAGGACTCTTCATTAAATTCCTAATGCAATAATCCTCCTCCTGCTGTCATCCATTGAATTCCTCCTGGTCAAACTACTCCTTAATTTCCTTTACTATCCTCATGAGCAATCCTATCGTGATAAACTACAGTCACTGTCTCGAATCCTTTATGCGGGTGAGCACCAACGCCCCTTGGTTTATCGGAAGGGTCCAATTCAATTTTGCTATTGTAGTCCATGAAAAAAAAGGACTCATCATTCTACTAATTTTGTAATCCGAGGGGAAGAAATTATGTCTTTTGAAGCCATTTCCAACCCAATTGGTATCAATTGGAGGTAGTATTCTCTGAATATTTTTGAAAATCATCTTGGTTCATTTTAAAGTTCCAGGGGGATTTCTATTTCGTAGTAGAAGCAGGATTGCCCTCCAAACAGCCCAATACCACCTAACCCTTCAATGTTGTAATCCACGAGTGTATAACTGGAGAATGGCCCCTGGTTATTTCTACTGAATTCGAGTGTCTCCCAAAATTTGAAGTTTTCTTTACTTATAGTACACCATTTTAAAACCACCGAATCTCCACGAGTAAAATACCCAAAAGTCTCCGGGTCAAAGTCTGTTCCCCGAGTTTCTGCTTTTAAAATAGAGATCTCAAAACTCTGACCATCAATAATTTCGTCATCTGTAACAGAAGATAGAGGCGCAATAAAAGGACCTCCGTTTACAGAAGTGAAATACCTGTAAAAATCAGGACCGGGTGGATCAGACAATGCTAAAACCAACTGAGCAAGCGTATCTATTCTACCGTCTGGTGTGGAAATTGCGTATAGGGAATCTAATGGGACTGCCCTCGGAATATAGGTTTCTGCTTCAAAAAAACGATCGTCGTACTCTATGTTTAAGCGGTAAGTCCTTTCCGGTTCTATGATAATATTCCGTTGAAGATCGATATAAACGCACACTTCAACAAGGAAGGTCTCAATACCAAATTGTTCTAGTAACTGATCCCTGATAGCCTCAGGCAAATCAGACAAACAGATGAGTTGTAAATCAACAAAACCGTTTCCATCATCTATAGATACTCGTGCATCTCTAACATACAAATCCTTGATGAAATCAGGTCCAATTTCATTTATAAACGGGAAACTTCTTGTTAGCAAAACATAAGGAGGAATTCTATTGTCAGGAGACCATTCAAGATAAGCTTCTATTACCAATTCATTTCTATCCTCAACTATCGGTGGCTCAAAAGGCTCTTCACAACTCTTTAGAAGAGTTAAAAGCAATGCCGATATTAAGAGCAAACGTATTTTATTTTGAAAAAAAGTATTTGTTAGCATTATTTTTACTTGAATTTAAAATTCCAACTAATTGAGGGTATAATTGGAAAAAGTGATACTTGAAATGCTTCTGATTTTATGGTCCCTGTACTACTATTTTCTTCAAAAGAAGGAAAAATAAACAATGGGTTCTTCCTACTGTAAACGTTATATACGCTAAATGACCAGTAACTGCTAAATCGCCTCTCTTTTGCAGATGGTCTTGGATTGAGGACAAGGGACAAATCCAATCTGTGATAAGCAGGAAGTCTTGCACTGTTGCGCTCACCATAAATTTCTGCAGGAAAACCATTGACCAAATAAAGTCCCTCAATAGGGGTATAATTTTGCCCGGAGCCGAAAACAAAAGACGCACCTAGATCAATCCTTTCGTTTAGACTGTAAGTTGCAACAATTGCCAAATCGTGCCTCCTGTCGTAGGGAGCAGCGAAGGTTTTACCATTATTTATTTCTTCAAACCTTCGATCAGCCCATGATAAAGTATAGGCTATCCAACCTGTTAGATCTCCTTTTTTCTTGTTGATAAAAAGCTCTAAACCATAAGCTTCACCTGAACCTGATACAAACTCATTTTCTAATCTCGCAGAAAGTGATGGGGTAAAAGTTTCCCTATAATCCAATTGGTTACTGAGATCCCTGTAGTAAGCTTCCACTGAAACTTCATAGGTATTATCCAAAAAGTTCCTGAAATATCCGATTGAATATTGATTTCCTGTTTGCGGTGGAACCCTCAAACTACTTGGAACCCAGATATCCGTTGGCAGCGTACTCGTACTATTACTAACTAAGTGCAGGTATTGGGCAGTTCTTGCATATCCTGCCTTGATAGCCGAGTTGGTTGAAAGTCTCCAATTAAGGCTAATTCGTGGTTCGAATTGATCATACCAAACTGAAGGATCTCCCCTGTCATAATCCTCTTCACCATCTCCTCCGGGATAAGGTCCTATATGGCTAAAAAAGGAGTATCTAAGCCCCGCAAGAACCTGAACAGAAGACGATAACTTGAAGTCATTTTGAAAATACAAGCCACCCTGAATAGCATATTCAGGACTTTGCGGACTGTCGAACACAGTTTCACCGCTTGCCCCTGATGCTTGATTGGGAGATAATTTGTGATGCGAAATACTGTATCCCACCTTAATGTGGTTGTTAGCATCCATGAAATAATCGAGATCAGATTTTAGATTCCAATCCCTAATACCCGAAGATAATCTGAATTGAAAATCTTCCTGATTACCCTTGAAATCAAAGTTGTAGTCATTATAAATAAGAGAAGTATTCATAAACATATTCCCTCCAAAAGTTCTGTTCCATCTTAGTGTAGCTGTTGCATTTCCGTATGGCATGGTAAAACGAAACCCTCTATTTGCAGTTACAAAATCAAAAATATCCCTCCCAAAGTACGCACTAAAAAAGATTCTGTCTCGATCTGAAAAACGGTGATTTACCTTGGCATTAAAATCGTAAAAATAATAATTAGTTCCTTCAAAATTACCCCCTTCTAGAGCGGGCTGTGCAAGATCAAACAAATAAGTCCTTCGACCGGAAACCAGCCATGAGCTTTGTTCTTTAACTATGGGGCCCTGAAGCGTCAACCTACTCGATATCAAACCAATACCCCCTTCTGCCTGAAAATGTCGGTTGTTTCCATCTTTCATCTGAATGTCGAGCACCGAGGAAATCCTACCACCGTACTGCGGTGGCATCCCTCCTTTAATTAAGGTGGTATTTCTAATCGCATCGGAATTGAATACAGAAATGAAGCCAAATAGATGCCCGCTGTTGTAAACAATTGCTTCGTCGAGAAGTACCAAATTTTGGTCTGCTCCCCCACCCCTTACGTGAAAACCTGAAAAACCTTCACCTGAAGACAATACACCGGGTAACAGTTGAATGGTTTTGAGAATATCCTGTTCTCCAAGAATAACGGGTAAAGTGCTGATTTGCTCCATATTTAACTCCAGTACTCCCATAGTTGTACGACTCAAATTTCTGTCCTCTTCTTCTGCTGTTATAACTATCTCATCGAAAAGGATGCCTTGTGACATTTCAATATTTAAGCTTTTGTTTTCAGAAATATTTATAGAAACCCTCTTGTCCTCCATTCCAATGTAAGAAAAGACAAGCTCAAAATCACCTTCCGGCAATCTAATTGAATAAAAACCATACGTATTTGTAATCGTTCCCACTCCTGGCTGCTCAGCTATGGTTATATTGGCACCAAGAATACTTTCCCCTGTTTCAGCTTCTGTCACATATCCGCTTATAGTAAACGTATTCTGCCCAATAAGCCCTGAAAGAATCACAGTGTGAAATAAAGTTAAGAATATGAATTTTCTCATGCTCTCTAAACGAAAAAAGCATCCAAAAGGATTTGTTAAAATACCAATTCTATACGAACAACCAAATTTGATTGATTAAGGAGACAATTTATGGGCAAATATTTATATTTTTTTTAATGTCAGTTTTTTGGTGGAGAATTAAAACTTTCTTAGACTTGCATTTTTATTAGAAAAAATATAGTATGAAAATTTTAGCAAATGACGGGATACACCCACGCGGCAAAGATCAACTTGAAAAAGCAGGTTTTATAGTTGATACACAAAAGATTGAGCAGGGAGACCTAAAGGAGGGCTTAAGGGATTATCACGTCATTTTAGTTCGGTCCGCTACAAAAGTAACCGCCGACATTATAGTCGCCAATCCTCAACTAAAAATCATCGGAAGGGCTGGTGTAGGTCTTGACAATATCGATTTAAAGGCTGCTGAAAACGCAGGAGTAAAAGTTATTAATACCCCTGCGGCATCATCTCGCTCAGTGGCTGAGTTGGCGTTTAGCCATATGCTGAACTTGGCAAGATTTGGTCATCTCAGTAATCGAGAAATGCCTAAATCTGGAACAACGGAATTTAAAAAACTGAAAAAGAATTATTCCGCTGGCATTGAGCTTTATGGTAAAAATTTAGGAATTATAGGCCTGGGAAGAATCGGAAGAGAAGTAGCTCGAATAGGTCTTGGACTTGGCATGACAATATTGCCTGTTGATCCTTTTGTGAACAAATCAGAAATCGAAGTTGATATATACAGCGGCAATCTACAAAAAATTAAAGTTTCTATAGATACTGTAGAATCAGATGACATGCTGGCTGAGGCCGACTTTGTATCCATCCATGTTCCTTCAACTAAAGAGCCAATTATTGGAGCTGCTCAGTTCAAAAAACTAAAAAAAGGGGTCATTCTGATTAACTCATCAAGAGGTGGTGCTATAAATGAAGACCTATTATTAGCTGCATTGGAAGATAATAGCGTTGCAGGAGCGGGCTTGGATGTTTTTGTTGGGGAACCAAATCCACGTGCAGAATTAGTCAATCATCCGCGCATCTCAGTAAGTCCGCATATTGGTGCTTCTACTTCTGAGGCACAAAGCAGAATTGGAGAAGAACTGGCAGATCAGATTATTGAATTTTTTGAAAATTAACAATCAGAGGTTTCAATACCTCAACCTTCTGTCCATCTCTCTTTTCTGATCTTTTTCTTTGATAGAATCTCGTTTGTCAAAAGACTTTTTACCTCGGGCAACTGCTACCTCCAGTTTGGCAATACCGCGCTCTCCTATGAATAAACGATAAGGAACAATAGTAGCTCCTTTCTCTTTGACCTTTTTTTCCAGTTTCTTTAGCTCAGATTTTTTTAGCAGTAATTTTCGTGGTCTTCGAGTTTCATGATTTCGCCAACCGGAATATTTGTATTCAGCAATATACATGCTTTTTACATACAACTCATTGCGCTCAAAATAACAGTAAGCATCATTCAAATTAGCTGCACCTCTTCGTATTGATTTTATCTCTGTTCCCACCAATTGAATACCAGCTTCATACATTTCATCGAGGAAATATTGAAAAGAGGCTTTTCGGTTGACAATCTCAATTACTGGCTTTTCTTCCTTCATTTACAAAAACTAATTTCTAAAAATGGACTGCAAAGCTAATACCATTCTCGTTACCTGAAGGTCTATTGATGATATTGTTTCTTTGAATCACTGAACGCTGACTACTTTGAAAACTTTCTTATTCCCCTCTCAAACTTCTATTCAAAAAATTGGTCATTTGCGTATACAGATGGTACCTAGCATTCCTGAATACAATTGAATGGTTATTATTTGGGTAGATATATAGCTCGTAATCTTTGTTCTCCAGATTCAAAGCCCGAACCATTTCAGCAGTATGTTGAAAATGTACATTGTCATCCGAAAGACCGTGGACTATCATATATTCTCCTTCCAGAAGATGAGCAAAATGGACAGGTGAGTTGGCTCGATAACCCTCTGTATTTTCCCTTTTGGTGCGCATGTACCGCTCCGTATAAATCGTATCGTACCATTTCCAGTTAGTAACAGGAGCAACTGCTATGGCAGAAGCAAAAACATCATTTCCTTTCAACAGTGCTAAGGTAGAAATATACCCACCATAACTCCAGCCAAATATTCCAATGGAATTGGCATCTACAAAATCTAAGTCCCTAAGGTACATAGCTGCTTCAATCTGATCTATGGTCTCGTAATGCCCCAACTGGAGATAGGTCATTTTTCTAAATTCTTCACCTCTACCACCGGTACCACGTCCATCGACACAGACCACAATGTAATCATCTCTCGCCAACATTTGAAACCACCAGTAATTTAAACCACGCCAAGAATTAATCGCATGCTGACTATTGGGACCCGAATATTGATACATCAATACGGGATACTTTTTTTCAGGATCAAAATCAGGTGGAAATATTTTATACCCATTAAGTACAACCTCTTCAGAAGTCGTAAATTGAAAAAAATCAACCGGACTAATATTCAGATCAACTATAATTTCTTGAATATCGACATTCTCCTCAATCAACCTTATTTCATTACCATTCACATCAAAAACTGCATGACGCGGAGGCTGATTTGCTGTCGAATGATTGAGAATGTAAAATTCATAGGTACTACTGAAACTCGCCTGACTTACACCATCACCTCCGGTAAGAATTTTCTTTTCACCCTCATCCAAATCGACATAATAAACCTCCCTGTTTAATGCATCAACACCGGCAGCCTGGAAATAAACCCGATTTCGCTTTTTATCATAACCGTAAAAACTAGTTACATCAAAGTCCCCTTGAGTAATTTGCTGAACCAGTTCTCCTTCCATTGAATACAAATAAATGTGATTCCAGCCATCCCGTTCGCTCGTCCAAATAAATTGATTTTCGTTTTCTAAAAAAGTAATATTGTCGTGCAAACTGATAAAATACTGATTGCGTTCTTCAAACATCAAATGCTTACCGCCATCATTCGGATCGGCAAGCCACAATTCCAGATGATTCTGATGTCTATTCATGGTATATAAAAGCAATTCACTTTTAGGTGTCCACAACAAGCGCGGGATGTAAAAATCTTCCTTTTCAAAAGGGACTTCAATAAGTGTATCCTGTTCCAATTGATAAACCCAGGCGGTAAGTACGGAATTTTCCTCCCCAACTTTTGGATATTTAAATGTCGTATATTCGGGATACAACTCACCATTGTAGTCCTTCATAATGTATTCACTTACCTTAGATTCATCAAATTTTAAAAAAGCGAGATAATTCCCACATGGCGACCAATCGTGGGTCCTCGTGATATAGAATTCCTCTTCGTAAACCCAATCTGAAGCTCCATTGATGATTTTATTTCTCTTGCCATCTTCAGTAACTCTAATCACCCTGCTACTAATCAGATCATGGAAATAAAGATCGTTATCATAAACAAAAGCGACTCTTTTTCCATCTTTTGAAAAATTCGCATTCATTTGACCAGCTTGATCAAACAACTCAGTAAGAGTCGAAGAAGTCAAATCAAAAACAAAATAATCAGCGAAAAAAGATCTGCGATATTGGTTCACCCTATTGGTGAAAAACAGGATTCGGTCCTCCTCTTGGCTGAATTCATATCCCATGATATTTGATTGTTCCCCAAGGTCACCAGGAGTCAAAATGTCCTCAACCCAATTACCGGTTTCAATATCGTATTTTTTAATAGCCCCATCTACCAATCTGGTAAAGTGACGACCATCATTCATAAAGCGGAATCCTTCTACCCTTTCAGTATCAAACTGGCGGTAGCGCCATATGCCATCAAGGGTGATGTCAGATTGAGCTTTTATTTCACCACCAACTATTAAGACAAGAAAAAGAATAATTAAACCTATTCGCATTTTGCTATTTTTGGCCAAAATTAATAAAAAAATGTTTAGCTCTCTAGCTTCCATTAATTCTTAAATCCACAAACTTGATAAAAAGGATTAAAATAAATGACCACAGTCTAAAAACTCCTTTCAATTACATTTTGATACAAAATCCATTATCTAATAATTTTTATTATTATTTGTGCCTTACTCATAATTCGACTTCAAAACTCATTTTTAAAAATTATACCATATTTTTAAAAATCAACATTTATGACAACTGAAAACTGATGAAAAATCATTTGTAGAAAGGAAAAATTGATTATCTTCGGGCACAAAATCAAACGACCATTCATGACTAAACAACAAAATGGACTTTATAAACCAAAAAATCATGTAAGGATAGTTACTGCAGCCTCACTTTTTGATGGACACGATGCAGCAATAAACGTGATGAGACGGATTATGCAGAGCTCCGGAGCTGAAATTATTCACCTCGGTCACAATCGCTCCGTTAAAGAAATAGTCAATACCGCCATACAAGAAGATGCCAATGGAATTGCTATCACTTCTTATCAGGGTGGGCATATTGAATACTTTAAATATATGTATGACCTCCTGCAAGATGCGGGAAGTGGTCACATCAAGATATTCGGTGGCGGCGGGGGAACCATTCTCCCCTCTGAAATAGAAGAACTGCACGAATACGGAATAAGCAGAATTTACAGTCCTGACGATGGAAGGAATCTAGGACTTCAAGGAATGATCAGTGATGTTATAGAAAAATGCGATTTCCCTATCGGAAAGGAACTCAATGGCGAATACAAAGCCATAAAAAACAACTCTTATTCCTCTATTGCCAGATTAATCTCCGCCATAGAAAATTTCCCCGACTTACATGACGATCTCTATATAAAAATCAATGCACAAGCAGCCAATTCAAGCACACCGGTTATTGGTATCACAGGAACAGGTGGTTCGGGAAAATCCAGCCTTGTAGATGAGATTATAAGGAGATATCTTTTGGAATATCCAAATAAAAGTATAGGAGTTATTTCTGTGGATCCTTCAAAAAGGAAAACTGGAGGGGCTCTGCTCGGTGATAGGATCAGAATGAACTCCATCAACCACAGTGATAGGGTTTACATGCGTTCACTAGCAACCCGACAGTCTAATCTGGCTCTCTCAAAATACGTACAAGGAGCTGTGGATATCCTCAAAAATGCTGATTTTGATCTCATTATACTCGAAACATCAGGAATTGGACAGTCCGATACAGAGATTACCGATCATTCAGACCTTTCTCTTTATGTGATGACACCTGAATATGGTGCAGCTACACAATTGGAAAAAATTGATATGTTGGACTTTGCAGACCTTATCGCGATTAACAAATTCGATAAAAGAGGCGCTCAGGATGCACTCAGAGATGTCAAAAAACAATACCAACGCAACCATATGCTTTTTGAACAAAAGCCTGATGAAATGCCGGTTTACGGCACTATAGCTTCCCAATTTAATGATCCAGGCACCAATAAGCTTTTCATAGAGTTAATGAAAAAAGTGGTAGAAAAAACAGGAGCTGACTTTAGTCTTGACTTCAGCTTACAGGAAGGTTTTTCGGAAAAAATATATATCATACCTCCTGCTCGCATCAGGTACTTATCCGAAATCGCGGAAAACAACAGGTCTTATGACAAGTGGGTGGGAAAACAAGCAGAGGTAGCTTCGAGACTGTACGGCATACAAACTACCATCGACCATCTAAACGATCAAGGTGCCGTCAAATATGAAGATTTACTCAGCCAATTGGAGGCTATGCAAACTGAATTAAAGAAGGATTTAGATGGCGATTGCCAGAGAATCCTCGAGGATTGGGAAAGTAAAAAGGCAAATTATGAGACTGATGAGTTTATCTATAAAGTCAGAGATAAAGAAATAAAAGTTCCTACTTATACCCTTTCGCTTTCTCAATCGAAGATACCCAGAGTTTCTTTACCTAAATTTAAGGATTGGGGTGAGTTACTCAGGTGGAATTTGCAAGAAAATACTCCAGGGGATTTTCCCTATACGGCGGGAGTTTTTCCTTTTAAAAGAAAAGGCGAAGATCCTACGCGTATGTTTGCAGGCGAAGGAGGACCGGAACGAACCAACAAACGCTTTCATTACCTCTCTTTAGACATGCCTGCAAACCGTTTGTCCACGGCTTTTGATTCGGTAACACTTTATGGAGAGGATCCTGACCACCGTCCCGATATATATGGAAAAATTGGTAACAGTGGGGTAAGTATCTGCAGTCTGAATGACGCTAAAAAGCTTTACTCGGGCTTTGATCTTTGTGATCCAAGAACTTCTGTTTCAATGACCATTAATGGACCCGCGGCCACTATCTGCGCATTTTTTATGAATGCAGCCATTGATCAGCAATGTGAAATCTATATCCGGGAGAAGGGGCTTGAACACTTAGTGGAAGCTAAACTAAAAGCAAAATACGACAATAAGGGCCTCCCTCGTCCACAATACTCAGGAAAGGTACCCAAGGGCAACAATGGACTTGGTTTGTTACTGCTCGGCCTTACAGGTGATGAAGTACTTGAACCAGAAATATACAAACAACTTAAAGCCAAAGCTTTACAATCCGTTAGAGGAACTGTTCAAGCGGATATCCTCAAAGAGGATCAGGCCCAAAATACCTGCATTTTTTCCACGGAGTTCTCACTAAAATTAATGGGAGATGTGCAACAATATTTCATTGATCAAAAGGTGAGAAACTTCTACTCAGTGTCTATTTCTGGATACCACATAGCAGAGGCAGGTGCCAATCCGATTACGCAATTGGCATTCACGCTCGCCAATGGATTTACTTTTGTGGAGTACTATTTGAGTCGTGGCATGGATATCAATCATTTTGCACCGAATTTATCTTTTTTCTTTTCCAATGGAATTGACCCGGAATATGCAGTCATTGGAAGGGTTGCAAGAAGACTGTGGGCAAAAGCACTCAAGCACAAATACGGAGCCAATGATAGATCCCAAAAACTCAAATATCACATTCAGACTTCAGGTAGATCTTTACACGCTCAGGAAATCTCCTTTAACGACATCCGTACTACCCTACAGGCTTTGTATGCCATTTATGACAATTGTAATTCGCTGCACACCAATGCCTATGACGAAGCCATAACTACTCCAACAGAGGAAAGTGTTAGACGGGCAGTTGCCATCCAAATGATTATCAATCATGAATTGGGCTTGGCTAAAAATGAAAATCCACTTCAAGGGTCTTTCATCATTGAAGACCTAACCAATCTAGTAGAAGAGGCTGTTCTCTTGGAATTTGATCGTATTACAGAACGAGGTGGCGTCTTAGGAGCTATGGAAACCATGTATCAACGTGGTAAAATACAAGAGGAAAGTCTTTATTACGAGACGCTCAAGCACAATGGAGAGTATCCGATTATTGGGGTGAATACGTATTTGAGCAAGGACGGTTCTCCTACAGTACAGCCAGGTGAAGTCATCCGAGCTACTCAGGAGGAAAAAGAGCATCAAATCACCAACTTGCAAGAATTGCACAAAGCTCATGAATCCGGAGCTCAGCAGGCTTTGAAAAAACTTCAAGAAAAGGCATTGCGCAATGAAAACATCTTTGAAGAGCTTATCGAGTGCACTAAGTCCTGTAGCCTGGGACAAATTACCAATGCGTTATATCAAGTAGGTGGACAGTATAGGAGGAATATGTAAAAAGTATTTAGGGAAATATAAACCCTCGACAAGATTTAGTACCTTAGAGTTTTAGCCCGGATTATTCATGAGATTTCGTTTCGAAAAGCAAAAATGTCAATAGAATT
>RECS01000104.1 GCA_007693915.1 Saprospirales bacterium | reverse complement strand
ATTTAGGAAGTGTTTGGATGAAATAAAGATTTTAATTAAAGTCTGGAATATACAATTATTAATCAGCAATAATATCTAAAATCGCATATCGGCCTTCGTTAATCGATGTTCAATTTTAAAGTTTAGCCCAACAACCAAGCCCAAAGCAAGTGTTTAGATAAGAATGTTTTCTGACGAAAGAAATAAAACTTAAGTTACCAAAGGACTATTTGAACAGATCAGTAAACTCGAATTGATTTCCATCAAAAAGCCCCTTATCGCTGAGCTTTAATGAGGGTATAACTAAAAGTGCCATGAATGATAAGGTCATAAATGGAGCGTTGAGGGTTGACCCCAATTCAGTTTTTACCATCTGATCTATTTTTTGATAAGCTTCAGCTACTTTTTCTGCAGATTCGGCAGCCAAAAGTCCCGCAATGGGCAGGGGTAATATTTTAATTGCCCCGGATTCATTCATGGCACAAATACCACCTTTGGTCCGGATTAATTCATTGACTACTTTGGAAATACTTTCTGTACTTGTTCCTACCGCTATGATATTGTGGCAATCATGAGCTACAGTTGATGCAATCGCTCCCCCTTTTATGCCAAAACCATGAATTAATGCATTGGCAACAGGAGCATCTGAATAGCGATTGACCACACTGATGAACAGTATGTCCTTTTCAGTGTCTGCTTGTATTTTACCTCCTTTTTCCTGAATGTCAACTTCAAAAGATTCGGTGATAAGAGCTCCATCAATAGCTTCAATTACACGGGCTCTACTTCCTTTTGCCGGCAATTCAAAGTCAGCCGATTTTTTTCTGGAAACATTGAAATAGTTAATTTTTTCAAATGGGATTGATTCTAGAAAAGATACTCCATTTTCAGCTACTTTTTTCCCGCTAATCCAACATTCCCGAACTTGAAAAGAATCGGGATGATCAATTGTGATAAAGTCTGCCGGATCTCCGACTTTAAGCATACCGATATTAAGATTGTAGTGTTCTTTTGGATTTAGACTTGCCGCTCTGAGCAAATCAAATAAGGGGTATCCTTTTTTTAGCCCTCTGCGAATCAGCTCATCAATGTGCGAGATTATGAGTTCGTCGGGATGCTTATCATCAGAGCAGAACATAATGGACTCAGGGTAGTCTGCAATAAGCGGGATGAGGGCTTCAAAGTTTTTTGCGGCACTTCCTTCTCTGATGGCTATTTTCATCCCATATTGAATTTTTTCCAGAGCTTCTTCGTAAGTGGTGCATTCGTGATCCGTGGAGATGCCTGACTCGATATATTTTTTTGCATCATCACCTCTCAAGCCGGGAGCATGACCATCCACCGGCAGCCCCATATCAAGAGCGGCTTTTATTTTTTTCATCACCTCCGGGTCTTTATAAAGAACGCCGGGAAAATTCATCATTTCAGCCAGGTAAGTGATTTCAGGCCATTGAAGAATTTCTAAAATTTCTTTGCTGTCGATAGTGGCGCCGGCTGTTTCAAAAGTGGTTGCAGGAACACAGGAAGGAGCTCCGAAGTGAAATTTCAATGGAGAAGCCTTAGCATTTTCGATCATGTATCTGATCCCTTTGGCTCCCAATACATTGGCGATTTCATGTGGATCTGAAACCGTCGCAACTGTACCATGAGATACGGCAAGTCTTGCAAATTCAACCGGTGTAAGCATGCTGCTTTCAATGTGAACATGTGCATCCACCAAACCGGGAGCAATGTAATGTTCATAGTTTCCTTCGGTTTCATAAATGGCAGCAATTCTACCATTTGCTATCTCAATTTTAGCGGGAAAAATCCTATTCTGATGGATGTCAATTAATTGACCTTTGATTGAATTTGTCATATTTGTGAGTTGATTTTACGAAAATACTTTAAATTTACCCAATAATAAGGAAAATCAGATTATGCAGGAGTTCTTGGAGAGGGAAATATTTTTTTTGGCGGGCACAGACGTACAACTGGGGCAGTTAATTTATTTTATTTTTCTGTTTTTTGTTCTGACTTCTATCCTATTGCTTTCCTTTAGGTTGGGAGAAAAATGGTTCGAACAAAAAGGTTTGCAAAATTGGGAACTGAAGCGCCCCATTAAGAGGGAGGTCTTCTATATGTGGATTCTTGCTTTAATATGGGCATTTCTCCACAGTTTTGATTTGGATGTAGTTTTGGTTCCATCTGAACAGATTAACATCACTATAGGATTGATTCTGCAAGCATCCATTTTTATCTTTTCTGCCAGAATTCTGGATAAAATTCTCAATAAAATACTGGTAGATAGATATGAGGAGAATTTAAAATTAAGTCGGGATCAACGCAAGCCAATTGGTCTCAAATCGAAACCAGATGGGGGGACTAGAACCCTGCAAAGGGTGGTCATTGCTTTTGTGATACTCATATTGATTCAGACTTTCAATCTGAATTTTAAGCTGTTTGAGATTCCAACTGGTGAAAGGGCTGCCGATATTATCTTTAGGATATCTCATTTGGTGATTATCTTATTGATCTTCTTCGTTGCAAGGCTGGCTTCTTGGATATTGACACAATTTGTACTTTCTCAGTATTATAAAAGTAAGGAGTTGAATCCAGGCTTGCAGTTCGCCATCAATCAAATACTTACCTATTTTATCTACGTGATCGCTATTTTTTTAATCATTGAACAGTTGGGTATTCAATTTACTTTACTGCTCGGTGGACTTGCAGCATTATTAGTAGGTATTGGTTTAGGGGTTCAGCAGACTTTTAATGATCTGGTTTCGGGGATCATACTGCTTTTTGAGCGATCTATCGAAGTTGGAGATGTCATTGAGCTTGATGGTATTGTGGGTGCTGTAGAAAAAATAGGTGTGCGGACTTCTTTAATAGAAACGAGGGATAATATTATGGTTATTGTTCCCAATTCTCAGTTAATTAGTGATAAGGTAATTAATTGGAGTCATTTTGATGATAAGGCAAGATTTCACATCAAAGTAGGTGTTGCTTATGGGTCTGATACACGATTGGTTGAAAAGATATTATTAGCTGTTGCTAGAGAACATTCAATGGTTTTATCCACGCCTTCACCAACTGTTCAGTTTAGGGATTTCGGGGGCTCCTCGCTTGATTTTATGCTTTTTTTCTGGTCAAGGGAGTATATTTTGATTGAAAAGGTAAAAAGTGAGTTGCGTTATGAAATTGATAAAGAATTCAGATCCAATAAGGTGACTATTCCTTTCCCACAAAGGGATTTGTGGTTGCGAAATCCTGAAGATTTGAAGTGATTTTATTATCGAAATTAGGGATATGCAGTTTTTATCATTTAAGGAAGATTCTAAGTTTTAAATTGTTCTAAATTGATTGTTATGCTAAAAAAATACTCAACATTTATTCTAATTCTGGTAGCAACAGTATTTGCTTCCAACCATCAAGGCGTCGCACAATCTACACCTTTATTGGATGATGATAAGGAGTTAAAACTTTTTATTCCTGAAATCTATGAGAACAGACGGGCTGAACTGATGAAAAAGGTAGAGGGAGATATTATAGTGATTTCAAATGATGATGCCCATAATTTTCATTATCTGACGGGATTTGATCAGTCCCCGGCAGTTGCTATTATAGCTCCCGGGTCGGACTATCTCTATATTTTGTTTTTGAGGTTTACCAGTCCGACTGCTGTGCTTTGGGATGGCCCAAGACATACGATTAATGATGCTATTCACCATTTTGGAGCTGATACGGCTCACTTTATGCAGCAGTTGCATCGAAAGCTTGCTGAACTTGTTGGAGAGGGAAAAAGTATTTCTGTATCTCCAACAGATACGAGGGTAAACCAAGAAATTGAAAATATTCGATTAAGAGGCAATGAAGTGGAGGTTTTTTCCGACTTAAAAGAAACTGTTGAAAATATGCGTGTAATCAAAGATCCCTGGGAAAAGGAATGGTTAGCGCAGGCAGTTGAGGTGACTTGCGATGCTCATTTAAGATCAATGAAGGCTATTGAGCCCGGGAAATACGAATACGAGATCAGAGCCGAGATTGAGTACGTTTTTATGAAAAACAATTGCACTACCGGTTTCCCAAGCATTATAGGTTCGGGACCAAACGCTACTTTCCTGCATTATCCATTTTACGACAGAAAATTACTGGAGGGAGATCTCATACTGATCGACATTGGGGCCAAATGCAATCATTATACAGCAGATGTTACCAGAACCTATCCGGTAAGCGGAAAATTCACGCCCGAACAAAGAGAGTTGTACGAATTGGTGTTAAAGGCCCAAGAAGCTGCCATTGAAATGATGAAACCGGGTGTTGGTACTTTAGAGCCCCATCACAGAGCCACGGAAATTATCATGGACGGTTTGTATGAACTCGGTTTGATTACGGAGAGGAATTCCTGGTGGCAGCAGCGATTTTACCTGCATTATGCGGGTCTACATTACATTGGGTTGCATGTACACGATCCCGGCCATTTTGCTGATATAGTAAGAAGTGATCGCGATGGTTATCTTCTAGATACTGAAATTAAAGGCAGGCCTATGGAACCCGGTATGGTGCTGACCATTGAACCCGGACTTTATTTTCTTGAAGATGGACTCGATCATGTGTACACTCATTTTTCCCAACATGCCGATAGAGATGAACTCAATGAATTTATTCGCAGAGTTGCCCCCGTCTATGAGCGATACAAGGGAATAGGAATCAGAATAGAGGATGATATTCTAATCATTGAAAATGGCAATGTGAATCTATCCTCCGGCGCGCCCAAATCAGTTGAGGAGATTGAGGCGGTGATGAGGAGATAGTTTATTGAGTTGAAAGTTTGAAAGTAGTTTAAAGTTGATGAGTCTTCCCCCAACCCAGTTGGAGGGTGTAAAGTTTAAAGGGATTTGCTCGTAGAGACGCATTGCTATGTATCTTATTTTGAGGAAACCAACCCAAACCTGTCGGGACAAGGTTATTAGCCTGTCTAGACATGTTTGTTGGGCCTAAAGAACCAAGCTTTTTATCGTGGGTAAATACCATGATTTGAATTAAATTCACTACGTTTTGGGTTTAGTGAGCAGAAACCTTCAAGGTGTTTGAATGCATTAACCCGCATTATTCACCAAATTTCTATTTCAAAGCCCAACTTTCAGCTATAATTGAAAATGCTCGAAATTTGTTATTCTCAAAATTGGGTTACAATTCCTTCGGATAAAATTTCTGCGTTTCCCAATTCTATTGACATTTTTGCTTTTCGTAACGACATCTCATGAATAATCCGGATTAAGATCCTTTTGATACCAAGCTAAGCTTAGCTGTGTTGTAGGTATATACTGAAGCCGGGATAAAGGTCAACCTTTTTCCGTCTATTTCTTTTATTCCTTGTTGGTCGATAGTTGTTACCATAGCTTTCTCCAAGTCGTTGGCATCGCAAAATTTCATTAAGCTGTTTAATTTCTGAGGATTACCAAAATACCGGTTGCTCCATTTTATTTCTGTAGCCCAAACGGCTTTGTAATTTTTGTTATCGACTAAAACGAGATCAACTTCACCCTCATTTTTTCCTTCTTTCCATCGGGCATAGTGCAAGTTCATTTCTTCGTGATGCATCCATTGCGACAAAACTCCCGTTTCTACCATATTACCCATTTCATTGTCGGTTTCAGAGATAGGTGAGAATAAAGCTGTCCTTAAAGAAGGGTTGGTTAGATAGACCTTAAAACTTGTTATCCGTTTTAATCTTTTGGCATTGAAATCAATCTTGTTTAAAACCTTTATCAGAAAAGCAGCTTCCAGATATTCTAAATATTTTTTCAAAGTGGCTTTTTTTATACTACTCTCTTTTGCCATTTTTTCATAAGAGAACTCATTTCCGGTATTATAAGCAAGATAGGTAAAAAAGCGATTCAATTCCTGAACGTCCCTTATTCCATATAAGCTCGGTAAATCTCTTAAGAGTACTTTATCCACAATGTCATTTTTTACATACCTTCCCATGTCGCTTTGGATTTTTTCCGATAAAACGACTTCGGGATAACCACCAAAATTTAAATAATTTACAAATTCCTTATTCAATGCTTTTACATCGTGGGTAAGGTAATATGGCATACTGTGATATCCATATTCAATTTGTGCTTGAAAGATGAGATGATCCATCTTTTTCAAATAGATGTATTCCTGAAAGGTCAGCGGTGGTAAAAGGAAATCTGTAAATCTACCTGCACCACTCTCTGCACTGTACCATTTAAGAGCGGCAGCAGCAGAACAGGATACAATAAATTTAGTATCCGGATAGGAATCCACAAGAACCTTCAAGTGACGTTCCCAGTCTTTTAAGTACTGTATTTCATCAAAAAAAATATAACAACCATTTAGATCTTTTAGATTGAGAGCAGTTTTACACAACAATAAGATGTCCTCCAAACCCAAATTAACGTAAATGGGATTATCTATACCGATGAAGAAGATTTTGTGTGGATCTTCTCCGAGTTCCAATAATTGCTGTATGCTGTGGTACAACATCACGGTCTTTCCAACTCGCCTTGGACCCATCAAAACCAATGCACGGCGTACATTTCTTTCTTTTACAAATGGAAAGAACAAATCAAAATACAGCCGTTTGGACATTTTGGAATAGGCTTCGGGTATTTGCTTACTTAACCACCAAGGGTTTTCATACCTAATCCTCGCAATTATTTTATCAGATGGAATAAGGTTGTATTGCTCCATAATTTTATCTATTTTACACAAAAGTAACTAAATAGACTCATTTAAAAGTATCTATTCTGTTTAAAAAGGTGCAAATAAGAAAAAAATTAAGTTTTTTTAGTCTTAATTTCTTTGGAAAATGAAGTCCTGTTAGTTTCTTCCATAAAAAAGGTAGTACGGCAAATCAATCGCTTTTTATTAATCTAAAGAATTTCAATTAAATTTTATTAACCTGAGTTCGATTATTCTAACTTGTATAAATAGTTGTAAATCATTTATGCTTCGTAATAATAATCGAGCTCAGGCTTCCTAAAAACTCCTCTTTTTCCAACTATACACCAGCAAATACATCACCGGGAGCACCATAAGGGTTGCTAGTGGTGCTGTGATCATACTGCCCACCACTACCTGTGCCAAAGGTTGCTGAGTTTCAGAGCCAATGCCGGTGGCGACTGCAGCTGGAAGCAGACCTATACCTGCCGCCATAGATACCATCAAAACAGCTCTCAATCGGAGTTGGGTTCCCTCCATTACAGCTTCAAGAAGGGATTTTCCTGATCGTCGTAAATTATTAATAAAGCCAATAAGCACGACACCGTTGAGGACCACCACACCGAGGACACATATAAATCCAACCGTGGCTGATATACTTAGATCAGTGCCGGTGATGATGAGTGCGAGGACTCCTCCAATCAATGAAAATGGTACGGAGGCCATGACGAGAACGGAATCTGTCAGACTCTTGAAGTTCAGATAAAGGAGGAAAAAGATAATCAACAGCGTAAGAGGAACTACTATCATTAGCCTTTCCAATGCTGCCTGTAGCTGCTGGAATTCTCCTGCCCATTCGAGTCGGTATCCTGCCGGGAAGTTTACATTTTTAGCAATTTGGGATTCGGCATCTGCTATGGTGGTTTGCAGGTCTCTGCCTCTTACACTGAAAGCGATAGGAATATATCGTGAGTTGGCTTCTCTGTAAATAAAAGATGCACCGGACTGAGTAAATACATTGGCTACCTCTTTTAGTGGAATATAGCCGGCTCCCGTAGCCACCGGAATATTTCGAATGGCTTCTTCAGAACTTCTGAACTCAGGTAGTGTTCTCACTACCACATCAAAACGGCGTTCCCCATCCAATCTTTGGGTTACCGCCTCACCTCCCACGGCAGCCTGTACTATTTTGTTGACGTCCTTGGTAAGTACACCGTATCTGGCAGCTCTTTTTCTGTCTATTTCCACCAAAAGGTTGGGTTGTCCCAATTTGGTATATACCGCCAAATCAGAAATACCTTCCACCTCTTCCATAACATCCTGTATCTGGAATGCAATCTCCTCAAGCGTTTCCAGATCCTCTCCAAATACCTTAACTACATTTTCGCCCCGAACTCCTGCCATAGCCTCTTCCACATTGTCCTGAATGTTTTGAGAAAAACTATAGGACACCCCGGATATTTGAGAAAGAGTAGCTTCAATTTCACTGATCAGACCATCTTTATCTAATCCGGGTCTCCACTCATCCATCGGGATAAGGTCAACATAAATATCCACATTAAACCAACTGATGGCTTCTGTTCCTTCATCGTCTTGTCCCAATTGACTTACAGCCGTAGTGACTTCAGGGTGATTCTCAATAATTAGGATACGCATCTCATCTGCCAGCTCTGCTGCTTTGTCAAAAGAAATACTATTGGGCATGGTACCCCGGATCCATAGGTTACCCTCTTCCAGTTTGGGCATGAATTCACCCCCAATAAATGGGACAGTTGCCAGTGTTGCAACAAAAGCCAGAGTGCTGATTCCCAGAGTAATTTTGGGGCTTTTTACACAACTTTTGATAATAGGAGAAAAGGCATTGTTCAGCCATCGAACCAAAAAGGTGTCCTGATGTGATGTTTTTCCCTTGAAAAAATAGGCCATAAGTGCAGGTGCATAAGTCAGCGACAGGAATAGGGCAATACCCAGGGCAATTCCATAGGTGATAGCCAAAGGACCAAAAATTCTACCCTCTACACCCTGCATGGTGAATAGCGGTAAAAACGCGACTATGATAATCGCCATGGAGAAAAATATTGGACCTGCCACTTCCTTTCCCGCTGTGATTATGGTTTTTCGGGTTTCTTCAGGACTTTGATTTTCCTTGGTTGAAAGCCGCCTGAAAATATTTTCTACCATAATAACAGATGCGTCTACTATTATACCAAAGTCCAGTGCACCCATAGAAATTAGGTTGGCAGAATCTCCTCTCAAGACCATAATGAGAAAAGTAGCTAAGAGGGACAATGGAATGGAGATGGTAACTATCAATGCTGCCTTCAGGTTTCCAAGGAAAGCGATCATAATGAAACCTACCAGTATCATGCCTGCGAGGAGTACGTGTTGAACGGTGCTTGTTGTTACATTTACCAAGCTGGTGCGATCGTAGTAGGGCACGATTTTCATTCCATCGGGAAGTATTCCACCTGCGTTGATCTCGTCCACTTTTGCTTGTACTCTTTGTAAAGTGGGTAAAGTCTGCTGACCGCGATACATATTGACAATTCCCGTGACTATATCGGAGTCATAATCTCTTCCCACTTTGCCGAGGGGAACCATTTGACCAATTTTTACCTCTCCCAATTGATGTACATAAATGGGCAATCCGTCCCTTTCGGCTACCATTACATTGGCAATGTCATCTATTCCACGAAAAAGACCAACTCCTCTTACATTATAGCTCTGTTCTCCTATGTTGAGGTAATTTCCCCCTACATTGGAATTGCTCTGCTCAATGGCGTCCATTACATCTGATATGGAAACGCTAAAAGCAATCAATTTAGTGGGATCTATTTCTACGTGATACTCTTTGGTAGGACCTCCAAATCCCACCACATCAATGATTCCCGGTACCTGTCGGAATTGTCTTTCCAATATCCAGTCCTGAGCTTCTTTGAGCTCCATCGTGGTATAACCCTCACCAATCAATTGATATCGGTATATCTCGCCAAGGGCTGACCAGGGGCTGAGCTCAGGTGACACCCCATCAGGTAGGTCAACCATTTGCAGGCGGTTAATCACTTCCTGTCTCGCTTTTTCATATTCCGTTCCCCATTCAAAATAAACTTTTACATTTGACAAACCGAATAGAGAGATAGATCGAATTACATCTAATCCGGGAATACCATTTAGTTCCGTTTCCAGAGGTACGGTGATTTGTCTTTCAATTTCTTCAGCAGACCAACCGGGCTTTTGTGCGATCACTTCTACAAGCGGAGGAGTGGGGTCGGGATAGGCCTCAATGTTGAGTTCGGTAAAAGCCCATATACCCACTATAAGTAAAACAATAGAAGCGATGATGACAAAACCCCTTTCTTTTACCGATGACTTAATCATATTGTCAATCCAATTCATGCCGGTTCTCTGCTTTTTTTCTAAAAATTATTGATTTGCTATTAGTTGGTTGTAAACCAATATGTGCCTGTTTGAAATGACGCTTTCTCCTGCTTCTACTCCAGAGGTCAGGTAAGTTCTTTCCCCATTTCTGCGCTTGATTTCTACTTTTCGGATTTCGACATTACATGGATCCTCATAAACCACTACAAAATACTCGTTGTTGTCAAAAATAAGGGCTCGACTGGGTATGCTGGTGTAAATTTCATTTTCACTGGCATTCAGGTCGATGTTGGCAAACATCCCAGGCTTAAGAAAAAAGTCGGGATTGGGCAATTCCACGATGGCTTCCATTGTTCTCCTGTTGGGATCTATGGTATTGGACATTCTTACAATTATTCCTTCAAATGTTTTATCCTGAAAAGCCAGAGTTTGAATGCTGACCGTATCTCCAATCCTGATATTACCAATGTCAGTTTCAGAAACGTTGGCAATCACCCACACATCCCTTAAGTCAGATATTTTGAATGCATGTCCGTTGTCCGGGTTCATAGCAGTCCCGGGATTGATATTTCGTTCTACTATAAATCCTGATTGTGGTGCGCGGATGGTATATGCAGTCTGACCTTCCTCTATGCCGAGGACCTTTTGTTCTTCTCGTAAACGATCAATTTCAGATATGATTTTTTCCAAATCACTTTCTGCCTTGAGAAGGTCTCTTCTTGAATAAACACCGGATTCGAACATGGAGCGAGCAAGATTGAGGTTTTGTTCAGCCATGTTTTTCTCTGCTTTAGCTGCGCGAATATCCCGCTTAAATGCAGCAATATCAGGGCTTTGTACAGTAGCTAAAACCTGACCTCTGTTCACTCGGTCACCCGTGCGTACATGCACATCTGTGATGATTCCTCCGGCAGTGGGCATTACCCGGTAAACCCTGTCCTTATTAACTTCAATGTTTCCCGGAAGATTCAGGGAGCGTTTTAAAGGGCCTGTCATTGCTTCCTCAATTACCAACCTGCCTATCATGGCTTCCGGAAGACATCCATCATCCTGTATGCCTGTTGTAACAGTTGGGATCGCAGTCTCACTTTGATCTGCATCTCCACAAGCTTTTAAAGTAAAGAGCAGGATAATGATACCTGTGAATTTATAGAATAAACTGATGTTGCTCATTTTTTTATCTAATTAAAAATTGAATTGAATAATATCGTTACCGATGATGAAATTGAGTTCTTCAGCGGACTTTAGTAGTTCCTCACTTATTTCGTAATTTCTTATAATTCCCTCTCTAAACGACTCGTAAAAATCAATAAACTCGATCAGGCGAATATCCCCTTGTCTGTATTGTATGTTCACGGCTTCAAGTATGCTTCCGAATTCTTGTTCGAAAGTCAAATCAGCTCTTTCAAAAAGCCTTATAGCACGTTCATACCTTTGAATTGCAGATTGGATTTCCATGAGCAATTCCTGTTGTTTTTGATTGAGATGGAGTTCTGATTGTCTGATTTGATGGCTGGCGATCTGAATATTTTGGTGATTTCTGTTCCATAGTGGAAGTTCAGTACTGAAGGTGATACCAAAGTAATTGTCAATAAATCCGTCCAATCTGTCATAAACAATTCCAATACCAACATCAGGCCACCTATTGGCTCTTTCCAGCATCAACGATCTTTCTGCATAATTGATGCTACTTTGTGCTAAACGCAGGTCTGCCCTTGACTCTAATGCCAATCCAAAAAGCTCATCAGTATCGGGCAGTTCATTAAGCTCAAGGAGATCGTCTAAATCCTCCGGGAAAATGGGTTCGGGGAGCTGATTTTCCAGTTGTAGTAATACACTCAAATCTTTTCTGGCTTGCTGCTGTTCACCAATCAATTCGCTGTATTCTTTTTCCAGTTCGATAACGAGTGCCCTAAGTCGGATTACTTCAATTCGGGGAATATTTCCCTCCTCCAATTGCTCCTCAAAGGAGACCAAAATTTGATCTAAGGCGTCAATTTGTTGCTGATACAATCCCTCCATTCTATTGAGAAAAGCGAGCCTGATAAATTCTTCTCTTAGTGTTTTTTGGAATTCGCGGATGAGCTGACCGAGTTCCTGTTCTGTCATGAGACGATCGAGCTCAGCCAACTGAATTCGGTGGTTTCTTTTTCCTGCGGTGACAAATAATTGTTCTATACCAAAAGCAGTATTGTCTTCACTGGTAAATCCTATAGGTCCTCTGCCTGAGCGATTAAAGATCTGATGTTCCAGTTCAAACTCAGGGTTGTCCCAAAGACGCTCTATCTGGATCTGAAGATCCTTGATGTCAAGGTCAATTCTTTCGGCCATTAAGGTGAGATTGTTTTGTAGAAAAAGCGATTCACTTTCTTCTAAGCTTAATCTGAGGGTATCCTGAGCATGAGCAGGGGTAAAAAGAAGCAAACCTACACTAATCAGAATCAATGAAATATAGTTGACCATTGCGTGAATATCCATTTATGACGGCTGCAAAAGTATTTTAACCAACCTTAAAATCACCTTAAAATGAATAAAAATCAGCTTAAGGGGATAAGCACTTCAAAAATGTTGATTTGACCCCCAGGATTGGAATAGTTAATATTAGCGTGGTGGAGTTCAAAGATTTTTTTGGTCAATACAAGACCAAGTCCGAACCCCTGAACATATTCGCTGTTTTTTCCGCGGAAAAAATGATTGAACATCAGTTTTTCCTCTTCTTCACTAATGGAAGATCCCGTATTAATGATTTTAATTCTGATTTCATTTTTATGGGAACAATCCAATCTAATTTCAGCCTTGGAGTCGTCACTGTAAGCTGTGCAGTTATTGAGTAAATTCAGAAAAGCTTGTCGTATTAAAATGGGATTTGCTTTTACAATTAGTCTTTTTTCATCAAAATCCTGTGGGTAGTAATGTAGGTCAAAAACAAAGTCCGGTGCAATGATATTTAGCTCATTTATGATGTCAAAAATCATCTCATCTATTCTGATATAGGTTGTTACAATGGTCTGTCCGGCCTCGATTTTTGAAATTTCCAGGAGTACGTTAATAATACTCCCTAGAGACTTGGCTTTCACAATCTGATTCTGTAAGTCATTTTTAAAAGTCTCCTCATCGGTTTTTGTCCTCAGGCGTTCTAATTCAGAAACGATGACTGCAATAGGGGTTTTCAACTGATGCGAAATATGATGCACCGTGTGTTTTTGAAATGCAAAAGCCTCTCTTGTACGACTGAGTAATTCGTTAAATTTGTCTGTAAGCTCCATGATCTCGAAGGTAGAGGTGTTGTTGGGTAAGGCATCCGCTTGTTGGTCGGTCAGATCATAATTCTTTAAACGGGCGGTCAGTTGGGTGATCGGACTGGTGATTTTTTTTGATAAAAAATGTGAGATCAAAACAACTACGGCTGCAATAGCAAGAAAAATGGCGATCATCAGATTCCTTAGAAATTGCATTTTGGTATAGCCAAGTTCGTCAAATGCTTTACTAATCGCAAAAAAAGTATCGCCCCTGCTTTCAGTATAGATGCCCACAATTTCATATACACCCTCATTGGTCTTCAGGACGGGGTTTTCTCTTGTAAGCTGATCCAGGATAAAGGGGACATCAGGTGTGGGTATGTCTTCCTTACTTACATACAACAATTGTTTGTTGCTGTCAAAAATCATTAGTTTTTCGTCGTAGTAATCATAAACCGTTAGGATATCCATGGTTTGCTGTATGTTGTCATCTTCACGGGTAAGCTCGGAAAACAACTGGAGGGTGGTTTTAATTCTTTCTCTTTGTTGTTGTAAAAACTGCTCTTCTCTATAGTCTGCAAAAAGGAGATAAATTACAACCAAGGTCACAGCGGTAATCAGGTTGATAGCTACGGAGTAGTAAAGCAGTATTCTATTGCGGATTTTCATACTTACTTCAGCGGTTATAAATTTGAATTTTCTGAGTTGTCAAAATAATACCCATAACCCACTTTTGTCTTGATGTAATTGCTTCCAAATGGCTTGTCCAGCTTGTTTCTTAAAAAATTGATATACACCTCGATGGTATTGGTGTTGGCAGTAAAAGAGCCACCCCATATTTCTTCAATCAACTGATTTTTGGAAATGATTTCACCTTGATTTTTCATTAGCTTTACCAGAATTTGGTACTCCCTCGGCGTTAGTTTTACTAATTCACCATTTCTAAAAACCTCTTTTTTCCCATCATCAAGGGTAATATCTCCCGCTTTGTAAATCAAATCTTTCTTGGTATCTCCAGGATTTTTTGAGGATCTTTTTACTAGAGAATTTACCCGTATCAATAATTCTCGCATATAAAAAGGCTTAGTGAGATAGTCGTCTGCACCGAGATCAAATCCCTTTACTTTATCCTCTAGTTCGCCAAAGGCTGTAAGTATTAAAATGGGGGTAAAAGTGTCTGTTTTTCTAAAATCCCGACAAATGTCGAAGCCTGTTTTTCCGGGAAGGTTGATGTCCAGTATGATACAATCATATTTATCCTTTAGCATCATTTTTTCTGCTAACAAACCATCGAATGCTTTTACCACCGAGTAGCCCTCCGATTGAAGTGCATCAGCTATGTTGCTACTCAAAATACTATCATCCTCGACTATTAGTATTTTCATTTTAATTGAATCCGTTGATGGTTTTTCTATTCAAAATTAACAATAAATCTGCAGTTGAAATTGCATTTTTTTATAATGAACATGGAAATAGGCAGTTGATTTGGGTAAAAAGATTGGTCGAGGGAGGCAGGGGTTTAAAATAGATATTGTGATTTTTTGATGAAATATAAACCACATAGGCACATAGTGAACATAGTCACAACTTGTCCTGTAAAG
>RECS01000140.1 GCA_007693915.1 Saprospirales bacterium | reverse complement strand
TAAACCACCTTGCAGCAATAATTGGGCTGAACTCCCACTTCTCCCGATTGATTATGCGGTAGCTATAGCTCAATCCCACCATTAGCCCATTGACTCCCAAATGGAGGCTGTCCTGATAGTCATCCTTGTTTTTTGAAAAACCCAGATCCAGACCAATGGAGTGATTCTGATAAATGTATTGAAAATTAAAGCCCAAAAACACTTCGCTCAAATTGAGTAAATCAATATTGTAATCCTCTATCTGTTTTCTGTAGCTGCTGAAATTCACGGGTAGATATTCCACAAAAATATTCAAATCAAAAAAGTGAACAGCATTACTGCTTTCTTCTGCTGTTGCATAATCTGCCCAGACAGGTACTCCAAGCTGGACTGAAGAGGTGTCCTGAGAATGTAAATGACCATAATGAAATGACACCAACACGATGAGTATTATGTTAATTTGACCTATCACTTTTCTTTAAGGGTTTTTTAAACCTCCTTCAACAATCAATACCTATACACCATCGCATTGATATTCATTCCGGCACCTACAGAAGCGAATACCAAGATATCGCCTTTTTCTATTTGGTGATTCTCTATTTCTCCTTTCAGCACAAGATCCAGCAAAGTGGGAATAGTGGCGACAGAGGAATTGCCCAACCAGGAAATACTCATGGGCATGATATCGTTTTCTGGTGCTTGCATATCGTAGAGCTTATACAGTCTGCTAAGGATAGCCTCATCCATTTTTCCATTGGCCTGATGGATGAATAATTTACTGACCTCTGAAAGATGGACACCTGCCTTTTCAAGACATTGTTTAATAGCTGCCGGTACATAGGTCAGAGCATATTGATAGAGTTTTCTCCCGAACATTTTCAGGTAAATATTATTATCTCCTGCTTCCCGATGATAGGAATGATCCATGTAGAGTAAGTCTGCATAATCCAAAGCATCAGACCTCGTAAGATGAGCGAGTACTCCTCTGTTTTCATTTAATTCCTCTGTTTCCAAAACAACCGCTCCGGCTCCGTCTGCGTATATCATACTGTCTATATCGTGTTCGTCGGATACTCTCGATAGCACATCAGCACCTATTACCAATGCCTTATCCGCATCACCTGACCTGAGATAATAATCTGCCTGAATCAAGGCCTGTAACCATCCGGGACATCCAAAAATCATGTCGTATGCTATACAGCCCGGATTCTTTATCCCTAGTTTTTTCTTTACTCTTGCAGCTAAACTGGGTACCATATCCGTCCGGTTAGTACCCGGCTTGATGTCCCCGAAGTTGTGGGCTACGATGATGTAATCTAGTTCCTCTGGGTCAATTTTAGAACTTTCAATAGCACTCTTTGCAGCCAAATAAGCCAGATCAGAAGTCAAGATTTCACCATCTACATATCTCCTTTCGGAAATAGTGGTAATTTCTTCAAACTTCTTTGTGATTTCTTCATTTGTTTTAGGAAGTCTTTTATTGTTGATATCATAAAACGAGGAATTTAAAAAATGATCATTCCCGATTTTGAGTTCCGGAATCAAATGACCTGTACCTGTAATAACTGACCTTCTGGATTTTTTCATTTTATTGCTGATTAATGCATGAATAAAATAGTGAATAAAAACCTCCAACTAAGCTTGTAATAGCAAAAATAGAACCATTTCGCCAATTGCTCTGCCTAAGTTGGAGTGAAATAAACGTAAATGTTTTAAATTAGTTAGAAGAATACTCAGTTTTTTAATTCCTCTGTTGACCAATTTTTTATACATCTTTTAGATTACAGTTTAAATTTTGATCAAATTAATTTTTTTCCCCTGGGCATAGTTTCGAACAGAAGTTACCTCCAAACACAGAGAGTGCTATATTGAATACGCACCCTTTCCCAACGGAGACTAAGACTACTTTTTTGATTCTGATTTCTGTGAACTATACCCTTATTTAGATAAAACAAGTCCCATTTCTACAATGAAAACCCCAATTAGAAAAAACATGCCACTAAGATAAAAAGATATAACCCTTTGGTCAATGTTGCCAATGACCACTTACCACCCTTTTTAGTCGGAACTATAAAGAAATTCAGGAAAAAATAGGGATCAAAAGAGTTTTGGTTATCGATTCGAGAAGAAAAATTAAAACGGCCAGAAAAACATAATCAACGGTACCCCAAAAACCACGATAATTACCTCAAGAGGCAATCCCATTTTCCAGTAATCTGTAAACTTATATCCCCCCGGACCCATAACCAGTGTATTGGATTGGTGTCCAATCGGTGTTAAAAAAGCACATGAACCGCCGATGGCTACTGCCATAAGATAGGGATCAAAGGAGTGGCTCATGCCAGATGCAACTCCCATTGCTATGGGTGCCATCAGGACAACTGTAGCAGCATTATTGATGACATCTGATAAACCCATTGTAATGACCAGTAGAATTGCGAGAATTAACCAGGGTGGAAAATTTTGACCAGCCATTAGAATTAAAGAGGCAATCATTTCAGCTCCCCCGCTTGTTTCCAGTGCCACTCCAACGGGTATCATTGCTCCAAGTAAGGCTATCACAGGCCAATCTATACTGGTATATAATTCCTTAATTGGTAAAACTCCGGATAATACCATAGCCACTGCTGCCATTGAAAAAGCAATTTGAACGGGTAGGACATTTGTTATTACTAACAGGATTGCTATAAAGAATATCCCCACTGATAAAGGTATTTGAGTTTTATAATTCAAATTGAGATTTCTATGAGCCAAGGGGAGAATCCCAATGGTAGCCATTGTGCCGGTAATCACATCGTCTCTACCCTGCAGTAACAACACATCACCAGTCTGAAAAATAACATGATCAATTCTCCTCGTGATTTTTTTGTCTTTTCGAGCAACTGCCAGCAGGTTAATACCGTATCTGGATCTCATTCTGACACCTGATGCAGTTCTGCCAAGTAGAGTTGAATCAGCCATAATTACACCTTCCATTATTGTTATTTTCTCTGAACCCTCAGCATCAAACCTGAATCTTTTGTCTGCAACTAATTCTGTATTGGTTTCCTTTAAAAAGGATTTAAGGTCATTGGTGTCTGTTTCTAGGATGAGAATATCGCCAAGAAGAATTTTTTCAAAACGTCCCGGGGCGTGTAGTCTTTGATTGTTTCTTACTATACCCAGAAGTTTAATATCTGCATCGTCATTGGTTTCCAGATCCATTATCACACTACCAATTATAGTAGACTTTTCTACTACAAGCACCTCCGTAATATATTCATCAATTTTAAATAGTTCACTTGCTGAATCAGGACTGATTCTTTTGGGGAGGAATTTCCAGCCAATAAGACAAATAAATGCTAGCCCGATCGCAGTAAGTAAAATACCTACAGGAGAAAAATCAAACATACCAAAAGCTTCTCCGGTCTCATCTGCCCTAAACGTGGCAATAATAATGTTTGGGGGAGTTCCGATCAGAGTGGTCATCCCACCTAATAAAGAAGCAAAAGCAATAGGCATCAGTAAAAGAGAAGGTGAATAACCGTGTTTTCTTGCCAGTATAACAGCTACAGGCATCATTATAGCGAGCGCACCAACATTATTTATGAATGCTGACGCAATCGCAACAATCAGACAAAGTAAAAAAATGTGTATTAAAAAACGATCACTTGCTTTCATTACCCATTGACCAAGCCAGTCAACCAATCCCGAATATTCAAGTCCCTTTCCAATGATTAGAACAGCTGCAACCGTAACTACAGCGGGATGTGCAAAGCCCAGAAAAGCCTCTGACCCTTGAATCTCCCCAAGTAAAACCAAAGAGAACAAGGACAACATGGCAACCAGATCATGTCTTATCCTTCCCCAAACAAACAGTAGTAGAGTAATAAAAAGGACGACAAATACCAGTGTTGCACTCATTTCTGAATTGAATTTTTTCGGGTAAATTTAGACCATTTTCATTGGTGGTTTGAAGATAATAAATAAATGGTATTTCAGAGAAAAAAATTTATAGTGGTGGAGAAAAACACCTATGAATGAGTCCATTCAAAAACCCACTATGTATTTCTAATAGAGGTAAAATCAATAGAAGTTTCAGAAATAGGAGCTGATTTACTATTTTTGTAAAAAATTAAAGACTTGAGAATTTTTTTTCTTACCATATTGTGCGCCTCACTTATTCTGGCATGCGGATCAGAGCAGGTCAATGAGGAATCTCAAAATACTCCGTCTGTTTTCAGTCCTAATGAAGACAGCGAATTGGCTCTGCTGATGCGATTTATGTACGATGATATGTATAGACTAAGGACTGAAATTAAGGCAGGTAAGCACCCTAAAATTACCTTTCCGGCTAAAGAACTTTTTACAGCAGAACCAACAGATGAAAATCAGGTTTCATCGGATCATTATCACTTGTTGGGAAAAGCATTTTTAGCAGCCGTTAATCAATTTCAGGAGTCGGATTATTCGCAACTTTCTGAGCATTATGAGGTTTTGGTTGAAAGTTGCATGAGTTGTCATCAGTACAGTTGTCCGGGACCCATGCGCAGAATCAGGAATCTCTATCTGTAGCGTCCTCAATAAATTTTTAATATGAATGTGAAATCCAGGGGGAAAGTCATAAAATCCACAGGGAGCTGGTATCAGGTTCAATTGGAGGATACTCACGAGGTTATTGATGCGCGAATTCGGGGAAAGTTTCGTCTGGATGGAAAAAGGTTGACCAATCCGGTTGGAGTAGGTGACTGGGTGGAGATGGAAATGGATAAAAAGGAAAATACCGGCATAATTACCAAAATTGAAACCAGAAAAAATTATGTGGTTAGGCAATCTCCCAGACAAAAACACCATCTCCATCTACTGGCTTCCAATATCGATCAAGCATTGCTCATTGTTACAGTGGTTGAGCCCAATCTCAAACAGGGTTTTATCGACCGCTTTTTACTGTTGACTGAGCCGCGTGATATACCGGTTATCATTTGTTTTAATAAATCAGATTTGTACAGTGAGGACGATTTGCTCATAGCAGAATACCTCTGTGGGCTTTATGAAAAAATAGGTTATGGGACAATTGTAGTATCTGCGATTGACGGAAGTGGAATCGAAGAACTTCGCTCATTACTAAATCACAAAACTACCTTGGTAAGCGGTCAATCAGGGGTTGGAAAATCCACACTGCTGAATGCTATTGAACCATCGCTGAAAATAAGAACGGGAGATATATCAGAATATACCGGCAAGGGTCAGCATACCACTACTTTTGCTGAACTTTTTCAATTGGACACAGATACCGCCATCATCGATACACCAGGGATTAAAACACTCTCCTACAACAATATGGAGGTATTGGATGTCGCCCATAATTTCAGGGAGTTTTTTGTAGCATCAAACAACTGTAGATTCCATAATTGTACCCACAGAAACGAACCGGGTTGCGCAATTAAGGAGGCTATAGAAGAAGGAAGTATTAGCGAGCTGAGGTACCAAAACTACCTAACGATACTCGACGAAATAGAAAAACAGAATCATTGGGAAAGGCATCGGGATATTTGATTTCTGCCTTTTTAAAAATTCGTGCTTGTGCTGTCAGTAAAAAATTTAAGTAAAAGTTTTTCTGCCGGAGGAAATCAATCTTTCATGGCTTTAGATCACATCAATCTAGAGCTAGAAAACCAATCTTTCAATATCCTCATCGGTGGCAATGGCAGCGGGAAATCCACCTTATTGAATCTTATAGCCGGTACTATTTTTCCCGAAACAGGCGATATTCTCATTGGAGGCAAATCCATAGTTAGAAAACCGGATTACAACAGAGCGGGATGGATTGCCCGAATTTTTCAGGATCCTGGTGCAGGTAATGCTCCGGATCTTACTGTTTTAGAAAATTTCAGGATGGCAGCATTGAGAAAAAAATCCAAAGGCTTACGTCTTGGCATGGGGAAAGCCTTTCAGGATGAGGTGGCGGAGCGCCTGGCCATTTTGTCTATGGGACTGGAAAGTAAATTGTACACTCAGGCCAATCAATTATCGGGAGGTCAACGTCAAGCTATGGCATTGTTGATGGCGACTTTTGATCCACCGGAAATTCTACTGCTGGATGAACCCACTGCAGCTTTGGACCCAAAGTCCGCAGTTAAAATTATGCAGCTGGCTGATCAGATTATCAGAGAAAAAAGAATCACTGCCTTATTGGTCACTCACAATATGAAAGAGGCGTTAGATTATGGTGATCGTCTGATCCAATTACACCAGGGTAGGATAAGAAGGGATTTAAACAGTGAGGAAAAAAGCGTGTTAAAGCCCTCAGAAATGATGGAGTGGTTTTATGAGGATTAACTATCTAACTAACCTAAACAAATTATGCCTTTCTACCCCAATAGATAAAATATTTCCACAAGCCAAAATAGGCTTTTTTAATAGCTAATCTTTCAGTTTTTAGAGTGCTCAGTAAATTTTTATCAATCAATTTTTCCATTTCTACATGGTTGAATTCCATCCACTTCCTGAACCAATTATATTCTGTGGAATGAAAATCAACTATAGTGATGATTCCACCTGCATTCAGATCATAAATGGCTTTTTCTAGAATAGCTGATTTGTCCTTTCCCATCATCGTCAATGCATAGCTAAATAGTATGATATCATATTTTTTAGGCGAATCAAAATGAAGGTAGTTTTCCCTGATAAGCTCAACTTTAAATTGTTGTATATTCTTTTTCCCTGCCGCCTTATCGAGCATTTCTGTTGATAAGTCAATGCCGGTGAAAGTACTTGCAGGAAATTTTTTTGCCAATTGAATTAGATTGGCACCTGTTCCGCATCCTACTTCTAGTATTTCGACAGGGTTCATATCATAGCAATTTAATTCATTTATTGCTTTTTTTCTCCCATATAAAAAGCTCCACCTTGTCAAGTCATATATAGTAGCATGGAATTTGTAGTATGACTCTAAGTTCGGAACAGCTGTTTTGTCATTCATTTCAATTCGGATTTTTTATAGCCAAGCCCGTATACCTGTACATTCCGACTCTGTCATTTTTTTGTACATCCTCTACTCCTGGATAAAAACTGAAATTATTAAAAACGTGTTTTGGTAGAAAACTCTGATCCTTAGCTGCTGAACGAAAAAGCACTCTTGAATGCTTTGATGACCGGGAATTGATCAAATTCCACTGTTCTTCAAGTATAGTAGGTTGATTTGCTACTAACCAATCCATGTGGTCCAGTAAAACAAAATGGGTGAATGGTATATCGCTTTTTTTGAGGTAGTCATTGATACTTTCTGTACTGAATGTAATCTTTTCAATTTGCCCTCTGATTTTTTCAAAGTTCTCTTCTTTGAGATACTCAGGACAACTCTCCTTAGTATATTTTCCATAATAGTAAACTTGATAAAAATAGTTTTTTGCTCCGGGATTGTTATTAAATGTTTTCTGGAAACAATCCTTTAAATAATCAGATGTTTTTTCAGTGCCATTACTTGAAACCAATTCAAATTGAGATTTTGGAACTCCAGCAAGTGCGAGCACGCTCAATCTGTTCATTATTGTGTTTAGAGGAAAGGAGAAGAGTTGTTTTTCGAGACTTTTGAATATTATTTTTTGGGCTAATAAATCTTCGGTAGCTAGTAATTGGTCAATCTTCTTTTTCAGACTTGGTCTAGATTTAAGGTAGCGACTTACCCACCATGCCAGAATCCCTGATGCACCTCGATAATAAAAGGTTTTTCTAAATAGACCTCCATCAAAATATTTTATTTTCAGATCCCAGAACTTTTTCGATTCAGGCTGAAGAAAATCTGAAAGCTTATTTTTATAGATATCCTTAGCATTATTCTTTTTACCATCTCCAAAAAACTCCCAAAGCATATTGTAGTCTCCATTTTTGAAAAGTGCAAGTTTCAAATCAAGGACTGCATTTTGCCTGTAGTTCAGATCAACACAATGTATCCTATCGACACTTTCTATTAAATAGTCTAGGGCATTGCAACCTGCACTCGTCAGCATTAAAACTTTACTTTCACTACCTAAATTCAGTAATTTTTTATCACAGTCGGGGTCTTCCCAACAGCAATTGTAGATCAGCTTGTTACTGTGTACACTATTGAATATTTTCCGGCTAAAAGACATATTTACTATAGTGGGGGCTTAAAAAAGTTTCTAAATCGAGTTGGTTATTTTCAGATTCAGCCAACAAATCCTCTATTTCATCCAAACTTTCGGAATCAAAAGATTTAGTATTTTCATGGTCATCAAATCGAAAAATATTCCAATCTCCTTCATTGTATTCCAGAGCAGTAAGATTTTCAATCCAGTCTCCACTGTTCATATAAACTACCTCACCTGATTGGCTTTTTATTTTTTTTATTTCAGGTTGGTGAATATGTCCGCAAATGACATAATCGTAATTTTGCTCTATTGCTTTTTTTGCTGCGATGTTTTCAAAATTGCTGATAAATTTTGCAGCCGACTTAACACTGTTTTTTACCTTTTTAGAAAGAGACATTTTGGGGCGGTTTAATCGAAGAAGAATATTGTTTACCAATCGATTCAGCCATATCAACCAATCGTAACTCTTGCCTCCAAGTTTAGCCAGCCATTTTGAATATTGTATGGTAAGGTCAAATATATCTCCATGAAAAAACCACAGTTTCTCCCCATTAATTTCAAGTATAAGTTTGTTGTCTAGGTGGAAATTATCCAATTGCAAGGGGATGTATTTTCTTAAAAATTCGTCGTGATTACCAACTAGATAGTGAACTCTTTTTCCCTGCTTGGTAAACTTTAGAATTTTCCTAATAACTGAGATATGCTCTCTGGGGAAATATTTTTTGTTGAATTGCCAAGCGTCAATGATGTCCCCGTTTAATATTAAAACTTTGGGGTCAATGGAATTGAGATACTCCAATAATTCTTTGGCGTGACAACCAAAAGTTCCAAGATGAGTATCAGAGATAACGCATATATCAATTGGTCTTTTCTTGACATTATCATTCTCTTTCATAACAACTGCAAAATTAGATGCGAAATGAAAGCTGTTGGTTAATTTACTGTGAACAAAAAATTATCAATTGGTCTTTTTCCTGAATTTTTTATTCACCAAAGGATAGCTAAAAACAGCTAATAAGATCATCGCACCTCCGATGTAGAACTGTGGGGATAGGTCATGATGCTCTTTTAGGATGACTATGGCAAGCAAAATACCGTAAATAGGTTCGAGATTAATAGTAAGAGCAGTTGCGAAAGCAGAAAGGTGATTGAGTGCCTTTAATGAAAGTGCATAGGCCAGTGTGGTGCATAAAAGTGCAAGTACCAAAAGATACATCCAATCTGTCCCTGACGGACTTAGACTTACAGGACTTCCAATGATCAGCATAGTCAACAATACCAAACTTAAGAATCCGAAGGCGCCCCCCATTTCTATAGCCGATATGGTCAATGGATCGGAGCGGGTAATCATTTTCTTATTGAGAATTCCAAAAGTGGCAGCCAGAAAAGCTGATAATAAACCCACTGCAATTCCCAGGTAATATTCCGCGTCCAAACTCTGTACAATTAGGACCATACCGGGAATTATCATTATACTCAGAGCTGTTTCGTACCAATAAAACGGTCTTTTTACAATTATGGGCTCCATTATGGAGGTCATGAAGGAGGTGGTAGCCAGACAAACCAAAGTAATAGAAGCGTTGGACAATTTTACGGCACCAAAAAAAGTAACCCAATGCAGGGCGGCAATGGCTCCTATCCCCAGATACTTAAGAGCCAACTCCCGAGGCATTTTTTTCAGGGCATTTCGCACTCTGAAAAAAAACAGAAAACTAAAGCCTGCTATCAATACCCTAAACCAAACCAACTCCACTGCAGACAAACTGATTAGGTCTCCAAGGATGGCTGTGAGTCCGAATAATAGCACTGCAATATGCAGCTCTACATACGCTTTTTTCTCTGCTGATAACACGGGTGCAAAAATGAGGTAATTTTCCCAATTTTTGAGATTTATTTAAAAAGGGGAGTTACATGCGGTACAGCTGTCATTTATTATTCTAAACTACCTTAAAATACCTCCTGATTTGTCTTTTTGAACCATTAAGAGTTTAAGGTTCATGAAGGATTGAATTGAGGTACTAAAGTTGATGTTGAAGTGGTTTCTAAATCATAGATATCAAGCTATACCGGTTTGAAGCAAAACCTCCCTCTTGATCAATATTGCTTGATGGATGTTCAAAAATCAGCGTTGGTTATCCCTTGTTCGGAATACAATTTAATAAAATATTTCACAGCCAAATCACTAAACTTACAAAGAAGTAATTCTATCATCCTTCCTCTTCACTTCCATTACAATCCACAGTAAAATCAGACCCAAACTGATCAGCAGCATGAAACGACCTAAAATATCTCCGTTGCGGGCATAAAAGGTTTTATGGTAATTAAGGTGAAGGTCTCTGATGACAATCGCTTTTTCTTCATAGGATGTGGGAGAAAGGATTCGTCCGCGCTGATCAATGAAGCCACTGATTCCTGTAATGGCTGATCTTGCAATTTCTTTGCGGTACTCTATAGCTCGAAGGGTACCGAAATATAAATGTTGTCTGTGACCGGGAGTGTTGTCCCACCATCCGTCATTAGTCATGATTAAGATAGCGCCCGCACCCGCCTCAAAATATCCCTGATGATATTCACCAAATATGGACTCATAGCAAATCACCGGAGCAAAACCCTTTGTCCCGATTTTAAAGGCTGAACGTTCCGGCTGAGTTCGGACTCCGCTTGTGCTCCCACCCAGTTGGTCCACCAATCCCTCCATAAAAAACAATAAATTTGCATAGGGGAATATTTCCGCTCCGGGTACCAGTTTAGATTTAAAGTAAACATCAGTTAGTCCGGTTCTGTCTATCAATCCGGCACTGTTGTGCGATTCCCAAAAGGTAGTATCTCTGGCAGCGTTTACGTGAATGCGCAGAAAATTAGGATCAATGGTTTCCCGATCAAAAATATAATGAGAATTCAAACCAGCGATGATATGAGCATCCGGATAAGATTCTAAAACTTGCTGTAATCTATGAATGCTTCTGTCGGATTCATGCTCGTGAAGCCCAACTCTTATCATGGTTTCAGGTAAAACCACCAATTCTGCCCCTTCTTCTAATGCATCCTGAATTTGAGATGCCATCAGTTCAAGTTGCTGAGCATAGGGTATGGTAAATTTTTCATAATGCGGTTCAAAATTGGGTTGGATAACGGCTACTTTTACTGTATCACTCGCAGGGATGTCTTCCTGAAAATACAAAAGTGCTGAGAAGCCAACCGGAATCATCAACCACGGCAGGAAGCGATAAATGAACAAGTTCTTAGCTGAAAGCCGATAGCCATCAAATCTTCTTTTCAGGATAATATACAACCACCAATTACCTCCAAGTAGCCACAGTGAGCCGCCCATAGTCCCAGTGTATTCATACCACTGTGCAATAAAGGGCAATCCGGAAAGTGAATTCCCCAGAGTGAGCCAGGGCCAGGTCAGTTCCCAACGGTGATGAAGAAACTCAAAACTCATCCAAAAGGCGATAAAAGCAAGTGCCAGCTTAAAGTGTCCCATTCGGTTTTTCATCAACAAGAATAAAGCCCAAGGAATGAGCATCAAGAGACTGTTCACCACTATGGCAAATATACCGGCTGCAAAAGCTGTATTGGCTACCCAAAATGTAGCGAGTATATTCCAGTTGATAAAAGCGTGATATCCGGCAAAAAGTAAATCTCGATTACTGAAGTTGTGTTTCTTTCTTTGATCTATCATTAGTAAAAGTGGAACAAAACCCAACATGGCAATAACAGGAAGTGGAAAGGGGGGGAAAGCCAATGTTAGTAAGATGCCCGAAAGCAGAGGCAAAAAGAAAAGCAAACGCTGTTTTATGTTGCCTAGTGGATCCCATCCCAAAATGATGATCAAAGCATTCCAAAATGACCAAAATGCAAAAAGTGGCAAATAGCCCCATAAGGGTCTGTTGAGCATTTCAACAGATGACCATATCCCTACAACCAGTAAAAGGCCAATGATCAGCCATTTGTATGACTGGAGATTTTTCATCTTACTTGGTGTCCATTTTCAAAATCCGACGGTGGAGCCACGAACTCCAGACGCCCGTTCTGATCTTCAGCCATTAGTATCATTCCATTGGACATGATACCTCTTAATTTTTTTGGTGCCAGATTGGCTACTACTGTTACTTTTTGACCTACTATTTTATCTGCAGGATGATACTCGGCAATACCGGAAACTATGGTCCTCTTTTCAAAGCCGAGATCTACTTCCAATTTGAGTAGTTTGTCAGTTTTCGGTACTTTTTCTGCAGCGATAATGGTGCCGGTTCTCAGATCCAATCCGGCAAAACCTTCGAACTCTATATTTTCCTTTAAGGGAATAAATTCACTTCCCGCTTCCGCCTCAAGCTCATTTCCCTTTTTCAACAACTCTATTTCCCTTTCAATAGCATCATCTGAAATGCGGGAAAAAAGGTGTTCCGCTTGGCTGATTTTATGACCAACATCCAGGAGATGGTCGCCTTCGCAGAGGTGATCAAGCAAGTCCAGAAATTCGGCTTCACCCTTGAGTTCAGGCATGTTCAACATTTGACGCATTTTGGCCGAGCTAAAGGGTAAAAATGGGTATATAGCAACAGAAAGGGCTGCCACAATCTGCAAACCCATATTCATTACCACCTTGACAGTGTCAGGATCTTCTTTTTGCAATTTCCAGGGTTGATGATTCTGCAGGAATTGATTTCCATAGGATGAAATTTCCATAATCTGCTTTAATGCAGCCCTCAGCTCTTTGTTTCTAATGGATTGGCACATCTGATCTAAGCGATCAAAAAGATCCATCATTTCCGTTTCGTGATAGGAGGGCATTCCCATGTCGTCATTACCTTCTAAGCTGATATCCTCATCAAACTCAGGGACTACCCCATTGTAGTATTTATTGGTGAGCACGATTACCCTATTGACAAAATTTGCCAGATTGTTCACCAATTCATTATTGTGCGCTTCCTGAAAACCCTTCCAGGTGAATTCGCTGTCTTTTTGCTCAGGCATATTTTTTATGCAGTAATACCTGAGAGAGTCTTCATTTCCTTCCCACCTTTCGAGAAAGTCTTTCAGCCAAACAGCCCAGTTCCTCGATGTAGAAATCTTCTGTCCCTCGAGGTTCATAAACTGATTAGCGGGTACATCTACAGGGAGCACATAATCTCCATGGGATTTTAGTATAACGGGAAAAATGAGGCAGTGGAAAACGATATTGTCTTTTCCGATAAAATGAATCAGAGCACTTTGATCATCCATCCAGTATTTTTTCCAGTCATCTTCACTGAAGTCCGGATTGGATTTTGCTCTGTCAATAGCCCATTGCCTTGTGGCGGAAATATAGCCGATAGGAGCATCTAACCAGACATATAGTTTCTTTCCGTCTGCTTCCGGAATATCTTTTGGTACATCTACGCCCCAATCCAGATCTCTTGTCATAGCTCTCGCTTCCAGACCTCCATCCAACCAGGATTTACATTGACCGATAACGTGATTTTTCCAATCTTTAGGATCGTGATGTTCCTTTCCATCCAGTTCACCTTTTAGAATATACTCTCTTAACCAATCTTCATGTTCATCCAATGGAAGATACCAATGAAAAGTTTTTTTCAATACCGGACTGTTCCCACTGATTACAGAAACAGGATTGATCAGGTCGGTTGGACTAAGCGAACTACCGCAGCTTTCACATTGATCCCCGTAGGCTTCAGCATACCCGCACTTGGGACATTCCCCCTTTATATATCTGTCCGCGAGAAACTGCGATATTGACTCGTCGTAGTACTGCTCACTTTCTATCTTTTTAAATTTATCCTGCTCGTAAAGGTTCTTAAAAAAAGCAGCAGAGGTTTCATGATGTAACTCTTCTGATGTACGATGATAAACATCAAACGAAAGTCCTATCTTTTCGAATGAATCTTTGAATTGAGTGTGATATTTATCAATAATTTCCTTCGGGCTGACTCCTTCTTTTCTGGCTTTTAGGGTAATTGCAGCTCCGTGCTCATCGGATCCGCACACAAAGACTACATCTTTTCCCATGATTCTAAGAAATCGAACATAGACATCTGCTGGCAAGTAAGCGCCTGATAAATGACCAACATGAAGTGGACCATTGGCATAAGGTAAAGCAGAAGTAACCAAGTATCTTTCCGGATGGATCATTGGGGGATATTTTTAAAATGCCTTTTAAAGGTGCGAAGATAAGCCATGTGCTTTTATTTAGCACATTTTTTGATTTAAGGTTTACAGGTTTTTTTAAACTAGCGTAGTAAAATGTTGCTATAAGAGTTAAGAAGGGTAGTAATTGGTTCCAGAATTTAAAATCTGCAACAGGATAGTAAGTATATTCACCACTCTCCTTCCATTATTAGGTTTCGGTTAATTCTGACTTTCTTTAAGTTGGTACTGCTGGCTTTGAACGTCTATTTTTCAGCATTTGTGAATAAAATTTTTGTATTGGGCGCATAGCTAATTTTAAAGCAAGCTAATAGACACGAAAGTATTTTCCTACTTTATTAAAACATACTTTATTAAATATTTTTTGATTGAAAAATCCACAAAATGGATTGGGGCCAGGCAAGGGATCTATTAAAATATATGGGGCAGGCATCAATATTCAATTTAAGAATTTTCCATTATTCAATATGGATTTGATTTATAATCATTATTCTTAAGCTTTGAATACTTCTTAAATCAAATATCGCCTCGTCAAGTCACAGCCCATTGACGAGACAAGATTAATGGGTGTTCGGTGTTCAATTTTCTCGGGGGCAAGTCAGGTCGATTGATTATAATTCTGCCTAGCTAATCAATAAAAGTAATTATCCCTATACATTTAGTTAGTTTGAAT
>RECS01000166.1 GCA_007693915.1 Saprospirales bacterium | reverse complement strand
AATGGATTTTAAGGTCAGGGTAATCAGTATGGATGGTAGATTGATGTATTCCGGTTATTTTTCAAACGAGAAGTATAGTGTGGCTACACAAACATGGATTGCAGGAATATACAATGTGGAACTAATTAGCTTGGGAGAGCAACCTAAATCTAAAAGCCTTTTGTGGGTAAAAAAATAAAACTATGAAACCGAAATTTTATCTATCATTAGTATTCATGGGTCTGTTTGGCTCATTAACTATTCACGCCATTAATTTGGATGAAATCGGTAATACGATTTTCGAAGATCCACCCTCTGATTACCGATCTGATTGTATTAATGCCATGGCTCAAAGAGATTTAAAAGTAAACAAAGTAAGAGCAAGGATATTAACAGGAGGTAACAAATGGTGGGACCAGAGTGATGCAATATATATTGTGCCCGTACCACCACCTGGAGAATCGGAGATATCTGTAGGATTTGCCGGGGCTATTTGGGCAGGAGGTTTTGATGACGAGGGTAATCTTAAATTGGCAGCACAAACGTATAGATCCCACAGTAGGAATGATTGGTGGCCCGGTCCACTAAACGAAGACGGAATGACTGATTTTGGTCAATGCAGAGATTGGGATTTGATTTTCAGAGTAACCAATGAGGATGTTGTAGCTCAACGAAAAAATATTCAACAATACAGTCAGCTTGGTTTGCCTATTCCTAAAGAATTGGTTCCTGAGAATATTCTTTATTGGCCTGCTATAGGCAATCCTTATTTTACTGAAAGATATAATTTTAATTTACCTCAAAGTGATCAAGGTCTCGCACCTTTCTTTGATTTTAATAATGATGGTTTATACAATCCTGTTGATGGTGATTTTCCTGTTTTGGGATTAGAGGATTGCGGTACATCAATTGAAACCCGAATACCGGATGAAATGTTTTTCTGGATATTTAATGATGCCGGTGGTATCCATACCAATTCAGGTGGTGATCAAATGAATCTTGAAGTCAGGGCACAGGCATTTGCATTTGATGCAGGTAATGAGTTGGATTATATGACATTTTACCGATATCAGATGGTAAACAGAGGTGCAAGTTTTTTAGATAGCACTTTTTTTGGTTTGTGGTCTGATATTGATTTGGGATGTCCATTTGACGGATATTTGGGTAGTAATCCTGATATCGATTTGGCTTTTATTTATTCTGCGAATACGCTAGGAGGGGATTGTGAATGCGGTACCATTACTACACCAGACCTTTGTGATTATATGCCTGCTATTGGGATCAATGTTCTCGGGGGTCCCAAAGATAGTGAGGGGAATAATTTAGGCTTGTCTTACTTTATATATTACAACAATCCAGGAGGTTTTGATGGGCCACCAATAACTACCGATCCAACCAATGCAACGGAATATTATCGATATTTGAATGGAAAATATAGAGATGGTAATCCACCCCAGAATGTTTCCAACCCAAATTTTGCTTATCCCGGCAATCCTTCTGATCCAGCTGCTTGGACCATGTGTTCTGATCCTGAGGCAGTAGCTGGTCACAGAAGGAATGTTATGTCCTCAGGACCATTTAGGCTAGACCCAGGTGGTTATAGTGAGATAGTTTACGGGCTGCCCTATATTCTTGATGCAGATTATCCTTGCCCCGATTTGACGAGACTTTTTGAGGTTGCTAAAAAAACGCGTACGCTATTCGATCAGTGCTTCCAATTAGATATGAGGGGACCCGATGCACCTGAAATGTTAGTCAGCCGCATGAGTGATGCATTTTCTGTAGAACTCAGTAATGATTTTGCCGGTTCGAATAACCGAAATCAGGATTTCAGGGAAAAAGCAACTTTTATACCCGATGATGTTCAGGATCAATATTACAAATTTGAGGGTTACATAGTTTATCAACTGCGCAGTGCTGATTTACCTCTGACGCATGAGACTTTCACCAATCCTGATCTTGCGATTCCGGTATTTCAGTCTGATATTGAAAATGATGTGGATATCATTTACAATTGGACGCGTTATGAAAACCCGAATTACTATCGGGCAAGACCGATATATATACCTGATTTAATGGTGGATGGAGCTAATGCAGGACTTGAAAGCAATTTTATAATTGATCGGGATATGTTTGATCAGTCAGGTGATGGTCTCCTGCACGCAGGTCAGGATTATTACTATACCGTAATTGCCTATGCGCATAATGATTTCCGTCCTTTTGAGTGGCGAAGTCCTGAGGTAGGGCAAGCAGAGCCATTTTTAAGCAGTACGCAAAACCTACGGGTTTATACGCTGAATCTTGACAATGATTTACTGCCCCAAACTGAAGATGGACGTGCTGTTTTTGCTTCAGAGGAAATTAGGTCCAGGGATAATTGGCACTTTAGTTTGCTCGGTAATCCCGGGACAGACTTCCTGCAATTGAGGATTGTAACTAAAGAGGAAATGGATTTTAAGGTCAGGGTAATCAGTATGGATGGTAGATTGATGTATTCCGGTCATTTTTCAGGGGAAGGGTACAATATAAACTCTCAGGATTGGACGTCTGGTGTCTATTCTGTTGAAATGATTAATCTTAATGACGTAAAGAGTTCAAAGTCATTGCTTTGGGTTAGGCATTAATAAAATACAAAAAAACATTTGACATGAAACTTCAACTACTTTTTTTCGCTTTTTTTCTGAGCATCAGCTTTTTAATAAATGCACAAAACTCAGGTTTTATTGGTCCGGATGCCCCTGATTTAAAAGCTATTTCTTTTGATCAGAAAATCGTCATCGTTTTAGAAAACCCTGAAAAATCGAATAATAGAAACTTGGATTATGAAGAGGAGATTGAGCTTGATTTTGATTTGGAGGGTGAGTATGATATGTTTTACAGATTTGAGGGCTATCAGTTGTTTCAATTGCGCGATGCTTCAATAGACTTAACGCTAGAGAATTTACTCAACCCCCTTAATGCTCGTCAGGTATTTCAGTCTGACCTTCAAAATGATATCGTTACAGCATTTAATTGGCATGCTGTGGATGATCCCTATTCTGATGACACACTGTACGTTCCGGTACTAAAGGTAGAGGGTGAGAATATTGGAGTAAAGCAAAGTTTTGTTTTTGATAAGTGTGCTTTTACAGATAGCCCATTGGAAAATGGGAAAGACTATTATTTCACTGTTTTAGCTTACGCTTATAATAATTATCTGGGTTTTGATATCATTCGCTTTCCAGATGGTCAAAAACAAACATATCTGCCATCTACCCGTAATATTAGAACCTATTCCTTTACTCCGAAAGCTATATTACCCGGCACTAAAATCTTTAGTGATTTTGGCGATCCGCTTCCTATAACAAGGTTGGAGGGACAGGGAAATAATTATGGACCTTTAATTCCCATAGAGGGATTTGACGAAAAAGTGTTAAGTGGGAATTTTAATGGAGAGATAGAATACCTTCCGGGCTTTGGACCTTTTGAGGTTTTTATTGCAAATCCGTTTGAAGTTCGAGACGGTACTTTTGAATTGGAATTTATTGATGCTGATCCTAATGAATATGTAGTGGGTGATGAGGTGTCTTTTAAACTTACTAAATTAGAAACCGGTGAGAATTATGAGTCAACTTTAACATTGGGAACAAATGTCGAGGAAATGATAAATAAGTTTGGGCTGGGAATTAGAATTTTTCAAGCAGATCCACCTGGCGCCAATCCAGTGCTAGTTCGCGATAATGGTTTTATAGGTGGATTTATGGAGTATAAAAACCCCTATGGATCTCAATGGTTAAGTTTTGTTGAAGACCAAACAAGGGATGATAACTTGAATAGAGACGAAATATTTGATTTTATAAAAACTGAAAAGGACAATGAAGATCATCAACTTGATCCCAATAGATCATTTATAGTGAACAATGAAACCGGGTTTTTCCCATATTGCTTATGTGATAGCAGACCATCGAATCTGCCAATGATATCTCCTGCATGGATAAATGATGCCAATTCAGGTGCATGTGGACCTTTATTTGGCTTGAATAATTTGAATAATGTAGATATTGTTTTTACCTCGGATAAAAGCAAATGGAGCAGGGTGGTGATACTGGAGGCTACTACAGGCTTTCTTAAGGAAGGGTCAGGTGAAGGTTTTGGTGGGTCACAGATGAGTTTGTTGGAAAGACCTGCTGCTTCAAAAAGTGCCGGTCCTGATGGAATGCCTCTAGATGATCCCGATCTGCCAAATGGTTTTGGTTGGTTTCCGGGTTATGCTATTGACGTAGCTACCGGGCAACGGCTAAATCTGTTTTTCTCAGAGGCCACTATATACAGTCCTGACAATCCTGCCATGGAAGGTGTGCATTCTGATTATCTGGTTGGTAATGACAGAATGTGGAATCCCGGTCTTGAAATTGAAGTAGATGGTTTACCCGGCTCATCGCGATACTTTACAGGTGGTCATCATTTTATTTATGTCACCAATCAGGAATACGACGGCTGTTTACAAATCCATGATATTCTTTCTGGTCCTTTGCCTATGCGTATAAAAATCCCTCAGGTGTTTAGAACAGTAAACTGGACTGTGATGCCTTTAGCAAGTGAATTGCTAAGCTATGAAGAAGGTCTGATTCCTAATGATGTTAGGGTTCAATTAAGGGTAACTCAACCTTTTTCAGCTGTAGGTTCATCCCATCCTAATTATGCACCATTTACACACAACAAATATCAGTTTTCGATTGAGGGGATGGCATTCGATCCCGATGTGAATTTACCTGGGTATGAGGGGAGGCTTATCCCTGTTTCATTGATCAGGAATCCGGGTCCCACTTTAATTATACTTAAAGCCAATTCTATCATAGATGAAATACTCACAGTTGAAGTCTATGACCGAAATGGATTATTGCAGTTTACCACTACATTAACCGATCGCTTAACTGAGATTAATACTTCAAGTTGGCCATCAGGCGTGTATATTGTACATGTCTATGATCAGGAAGGCAATCGAACTACGTTGCAGTATGTGAAAAGTTAAATTGCGACTGTAGACTTTTAATCTTTGCCTGAAGGTTTTGGATTGTGTATTATTTTATTTTGTTCAAACCTAATATAGTGTAAAATGTTTATTCTGATATTTTGGTAAAATCATCTGCCTTGTAGGAGTAGATTACTAGTAGAAATAAAATAAAAATAAGAAAATATTAATCGATGAAAATTAATTAATTATTATAGCCTTTAACTAATATAGTTAAAAAAAATTTACAGATAACCCACATAATGTAATGCAATCAATTAGTTTAATGTTTGCGTAGATTGAATGAAAATTGCAATATTTGAGGAAATCTATTCTTTAGACATTACCACTTTTTTTCAATTTCGCCTTTAATGTTTTCTTACGTTAAAATATAATTATTCCTATCAAATCAACGCCATTAAGCTAAATACCAGTAATAATAAAAACCAGAGTACACCCATAAAGTGCAGGTAAATGATGGTTTGATCCAGTTTGATCAATTTACTTGAATCAGCAAAAAATACATTGAGTTTCATTTCATCTTTTTTGGCAAACTTAAATTGATAATGGAACCAGATGAGAATGGGCAATGCTGCTAAAACATGCAACAAATGCAGTCCACTTAGTAGATAAGTAAAAGCGTAGGAATTATTGGTGGTCATCAGTGCATCCTGGCTTAGAATGCTATTCCAGGATAATAACTGACCAATAAAGAATAAGAAAACTGAGAGCAGAGTAAATTGCCAGGCTTTACCGAATAGAATATTGCCCTCCTTAAAATTAAATTTAGCTCGCTCAGCAAAATAGCTGATCATCATTATAAACAAGGAAGTACCTAAAAACCAGAAGGGGAAATTAATACTACCTACATCAGATTGAAAGAAAAGGTAGGTTAAAGCTCCCAATAAGGGTAAAAAAAGAAAGGATACTCCCGCAATTAATAAGTAGAGGAATAGATAAGAACTATTTTGCCTTGTTGTCATAAAATCCCTTAGGTTTGTTCTTTGGTTTCCGGGTCTTTTCCTGTTTTTTTAATAATCAGCCAAAAGACCGAAATTCCAAAAATAATGATACTCAAGGAAACGAACCATCCACCCCCTAAAAAGGTTGAGAAAAATGCAGCTAATAAACTGAAAACTCCAACAGTTAGTGCATAAGGCAGCTGAGTTCGGACGTGTGCTATATGATCACAACCTGTAGCTAGGGAGGATAGTATAGTGGTGTCAGAAAGAGGTGAGCAATGGTCTCCAAGCACAGAAGCTGCAAGAACAATACTAATTACATTGAGCAGTAATTCAGTCGTTATTTCAGGATCCAGACCTGCCGCCAGGCAAACGGCATAAGTGGATGGAATGGCAATAGGGTAGAGTATAGCCATTGTTGACCATGATGAGCCTGTAGAAAAGGCAGTAAATGCCGCTAAAATGAAAATGATTGGAGGTAATAGATAAGGGCTTATTCGACCTTCTGCCAATCCTGCTAAATAAATGGCTGTGTTGAGGTCTTGTGTATTTAAGGCCAAAGCCCAAGCAAGAACAAGTATGGTGATAGCTGGGACCATACTTTTCATGCCACCTCCCAATGCTTTCATAGATTCAGTTAAACTTAAAAGCTTTTGACTGAAAGTCAAAATAAGAGCGGCTACTACAGCTGAACCCGAAGCCCACAATAAAGAAGCATAGGGGTCTGAATAACCTATGATTAGACCAGCTCTCTCTAAAAAGGAAGATGCTGAACCAGCTTCCCCTAAAGTGGCCTGCCAGGCATTGGACCATGAAAAATTGGAATCTGGTATAGTATCCTGAAGAAATGCTTCGAGACCGGTATGAATTAAAGCAAGTATGGCTACCAAAATCATGGTAAAAATGGGAATAACTCCATTGTACCATCTGTGGGCTATACCGGGTTTTGGATCCAGATTTTCCTCTTGATGGTATTCCGGTTTTAATTGATCCTCGTCCTCTGTTCCACAAAGCTCGAGTGCCTTCCGTTCTGCCTTAAGCATGGGTCCATAATCCCTTCTGCTCATGATGATCATAAAGACAAAAAAAATCGTAAGGATAGGATAAAAAGAGTATTTGAGTGAAGCCAAAAATATGGCATAAACTGATTGACCAAGGTCAATATCAATATCTATAATTCCGGAACGGATATAACTTAATTCTGCTCCTATCCATGTAGTAATTAAAGCAATTGCAGCAATGGGCGCTGCAGTCGAATCAACAATATATGCCAGTTTCTCTCTAGAGACCTTAAATTTGTCCGTTAGATTTTTCATGCTGCTACCCACAATGAGTGTATTGGCGTAATCGTCAAAAAATAATATCAACCCCATAAAATAGGCAGTTAGCTTTGAACTTCTCCTGTCTTTTGCGTAGGGTTTGATTTTATTGATAACACCTTGCATACCGCCGTTCAATGAGATCACAGCTACCATTGCACCAATTAGCAAAGTCAATAGTAGGATGGAAAGATGGTATATGTTATTAAGAGCGCCTAATATATAGGTATCCAAGGTCCGCATAAATGAAATAATAAGGGAGTCAAAATACATTCCATTTGCGATAAAAGCTCCTGCAAAAATACCTGCCAAGAGAGCTGTAACTGATTCTTTGAAATACAGTGCCATGAAGATGGCGAGTAAGGGCGGTACAATCGTGAGCCAAAGTGGAATTTTCCTAACTCTTATTTGTCCCCTTTTCTCTGACACATGATACAGCTCTAAACTATTTAATTCACCGGGATTTTTTAATGCAAATATTTTTCCGTTTCTATCAAACTCCCAATCCAAAATTTTTATGCCCCCAATAAAATTCAATGTATCCAATTCCCCATTAACTTTAATGATTAACCTAGAATTGGCTTTTCCTCTTATGGCCAGTAAATTTTCACTGGCAAGGGCTACAACCCTTGTATCCCTTACATTAATTTTTTCCAATTCATCTGATGTCACCAAAGCTGATGCTTGATGGGTATTTGCATAAAAGACAAATAGAAAAAAAGAGAATATATAAAATTGATAATGCATTAATGAATTTTTCGTAATTTAGCGGTTAAGATAATAACTTTCTAAAAATCACAACACATGAAGTTCTTTTTATTGTTTTTTGCATCCTTCTGTTTACTTACTTCAATACTCTATTCTCAGGCATTTGAGAGACTTAGTTTTCCTGTTTTTGAAGATGGTCGTCAATTGACTAATCCCTTTGCAGGCGGCTTGAATGCACCGCAGTTCAATCTCGCGGACATCAATCGTAATGGTCAAAAAGAATTAGTTGTCTTTGATAGAGACGGTAGTGTAGTACTTGTTTTTGAAAACTTAGGAAGTCCTGGTAATCCGGACTATAGATATAATCCACAATTGGCTGAAATTTTTCCCGATATGATTAATTTTATGCTGATTAGGGATTATAATAGAAATGGGATTCCTGATATTTTTACCTATGCGAAGAATACAGCTCCCGGTATTCAGGTTTACACCGGTTCAGAAATAAATGGTGATTTGTCATTTGATTTATTAGAATTGAATCACGAATATCCCTTTAATGTGTTGACTTTTCGAAGTTCAGGTGGTTTGTCTAACCTAAATGTTCTCAATATTGATATACCTCATATTGGTGATGTTACAGGGGACGGTGATATGGATATAGTTGTATTTACAGAAAATGGCGGAAATGCCCAGCTTTTCAGAAATAGGACGGTAGAGGAGGGTAGACCTGCTCATGATTTTGTTTACCGCCTTGAAGATATCTGTTGGGGTAAATTTTTCGAAAATGAATTTCCTGCCGATATTTTTCTTAGTGACAATCCTAATTCTTGTGCAGGACTTGCATTGGACGGTTCTACATCATCTGAAAGGCATGCAGGTTCAACCATTACGCTTTTTGATCAAAATGGAAATGGTCTGATGGATGCCCTCATTGGTGACTTAACCACCAATCGAATTTCTTTTCTTCAAAATGGTGGTACACCTACGAATGCATGGATGGTAGATAAGGATATAAATTTTCCCTCTTATGATCGTGCTGTTGAGTTGGAAGCCTTTCTTTCTTCTTTTATTTTGGATGTAGATGGGGATGGGAAAGATGATTTGTTGGTTTCAGTAAATGATGCTGCCGGCTTTTTAGAAACTAAGTACAATGTTTGGTACTATAAAAATGTGGGAATTGGAAATGAAAAAATATTTGAATTTCAACAAGAGGATTTTCTGGTAGGAGGTATGATTGATGTTGGTTCCTATTCCAGTGTTGCAGTCGCTGATATTGATGGCGATGGTCTTTTGGATTTGGTGGTTGGTAATTTCGGGATGTTTATTAATTTTCAAGAGCGCCTATCTTCCCTTCATTTTTACCGAAATATTGGAACTGCCGAAGAACCAGCTTTTGAGTTGGTAGATACTGATTTATTTGGAATGAGTCAATTCAGTTCGAGTACTCGAGCATTTGCTCCTGTTTTTTATGATATGACCGGCAATGGTGCTTTAGATGTAATTGTAGGTGATTTTCAAGGTCGACTTTTTTATGGAGAAAATGTCGCTGCACCTGGAGAACCCATTCAGGTAGATGTATGGGAGTACCCCTGGATGGATATTAATGTTGGGCAATATTCCACTCCCACCGTCGCAGATATAAATGGAAATGGGCTGCCTGATTTAGTTATTGGTGAACGGACAGCAAACAATGTAGATGGAATGCGTTGTGGGAATCTAAATTATTTTGAAAATATTGGCACGAGGGAAAGTCCCATGTTTGCAAGCGATGAATTTGAATCACCAAATAATCCCTGTTTTGGAAGAATACTTACTTTTGAACCTGGATTTGTGAGAGGGTTCAGTACCCCGACAATATATGAGCCACCAAATGGTAATGCCATGATGCTTGTGGGAAGATTGTCCGGTCGTTTGGAACTTTACACTGATCTTGATTCTGAATTTGGTGTAGAATTTACACCTGAAGTCGAAGATTTTGGAGAAATCCGTCAGGGATCCAATACACAAGCAGTTTTAGCTGATTTAAATAACAATGGATTGTTGGAAGTAGTTGTTGCCAATCTGCGTGGAGGACTGGCCATTTATCAATCCAATATTAAGGCTGATGGTTCAGTGAATTCAGAAAATATTATTGGGTACGATAATCAGTTTGAGGTTTATCCTAATCCTGCGAGAGGGCAGTTTACCATTAATTTAGATCAAAATTGTGCTGTCCAATTAGATATATATCTCACAGATATTAATGGTAAAATCGTTCGTAAATTTAAACAATCTTCATGTTCTGAGACGCACTCAATAGAAGGGTTGGGCGTCGGAGTTTATTTTATCAAAGCACAGGATCAAAAAGGATTATCTTATCAGCGTAAGTTGGTGGTTTGGTAGGATTCAGATTGGTTTCTTGTTTGAATATTTGATCACTAAGGTTTCATTACTTTTGCGCTTTATTTTTAATTTTTACAAAACGGCATGAATAATAAACTCAAGGCTTTTGGTCGGTTACTAAAAATAATGGATGAATTAAGGGAAAAGTGTCCCTGGGATCGTAAGCAAACCATTCATAGTCTTCGGAATTTGACCATTGAAGAAACCTACGAATTGGCTGATGCTATAACAGTTGAAAACTGGGATGACATAAAAGAAGAACTGGGTGATTTACTTCTGCACATGGTTTTTTATGCAAAAATTGGAGAAGAAAAAGGGAGGTTTGACATCGCAGATACTTTGAATGCAGTTTGTGACAAACTAATAAAAAGACATCCGCACATCTATGGAGATACTGTGGTATCCGATGAAGCAGAGGTGAAAAAGAACTGGGAACAGTTAAAAATGGGAGAAGGAGGAAAAAAATCTGTCTTGGGAGGTGTTCCTAATAGTTTACCCGCCATGATTAAAGCATTTCGAATGCAAGATAAAACTGCGCAAGTTGGTTTTGAATGGGAAAATAAAGACCAGGTCTGGGAAAAAGTAGAAGAAGAACTTACTGAATTTAGAGAAGCTAAAAATCTTTCTCAAAGTGAAAAAGAAGAAGAATTTGGAGATATTCTTTTCTCTTTAATCAACTATGCAAGATTTGAAAATATCGATCCGGAGACAGCTCTGGCTAAAGTTAACACTAAATTTAAAGAGCGGTTTGAGTACATTGAAGCTAATGCAGAAAAATCTCTAGAAGATATGACTCTGGAAGAAATGGACGAGTTGTGGAATCGCGCTAAAGAAAGTAAAATTGAGTAGTTGTTTTAATGTACTGTATTTTTACTGATATTTTTTTAATAAAAACGATTGTAATTTGTTCAATTTAATTACCTTTGCGCCGCTATAACTGATCCATGAGATCACTATTGGTAATCATTTAAAAAAAGAAAATGGCAAATTACTTAACAAAAGAAGACAAAGTAAAGATTTTTAAAGAATTCGGTGGTGCTGAAACAAATACCGGATCTACTGAGGCACAAATAGCCCTAGCTACTCACAAAATAAAAGGGTTAGCAGAACATCTTAAGAGAAACAAAAAAGATCACTCTTCCAGGAAAACACTTTTAGGTTTGGTTGGAAAAAGAAGAAGAATGCTTCGATATCTTGCAGGAAGAGATATTATCAAATATCGTGAGTTGATCGAAAAATTGGGTATTAGAAAATAAATCGAAATTGCTCTCTTTGATTAAAGGGAGCAATTTTTATTTATCTACTTTTACATCCAGGTGTCTCCACACCATCATTCATTCAAATTATTCAGTTTAAAAAATATTATGGGAAAGCAAATACCAATAACTCAGGAATTTCAGTTACCTGATGGCCAAAATGTAACCATCGAGACAGGTAAATTAGCTACACAAGCACACGGCTCTGTCGTTGTTAAAATTGGTGATACCATGTTGTTCGCTTCGGTTGTTAGTAACAAAGAAGCTAAAGAAGACGTACCCTTTTTTCCATTGTTTGTAGATTATCAGGAGAAGTTTGCTGCTGCAGGTAAAATACCGGGTAACTTTTTTCGAAGAGAAACGAGATTGTCTGATTATGAAGTTTTGATCTGTAGGCTAGTGGACAGAGCAATTCGTCCCCTTTTTCCTGATAATTACATGAATGAAACCCAAGTAGTCATAAATTTGATCAGTGGTGATGAAGAGACCCTTCCTGATTCTTATGCTGCACTTGCTGCATCTGCCGCACTTTCTGTTTCCGATATTCCATGGAATGGACCTATTTCCGAAGTTCGCGTAGCCAAAATTAATGGTCAGTATGTAGTTAATCCTTGTCGCTCTGACCTTGAAAATGCAACTTTAGATATTATTGTCGCTGCCACAATGAGTGATGTTATGATGGTAGAAGGTGAAGGTGATGAAATTCAGGAGAGTGACTTGATAGAAGCCATTAAAATTGGACACGATGCTATTAAAGTCCAGTGTCAAGCACAGTTGGATCTTGCTCAAAAGGTAGGTGAAAAAGCAACAGTTAAACGAGAATTCATTGCACCTGAGATTAATCAAGAACTTTACAATCGAATAGAAAGTGAGTTGGGGCCTAAAATTTTAGAGGTTGCTAGAGGGGGTTTTGCTAAGCCTGATAGAAAAGAAAAATTCACCGCTATCTTTGATGATTTTATTGAGATAGTAACAGAAGAAAATGGTGAAGAATACATAGAGGAATTTGGCGGATTGATCAAAGAATACTATTATAAAGTAAACAAAGAGGTCATTAGGGATATGGCGCTCAAGGAAGGGAAAAGAATTGATGGTAGACTGCCCGATACCATTCGGGATATTTGGTGCGAGATTGATTATTTACCTTCTGCTCACGGATCTGCTATTTTTACCAGAGGTGAGACTCAATCTTTGACTTCTCTTACTCTGGGTTCAAAGCAAGATTCCCAATTAATCGACAATGCCCTCGATCACTATAATGAGAAATTCATTTTACACTATAATTTTCCTCCCTATTGTACAGGAGAGGTTAAATTTATGCGAGGTCCGGGTAGGCGTGAAGTTGGTCATGCTAACTTAGCAGCCCGCTCCATAAAAAAAATGCTACCATCTGATATTCCATATACAATGAGGTTAGTCTCAGATGTCTTGGAATCTAATGGTTCTTCCTCCATGGCGACTGTTTGTGCAAGTAGTCTGTCACTTATGGATGCCGGAATTGGTTTAAAAAAGCCGGTAGCTGGTATTGCAATGGGTATGATTGCGAAGGGTAGTGAATACTGTATACTCTCGGATATACTTGGAGATGAGGATGCACTAGGTGATATGGATTTTAAAGTTACCGGTACTTTAGATGGAATTTGTGGTTGTCAGATGGACATCAAAGTGGATGGTTTATCTTATGAAGTTTTAGAAAAGGCTCTTAAACAAGCTAGAATTGGGAGAAACCATATCATCAATGAAATGAACAAAGTTATTTCAGAGCCTCGTGAAGATCTAAAACCACATGCTCCAAGAGTTGTTGAACTTATTATCGATAAGAGTTTTATTGGCGCTGTCATAGGTCCTGGAGGTAAGATTATTCAGGAAATGCAAGCAGAGACAAATACTGTGATTTCTATTGAAGAAATTGATGATAAAGGTGTCGTGCAGATTTCCAGTAGTGATAAAGACGGATTAGAAGCAGCTAAGAACAGAATTAAATCTATTACTCATGTTCCTGAGGTCGGTGATGTATATGATGCAAAAGTTGCTTCAGTAATGCCTTATGGCGTATTTGTAGATTTTGCAGGAAAAAGTGGTTTGTTACATGTCTCTGAATTTGCCCACGAAAGAGTACAAAATGTTGATGACGTCTTTAAAGTCGGTGACGAGGTTCAGGTCAAATTGATTGGAATAGATCCCAAATCGGGTAAATTTAAGCTATCTCGTAAGGTATTGCTAGAAAAACCTGAAGGTGGTGAAGGTAACAGAGACAGACGTGATGACCACTCTCATCGCAATGATCGAAATCGAAACGATAGAAACAGAAGGTAAGGATGATTTATTTACTTGGTACTTTTTCGTCTTTAGCATAATTACTTTGATTATGCCTTAAGAATAATTAAAGTTGTAGATACTAGTTTTTTTTCTTTGGTCCTATTAACATGAATGCGATTGTTCTAAGTTGTAAGAGTAATTTAAAGCAACTTGGTCTAAAAAAGCAATTGTTTAAATTCAAGTAAAGGAAAGGTCTCTATTTTCTGATGGCATGACATAAAATTGGAAGTTAATAGAGGCTTTATTTTGCCCAAAGACTCAAAAAAAACGCAAAGTTGAGTTTACCAAGTAGGGCGTTGCACAGAATGTTTTGCCTGTTAGAAAATCAACAATATACAGTTTTCTACTTGTCCCTTATTTATTGGATATGAAATATAATTCGCAATAATAATCGAGCTTTTCTTAATTGTTATCCATATAATGAGTTTTATTTTTAATCTTACGTTTCAGAAAAAATCGTGGTAAAAAGCCTTAATACAATTCTGGATAATGTCTTTACCAATGATTTATTTTAAAGGGAACTAATGGGGATAAATTATCGTACTTCTATTATTGGTTACTATACCTGATAGAATGATATGAAGCAACTCAAAATCAACCAATCCTTTACAAAGCGTGAAAGTGCATCTATTGATTTGTACTTAAACGAGGTGAGTAAATATGAGTTGTTGAGTCCTGAGGAGGAGGCTGAGTTAGCTGCAAAAGTAAAAGAAGGTGATCAAGATGCACTTGAGAAACTAACAAAAGCCAACCTTCGATTTGTAATAAGTGTTGCTAAACAATATCAAAATAACGGCTTAACCCTTTCTGATCTAATTAATGAAGGTAATGTCGGATTGATAAAGGCTGCTAAACGATTTGATGAAACAAAGGGTTTTAAGTTTATTTCTTATGCAGTATGGTGGATACGCCAATCCATTTTAGCCGCAATAGTTGAATATTCTCGTATAGTAAGAATACCCCACAATAAATCTTCATTAT
>RECS01000030.1 GCA_007693915.1 Saprospirales bacterium | reverse complement strand
TACAAAATTTTTCATTGGTTTGATTTTATATTAAAAATTAGTTTCTGATGTATTTGTACAATACCGGAATTATGGAATTGCTGAACTCACTTAAAGTGTAATAATTGACCCCATCTAAGTCAAAACATATAGCTTCTCCTTGTGGCTCTCCCGGATCATAGGGCGCTAGATGTGGTTTTGTCTGTAAAGTATTCCACAAAGGTTGAGATAAATCGCGTTCCCAATGCATGATAAAGTCGTAAGTCTTTACTAAAATCTGTGCTCCATCGAGGGATACATTTCCAGCCACAGCTCTTGTAAATAAAAAATTACCAACAAGGAGAGCCTCCTGGGTTTCAGACCAATCGAGATCTCCGGGTAATGCATATATTAAAGAATTGAAATCTCTTTTGGTTACCACATACAGGTCATCAAAAACAGGATCGTATAGCAGAGTTTCAGAATCGTGTTTATTTCCCTCAGGATAAATATATCTATATTCCAGATGATCTTCGGGCATCCAATCAATTACTTTACCCCTGTGTTCTTCTTTGAATAAAGGCTCTACGAACCGGTGGATCACATAATTAGGATAAACCCGATTATTGTCTCCGATATCGCCCAAAAAAATATAATTTATACCATTCGAAGCTCTTGAAATTTCGATATCTTCCCAGTCTCGGTTGAATATTCCTTCAAGTCTGTATCTAGCGACTGTCTCACCTGAGTTTTTATCTAATAAAAAAAGAAGATTTTCATTTCCCTTGTCATTATGACTCCACAAATATCCCGGATTAGAAATAGAAGGCACTAAACCTGAAGCTTCAATCATCGTTGATTCACCCAACGCTTTGGCAGAAGGAGCAAAAATAGTGGTCATTTCTAAATCATTAATACGCCAGTCTACATTGAACTGTTCCAAATTATGCCATCTGCTCTGCTCTCCGGAATCGCCGTCATCTTTACTGCACGACAGTAGCACAAATGCTACCGGGATGAGCAAAAAGATCAATTTTTTTTCCAAGAAATAATACATTAAACTACCCAAATCTTTGTTTTTTATCTAGTACCAAAAGCTCCAAAAAACTCAGAAGGCAAAGGCGTAGTATAGGTTCTTCCATTTACAGTATAAGACTCAAACCTAGGTTGAAAGCCGGTAAATGCACCTGTAAGAGCCGGTGAACCTGCTTGCAGATGAAAGTCCTGTGCCGCTGATCTAAAGTTAACATCACTTCCGTTTCTCGCCGCAGAAATATCATAGGATCCCCCTAGATCATAATTTACAAACAAAGGGTCATTTTCTCCCGGGATTTCAGAATAAACATCAGATTCAGGTATAGGTAAACCAACAGATGGATTTGGAAAATCAATCAACCCATTTGAAGGATGAAACTGATCAACAATTTCTTGCTCATCACCATAATAAAACTGGTAACCGTATTCCATATTCGCTAAGTCGGGTTCTCTATCCGGTGGTACTAATCTCAACCCATACCTACTATTCACAACTAAATTATTATAGCAGATACCCCTTGCACCCGCTTCGTAATTCAAGGAACCACCTCTTCCTGATTGTGCTCTTCTCCAACCGCAATTCACAAAAGTATTGTTGTAGTAATAGTTATCAATTTGAGGTCCTTCAGCTCTTGTATTGGCTGCTTTCAGCCCATTAGTCGCTACGGAATAAAATAAGTTGTAGGCCATGTCCCCCACTGTACCTCTTTTTGCATTTAAGCCCTCGCCTCCGTTTTCACCAATAAATTCAAAAACACTAAAGGCAATAAGCGTTTTGGCACCATTCATTCTGATGGCATCGTCTTTAGAATATGCAATGCGGCTGTGCCACATTATAAAATTACCCTCCGGATTAACAAAGTATATTGCATATCTCGGCTCTCCTTCATCAATCTCCCCTTCCGCAACTATGCTGTTTCCGGCTTCTCCCAAGGCGCCTGTAAATTCAATATCTGTATATTCGAAGACCATATCCTGAGTAGTTCTGGTACCAATAATTCCTCCCCAAAGTCCAGCAAAAATGTTATCGACAGTCCTCCTTTCCTCGGGAACTGTAAAAATAATTCTTGCATCCTCCGTACCATAACAATACAAACTACCCCTTACATTTATTTCAGGGCTAGTACCCTGTCCTCCATCTCCATCTACAATTATGGTAACTCCTTCCCTGATCTCAAGTGATTCTCCCTCGGGAATGACTACATCTCCTTTTATAGTGTAGGTCGCATTAGGACCCCATATGCCCGATACCTCTCCAGAAACATTATCGGGATCAAATTGAACTGGAGGGTCATCATCGTTGCCTCCGGGTCCCATATCGTCGTCCTGTTTTGAACAAGCCACAAGTCCAATAAGCAAAATGGAAAAAATAACAGTTTTTACAATTAAATTCAATTCTAAGTTTTTCATCTCTATCATTTTTAATTCAATTTATATCTTACTCCCAATCTGTAGGATTGGTAATAATTATCTCTTCTTATGAATGTTTCATCATCTTTGGTTTGATACTTAAATTCTTCGTCAGCGCGGTTTCTGCCATTTTTTATATACAACTCATAGGGTGAATTGAGCAGGTTGTTGACTTTCACAAAAAGGGTAAATCTTTGACCAATTTTTTGCTCTGCCGATAAGTCCAAAACTGTTATGGGACGAGACCAGTGATCATTATTTAAAAATGGAGATACAAATTCCATCCTTTCTCCTATGTAGACTACTGATAGCTGCAAATCGGTGCCCCTTTCAATGTCCTTGTACAATAAACTTAAGTTGGCTATATGGTCGGCCTGCCCCTGTAGTGGTCTTGTTTGCTCGACATTGATAGTAATTAATTCTGAGGTTTCATCATCAGGATTTTCCCGGATAATAGAGGCTTTGTCCGTGGTGATTCTGGAGTTGGTATAGGTGTAATTGGCCCTAATTCCAAATCGATTAAAGTACTTTATGAAATCAAATTCAATCCCAAAATTTTTGGCGTTACCCAAGTTTTCAGGTCTTAATACTCTGGTTCCCAGGGTGAGACTTTGAGTTCTTCCGAAAACGGTTTCAATCGGATCATTGATGTTTTTATAAAATAAACCCACCAAAATTTGCT
>RECS01000174.1 GCA_007693915.1 Saprospirales bacterium | reverse complement strand
AAGTTTAGGTCTTCGGGTCCATATACAGCATTTCCTTCACTATCTAAAAAAGTCAATTCTGCCTTTTGATCACCGCAAGTGGGAATGGTCAGCGCTGAGACGTCTTCACTTAGTAGACGGAAAAAGGACTTCCCTGAGCTGGAGGTTACCCTCAATAAAGATGCATCTCCAAGATGGTCCTCACAATCTCTTGCATCTACCAAAAGCTCAGTTATCGGAACATCTTGCACATTGATTTTACCAAGATCAGTTGATTCAAAAAGCGAAATAGGACCATAGCTATGAATTTCCTCATCACAACTATTAAAAAACTCAAGTACAAAACTTCTTCCCGGCTGGACATCATCAAATTGAAAGGCACCGTTACTACCTGTTCTTATCTGTCGCATAAAGGATCCATCTTCAGTCATCATTTTTACTTTACCTTCTAAAGGCATCAAGCCGTCATCAGTAGTGAGTTTGCCTTTTAAAGCAAGATGTTTATCCACGCGACCCCCAATGGTCCAGATACCTGTTTTATTAATACTCCCGGAAATCTCATTACCGGTCACCTCAGTGCTTCCGCTCTCCAACCAATAATTGAAACCCGAAAACTGCAAATGGTAAGCCTCCACTGATATATAATTTTCAATCCAATCTACATTATCCACATTCAAGGTGAATTGTGCATCTTTCAATAAATCCGGATGGCCTCCAAATTCATCTGTAAATTCAATTAAAATTGTAAACTGAGGACTTACATTCACAAACTCAATACTTGAGCTGAGAAATCCCCTGCCATTGATTCCCCGGAGATAATTAGCCGGATCCTGGTCTGAGATAATTTTGGCAGTTAACTGTATTTCACCTACATGGGACTCAAAACTATTGGGCTCAATATCAAGCTGGAGCATATTGTCAACATTTACCGAAATTCCGTTCTCAGGAGAAAAAGAGGCACCTGTATTTGCTTTACTTAATTGACTAATCGCTACTACAGGATTTTCCTGGTCTAAAATTCTCTGTGAGTACATACCCTTAAAGTGATCTGCATGATCAATAAGAAGCAATACATCTTCTCCCCTGTTGATAAATTCGGAGAAAAAGTAATATCCATCCTCATTGGTCGTACTACTTAGTGGAAGGGATAAAAAATGAGAAACAATTTCAACATGAGCCCCTGAAGCGGGCATACCCTCGTCATTGAGGACCTGACCTACTAGTTTTAATGTTTTTAATTCTACGGGTTCAGGAAAATCGATATCTATGTCCTGAATTTCCTCGTCTTTTAGACAAGAGACAAAAAGTAGTGAAGTGAAAAAAGCCAATATCCAGAGGCTTTTGTTGTGATGAAGTGTATTTATCATTTCTGTTTTATTTTTTTTAATTCTTTTAAAGATATTTTCTGGTACCCAAACTGAGTCCCGCAAAATTCATATTCATAGATACGGGAAAATCATTGTTAAGCCAATCCGTCATACCCACCTGAAGAGAAGACTGCAAAAACAATTCCCATTCCGACCGAATAGCATATGCTACTCCTATAGATAACTTCCCATCAAAAGCAATTCCTGTATTCCACTCTCCATCTGCCTTTTCAAAATGTCCAAACTCATTAAAAATGGTTGAATTGTGTTTTTGCCAAATTGACATAGCTAAACCAACACCTCCTCTTAAACTCCACTTTTTCAATGGGATCTGATAGGCCAATTGAATAGGGATGACTATTCTGTCGTGAGTATTTCCCCTTCTTATCCCACTTGTTGAATTTACAGTGGTCAAAACCGAATCACCTACCCATACTTTTTCACCGGTATCATTGAGAAAAAAGTAAGCTTGATCATTCCAGCTCATTTTAATAGATCTGTCTTGCTCTTTATTAGTTGAAAAAGAAGTTAGGCTTTGGACTTCAGCTCCCGCACCCAATGACCAATGGTCTCCCAAATGAAAGTGAGTCATGAATCCAAAAGCATACAGCCACTGCGGTTCAAAAGAACGATCCCATTCAGCAGCCAGTTCTGATGCGTGAGACGATCGCTCTTCAATGGTCACAAATGGTCTTGAAACAGAACTGTAAGCTTCAATAGACCACTTTTGCATCGGGCTGAATTCATCGTTTGAGAGCCTGATTTCCGTAAAACCGTATTCAGTAATTAATGAGATTTCCCTCAATAGCAATGGAGATAGTGAGGTCTGCAATAAATCTAACTGCCGCTGATTTTGACCTACAGTTGCAAGACCGCTTGAGTTGAGAGTAGTTTCTAAAGATCCGCTTTCAGTTTGAGTACTTACATCAAAGCTCTTAACCAAATCCAGCTGCACGCTTAAACCTTCTTCAGGTGAAGTCAAAGCTGAAAGTGTTGAAGAAGCCAAAACTTTTGTTATCAATTGATTTTCATGTCTTTCAGCTAGAATAGAAACATCAGGTGCAGATACCATTTCCAACTCTTGACTTTTTTCCTCATAGAAGCTACCCTTCTCATTTTGAGTGATTACGGACTCTGAAGTAGTCTGCTGAGTGCTTAGTTCATCAGCTTTGGAAGCTGATTCAGCCATTGGCACATCAATGGATTGCTCAGTCTTTTGTGGATCCTCTGTATAATCTGTACTTTTATACATATAAAATCCGGTCAGGGCGATCAATGCACCAAGACCTGCGACTATCCACCAAAAGGGAACAAACCTCTTCTTCTGTCTCTGAGCTACTCCTGCCCAAATACCTTCTTTCTCTTCTGCGGTGAGTGAAGATGTCATTCCAGAAGCCTGCCTTCTGAAATAATCATCTATGTTTTGAAATTGATTTTCCATATTTATCCTTCTTTTCTATGGTTCTAGACCAATTCTTTTTTTTTAAAAACTTCCTGAAGCTTCTTTCTCGCTCTTGACAAAGTAGACCTCGAAGTGACCTCGGGAATTCCGGTTATTTCTTCTATTTCTTTATGATTGTAACCCTCTATAGCAAAGAGGTTAAAAACTATCCTTTGATTCTCAGGCAAAATAGCCAGGCAACTCAACCAATCAGAGGGGCTCAACTCATGCAAAACCTGTTGCTGTCTGTTTTCTCCATTGTCAGGTATTTCTCCATTCAGGTCAAAGCGCTGATTACTTTTAATCCACCTGATGGCTTCTCTTGAGACTATCTTACACATCCAGGAATAAAGCGCAGAATCTGACTGGTACTCAAACTCGGGAATTTTTCTGAAAATTCGGATATAGGACTCCTGTAGTATATCTCGTGCTGTACTCCTGTCATAAGTATATCGGACAGCTACCCCCATCAGCTTATCAGCCGTGAGGTCAAAGAATTGCCTTTGAGCTTTTTGTTTGCCCTTAGCTACTTCCTTTAATAGCTTCTCAAAATCCACAAGTGCACATTCATTAACTTACCTAAAGGTAGAGCTTTTTTGAATCCGGTACAAATAAAACTATTTAAACTACCTTTTATCTGTAAAAGACATTTTTGCACAAACGTGGCATGATCGATGTCTTTTTATATTTTTTTCTTCAATGAATCCACTTTGGGAAAAACAAAAATGTAGTTCATGTCATTCTATAGTATCGGAAAAGTTTTTTAACTTTCAAACACAAGCCTTGCAGATTAATAGAGACTTATTTAAAAAGTACTATAAAAAACACCTGGAGCCCATTCTTCAAAAGAACTCCTGCAGGTACAGTGAAATAATGGATTACCTGAAATCCAACTATCCCGCTACACAAATTAAGTGTTCTTCAAACTGCAAGATGGCCATAGTTGAAGGGGTTTCACTGAGCGCTCAACAAAAGAGAAAGCTGGAACGGTATTTCTATATACGATTTATTGTCTCATTAAAATGTGAGACTGGATCAATTCAAATGAACAGTTTACCGAGACAGGTGACAAAAGTGAGCTATTATCCAGGCAGAAAATTATATCGTCTTGAACTAAATTTATGGGAGTTCTATCCTTCCCAGGAAAAACTGCTGCAAAAAATAGTCAGTTGCATCACCGGAAAAGTAGATGATATTAGACTTGTAAGTCTGTTGGTAAGCAAAAAACCTCAGGCAAATGATGGGAGCTACCGCGAGAAAAAAAATCAATCGCCTATCCAATTCCTCACTCTGGATGAAATCAAGGAAGTGGATTATTCTCTCACTTTACAATCAGAAGTTAGCAGAAGGCCTGAAATAGGTGCTATCTCTAAATTTGATATTAGTGAAAAGTTGATCTCACTTCACAACCAAAAAACCCTTGACTTACTAAAAAAAATTGCCCCAAATGAAAATCCCAAAACCATTGGGTTTTTTAAGCAAATAGTACTGCAAAATGTCTTTTTAAAAAAAGAAGTTGTAGAGTATATTAATAAAAATACTGCTTACTCTTACTCACTCCATTTGCTCAATTTTGAAATTAACCCTGTTGCTTTTAGGAAATTTCTCAAAGAACGCCACAGGAAAAGTATCATTTTCATGTCTGAGGATCAAAATGACTTCCATGGATTAGTTTTGCCGGACCCTACGCAGAATAACTTTTTAATTACTATACCTCCGGATAGTACTTTGAGTCAATTGAGATTCAGAGCTTATTGGTTTTACGCTGTTTTGGCAAAAATTTTTCCAAAAGAAGACATAAAATTCTGGCACGAACATGTATTTAAAATTGACAAATCCAGATTCTACAACTACCTGACAACACATGTATTGAGTGAAGACTATAAAATCAACCCAAAACTCCAAACCATTGCATTTGACTTTTACGATGAGGACGATTTTCGTGAGAAGTTAACTAAATTAAAAAGTAAGAATCTCATCGATCTTTATGGATTTAGTGATATTCACCGCTATAAAGTAATTTTCACACCTAGAATGGAGAGTGATGAATACTCCAGTTTAGGGGAAGATCAGGTAGCTGGTACCCGACCTTCATAAACATCATTGAGCGTTAATTAATGAATTAAAACATGATTTTTCTCAATGCCATTTGAATGCTGAATGACCAACATATACAGCCCTGTCTGAACATCTGAAAAATCAATAATAGCAGGAAGGGAATTCAAATTTCCGGACCTGATTAGTCTGCCTTGTAAGTCGTAAAGTTGAAATCGCCCGTTTTTCAGGTTTTCAATTACTTCGGACTCAATTTGTATTAACCCTTTTGTCGGATTTGGAAAAACTTTTAGAGAATTCCCCGTACTGAAGTTTTCATTAATTGATGAAATGATATTTGCAAACAATGCTACATTGTCATAGCGATTATTTCCATTTCCCTGATTGGTATTTCCTTCAAAAGTAATCCTTACTGCAAAATCAGGATTGTCATTGGCACCCTCAACTGCTGTAAAATCTATGATATTGGTTGCATAGTCAGGTGCTATAGAAATTGTCAAAGGATCTATGCCGTCGTTTTGCCAGTTTTCACCGTCAAGGGTATATTCAAAATGATTAAAAAGCATACCCTGACCACTTCTGTGTACATCAAAACTTAAGAATAAGTTTTCAGCATTAGTGGTGGGTAATTCAATAATTAAGGCTCTTCCTTCAGACCTGTTTCTTACCCTTAAAGCAGCACCTGCAGGATGTCCAAGCTGAGCATTGAGCGTACTTCCATTGACATAATCATCCATGTATCCAATGGTCATAGTAGGATCATCTACGTATTCAGGTAAAAAGTCGTAATAAATAGTGGGCCTGTCTCCCTGATATAAAGTGTAATCAGCTTCAACAATTTCAACTGTTCCTATAGGTATATTATTGAAATGCCAGTAATGGATCAAAGTATTGGAAAGTGGAGTTAGCGAAATAATTAGAATAGTATCACCTGATACTTCAACTGAAGCTGAATAAGTCAGATAACCTTCTTTTTCAATCTGAAGCTGGAATGTTCCCGCCAATGCTTCAAAAACTACACTCCCAGCAGCATCCGTAAATTGAACCTCGTCATTAAAGGTCACTTCAGCATCAAAAATAAAAAACATCTCCTCTGTTACGATGATTTCAACCTCAAATGGACTCAATACCTCCACCACTACGGAATCTTCAAAACCTCCCTCTTCAGTTGTCACAATAGCAAGGGTTGTCCCCACTGAAATGGCTGTTAATAAGCCGTCTTCATTTACCGTAGCTATATCCTCGTTTTCTGTCCTCCAACTAATGTTTTGGTTAGAAGCTCCCGGAGGCAGAATGGTAGCGGTCAATTGAAATGATTCGCCAATTTGGATACTGATATCATCTTCATTGATTACTACACCCTCTACATTGCTTCCTAACGGCATTCCTTCCAGAACAATATTATCAAGACGATTATTTCCATTATCTGCCGTATTTTGTTCCAAAAACCTGATGATGACCGCAAAATCAGGGTTATTTTCAACTTCTTGAATAGAAGAAAAATCAAATTCAATTAAATTGTAACTCGTATTGATATCAATGGTATCACCGAAAGGCTCGTAATTTTCTCCATCAGCCGTGTAGTATAAAACCTGCTTAAGCATACCGGAACCTGACCTCTCAGAAGCGTAACTTAACATCAGATCTGAAAAACCCTCAGAATTTAATGAAATGAACAATTCTCCATTGATTGAAGGATTTCTTACTCTGATACCTCTACCTGCCTCATAATCATTTCTAGCATTTATACTTGAGCCACCCACATCATCCATTACCCCATTACCATCGCCATCCTCATCAATTTTTCTGTAAAGAAGAAAAGATGGATGGAGACCATTAAAATAGTCTGCAAAAACAGTATCCAGGACTCCGGAAGCGGAATTAAAGTGCCAATAATGGATGATTTCTTGTTCTGCGATTGGAGTACCCTCAAAGACTATATTGTCAAATCTGTTGTTACCATTGTCCGCTTCATTTTGCTCCAAAAAACGAATAATTACTGCAAAATCCTTATTGTCATTAGCTTCCTCTATTTCAGAAAAGTCAAAAGTCACCAATTCGTAATCAGTATTTACTTCAACAGTATCGCCAAAATGAGTAAAGTTTTCTCCATCAATAGTATAATACAAAACCTGCTTTAACATTCCTTGACCTGATCTTTCTGTTGCATATGAAAGCGTTAATTTTTCATAAGATGCTGAACTCAAACCTATGAATAACTCTCCATTAAAAGATGGATTTCTCGGTCTGATTCCTCTTCCTGCTTCGTTACCTTCTCTCGCATTTAAATCAGTACCCCCTACATCATCCATAAATCCAATGTCTGTCCCTTCTTCATCAATTTTTCTGAAAAGAATTATCGGTTCAATAGTGCTTTTTGAATAATCTGCAACGACTGTGTCAAGAACTCCTGAAGCATCGTTAAAATGCCAGTAATGAATAATTTCCTGTGCATTTAGCTGAGAACAGAAGAAAAATATAAAGATGGTAATTGGAAAAAATGAGCTTTTCATTGCGATGTATTTTTTTATTGGCACAAAAATGAACCTTTAAAATTAAAATCAAAATTATGAAATTGTTAATTCAATGTTGCACCACCATTTGTCTTTCTCTCTTAATTTGTATTAACTGAGAATTCGCATCTTTTTAGAAATTAAATTTCTATTATCTCTTTTCCTGTAATTTTCACAACAATTAAAATAAACTAAATTTGCTTCCAAAAATGAAAATCAATATATTTCTGTTTCCGCTGATTTTAATATTCATTTCCTTTTCAGTCCATTCGCAAGGTGAATTGATCCACATCAAATTATGCGATCTCCCTGAAGTAGTTGCCGAAAGCTCAGGTCTATTGATCGTGGATGATGCTACCATTTGGACCCATAATGATTCAGGTTATGACAATGAACTGTTTCTGGTAGATAGCAGTGGCGTGCTTCTGAGGACGGTGGTAGTTACCAATGCCACCAATATTGATTGGGAGGATCTGGCTTATGACTATAGCGGTAATATCTGGATCAATGATGCTGGAAACAACAATAATACACGGACTGATCTAAAATTGTACAAAGTAAATGCAGCCGATATTGAGGAGAGTGACTTCGTTGAAGCTGAAATCATTTTTTTTGATTATCCTGATCAAACGCAATTTCCACCTCCTGTAAACAATATGAATTTTGATATTGAAGCCATGGTGTTTAGCAGAGACAGTTTGTATTTATTTACAAAAAACCGATCAAATCCTACTTCAGGTTACACCAAAATGTATAGTCTTCCTGCGGTAGCCGGTACTTACACTGCAAATTTGGTAGATAGTTTTTTTGTTGACAGTGACATCATCAGGAGCCGTGTTACTGCTGCTGACATTCATTTTCCTACTGGAAAAGTAGCTTTGTTAACCAGAACACAAATCATCACTTTCTCAGATTATGGGGATGAAAGTTTTTTCACCGGAAAAGTAGAAAGAAATTTCTTCAAGAATAGGACTGATCAGGTTGAGGCCCTTGGATTTCTAACAGAAAACACTTTTTATATGACTGATGAGGGTAGTCCGGAACTATCCATTCCGGGATCTTGGTACCATGTAAAACCAATCATTTCCTCTTCATTTGAGCCATTTGCGGTAGATTTTCGAACCATCTGGAATCCGGAAAATTCAAGCATGTATTTAGAGGGAAAAGAACACAATCTTTATTCTTTCCGATTATTCAGCATCAATGGTATTGCTTTGAAAAATGGCCAATTTCTAGGCAGTAAAAGATTGACGCTGAATACATTTTTACCAGGGATATATCTTATCAGCGTTACAGATAACCAATCAGAATGGACTACTAAGTTTATTATTAACGAATAAAGGATTTACCAAAAAATTGCCCGTCAATTTTGAACAACCGAAAGCAGTTTAAAGGGTGGGACTCATAAATAAGTATCCTGAGTTTTTGCCAACTTATCCAGGTATTCCAAATTATAATGCAATCCTCTACTCTCCTTTCTCAGTTCTGCTGATCGAGTGATGAGATAAGCCACAGTAATCATATTCCTGAGTTCACAAAGCTGAGGTGAGATAAGAGTACTCTGATAGATTTTTTCTGTCTCAGTATAGAGAAGTTTAAGGCGGTCCAGGGCTCTTTTCAAACGCTCCGGAGTTCTTACAATTCCCACATAATTACTCATAATTTCCTGCAGTTCTTTGATGCTTTGTGTAATCAGTACCATTTCTTCCGGCTCTGTAGTTCCTTTGGCATACCAGGGTGGGATGTCTTCGTTAATGACCGCTTTATTGACTTCAGTTAAAATATTTTCAGCCACCCTATGGGCGAAAACAAGCGCTTCAAGCAGAGAATTAGAAGCTAGTCGATTGGCACCATGAAGCCCCGTAAAGCTGCACTCGCCGACAGCATACAGATTGGCAATACTACTTTTTCCATGCAAATCTGCTACGACTCCACCACAGAGGTAGTGACAGGCCGGTTTTACAGGTATTCCTTCTGAAAAGGGATCAACCCCCTTATCCTCGCAAAAAGCTGAGATTATGGGAAAATTAATCCTAAAATCCTCTTTTTTTATTTCGCTGCAATCGAGCAATACGTAATCGTCGCCTCTGAGTTTAATCTCCCGGTCAATTGCACGGGCTACGATATCTCTGGGTGCCAGACTTTTTCGGGAGTCGTATTTTTCCATAAAAAAGTCATTATCCCGGCTTTTGAGGACAGCTCCATGACCTCTTACCGCTTCGGAAATCAAAAATGCAGGATTGGGACCACCGGGATCGTGAAAGGCAGTTGGGTGAAATTGAATAAATTCCATATTGGCAACTCTGCCCTTTGCCCGGTAAACCATAGCAATCCCATCACCGGTTGCGACTACAGGATTGGTGGTTGTATTGTATACCTGACCTGCACCTCCACTAGCCAAGACACAAAACTTCGAAAGAAAAGTATGTATGGTACCAGTTTGCCTGTCCAGCACATAAGCACCATAACACTCAATACCGGGAGTCACTCTTGTAATGTGATAGCCCAAATGATGCTGAGTAATCAAGTCCACTACAAAGTAGTGCTCAAATATTTCAATATTCTTCAATTCGCTTGCCTTTTTTAACAGGGCTTCCTGCATGGCACGTCCCGTAAAATCACCGGAATGCAGAATTCTTTTTGAAGAGTGTCCACCTTCCCTTACCAGATCGAAATGTTCATTTGACTTGCGGTCAAACTCCATACCCCATTGGATCAACTCTTTTATGCGATCCGGTCCCTCTTCTACTACTGTGCGAATCACCTCAAAGTTTCCTAGACCATCTCCTGCATCAATGGTGTCGTTAATATGTTTTTCATAGGAGTCCTCAAAATTATCCCAGACAGCTGCTACTCCTCCCTGCGCATAATTTGTGTTGCTTTCCCCTTCATCTGATTTAGTGAGTATGGTAATCTGCAAATCTGGTTTTTTCTCTGCGATTTTAATGGCAGTAGATAAACCGGCTATACCGGAGCCAATGATAAGGATGTCTGTGGATTGCATATATAAGTTTATTAAATTATCCAAGAAAAGACTCAAAGCTAAATTTATTGAAAATTAATTCAAGAAAAAGATGCATTGTTTTATAAATTTTACAAAAAAAATAAATTTAACTTTGTTGTTTAAAACTTGTATAAGGTTTTTTTATGAAAAAATACTTAAAAATCAGTGAAGCTGCTAATTTATTGGGAGTGAGCACATAAACACTAAGGAGGTGGGATAATTGCGGGGATGTGCCAACCCCATCTTTTTCAACCACAACTGAAAGCCCTAGCAATTTCTTTCCGATTGTCCCTTTCCAGCTGCTTTTTTCTGTCAAATAAGAGTATAGAAAAACAGGAAGGGTAAGTGTAACAAAACCAACCAAATGACCAACTATGGGATTGGCATCTAACTGCTGCAGATTGGTATTTCCGATCAACAACATGGTAAACAACCAAAGCAGCAAGGCATAAGCAATGATGATGCCAAAATCCGTTATCCAGGCTAAAATTCTATAGGTAAGTTATTTAAGTATTTACCCAGCGACTTGATGGATAAAAACCACCTATCCTAAAAATCAGATAACTCATCAATTTACTTTCTCCAGATAGATATAATCCCTAAAGTGGGTTTGGAAGCTTACCGTTCGCTGATACTCAATGAAAAGGACAATAGAATCTTGATCCGGAAAGTACTCCCCAAATCCACTCATACTTTCGTAATAATTTCGAGGACTACCACCGGGACTAGGAAGCCCGGGTCTTTTGACATTTTCATAGGAATTGATCGTTATCTGACAACCGTCTATTACTCCTGACAGTGGTGCTACGGGAAACCAAAATCCATATCCCACTAATCCAGAGGTAATAATAGTATCTCCATTTCGGACGATATTTATATGATATGAAGATGTGTCCCTATCCGAATAAAAAAAATAAGTACCTTCAATTTTATCATGGGGAGTAGAACACTTAAGTTCCGATTCCAACATATTTTCACATGATATAAGTATGGTTGCCAGTAGCATAAATAAAAAGTGTGCGGATACTTTCATTGATGTTTCTCATTTAAATGTTAAGAATGCCAACTAGGCTTTTTTACCAAAGGCATAATCTCGATCTTGAATTTTTCGCTCATTTTCAAGAAAAAATAAGTTCTCGGATTACCATCATTTAACTTCAGGTTCAATCTGACTTATATGGCATTTTAATTTATACATCCAAATATACAAAATTTATTCGTCATGAAAAGTAAGTTTTTGTCGACCCCTTCAACACCCCCAAACCATCTCATCCAAAGGATATCCAAGATCTCTCATAGAAAAATGCCACCATTCGGTACGAATGCCCATTAGACCGTATTTCTCCATAGTGGCGCGGAGCAGATCTCGGTTTTGTAAGACCTCTTCAGGTAAGTCCCGGTTGTCGTAGTGGGCTGCTCTGCCGAAGTAATCAAAATCGGTGCCCATATTGAGTGGGATGCCGGCTTCGTCCACTATAGTCGCATCGACTGCTACTCCCCTGCTGTGCATGCTGCCGCGTTCGGGATTGGCTACGTAGTTAGGATTGGGCATTACCGCCCACATTTTTCGTTGGACGGATTGCGGGCGATAACAATCCCAGACGAGCAGGCCGTAGCCTTTTGTACGCAGCTCCAGATGAACTTTCTGCAGGGCTTTGGCTGTCTCAGGGCGCAGAAAACAACGAGCGCATTCATACAATTGCTTCTCCAGAAAATTGTTGGTCGTCGCATATCTCAGATCAAGCAAAATGTCGGGTTGAATTCTATTGATATCTGTCCAAAGGGTAGTATCGTAATCAGCAGATGATAGAAGTTCTCGCTGTGTTTCTTCTTTGTGGACTTCAATGGCTTCCTCTGTCGTAATCCGACTGTCTTCTTGCGTTTCTTCTATGATGATTCTATCATCGGTATTTTTGCTTCCGGTGCAAGCGAAAACAGAGAAACAGATCAGCAGTGTAAAAAACTTTATCAACCTCATTTTCCAATCAATTCATAAAATTCATCTTCTGTAAGTATTTCGACAGTACCTATAGCACGAGCTTTCTTTAATTTAGAACCCGCTTTTTCACCTACCACCAGGAAGTTTAGATTGGAAGAAACAGCAGAAATGTTTTTAGCACCATTTTCTTCTGCCATCTGTTGCGCTTCTTTTCTGGAAAAACGTTGTAGTGCACCGGTAAACAGTATGGTCTTTCCTACAAGCGGTCCTTCCGAAATGGCGATTTCCTTTGGTCGATCCTCATCGGTGGCCTGTATATTGAGTCCCAGGACTTCGAGTTCTTTAATGAGTTGGATGTTTTTTTCAGCTGTAAAAAATGCCTGCATATTTCGCGCGAGTACCGGGCCAATGTCTTTTAGGTTGAGGTAATCTTCTTCTTTCCAGCTTTGTAAATCCAGAATCGAATCGACCTGAGCAGCAATAATGGAAGAGGCTCTTTTACCTAGGTGATGAATGCCCAGCGCATAGAGCAATCGCTTCAATGGTCTATTTTTGGAATCCTCTATGGCATCCCGTAAATTGGCTGCTGACCTTTCCCCGAAACCTTCCATTTTACTCATACGCTGATAATCGAGTCGATAGATGTCCGGCAAAGCCATGAGCATCCCCTGTTCATAAAAGCGTTCGATCAGGCTTTTTCCCAGACCTGCTATATCCATAGCATCTTTGGAAACGAAAAAGATCATTTTTTGTAAATTTTGCCGACTACATACACATTCAGGGCACCTCCAGGCTGCTTCACCTTCAGCCTTAATGAGTTTCACTCTTTCCTCAGTATTATTTACAGGACAGTACTCGGGAAATTCTATAGGTTGTTCATCTCCTTCCCGAAATTCAGGAAGTGATTTTACGATATAGGGAATTACATCACCGGCTCGCTCCACCAATACCCGATCTCCCAGACGAATATCCTTACTGCTGATGAATTCTTCATTGTGCAGGGAAATGGAGGAAATGGTCACGCCTGCGAGTGCTACCGGCTGAATTTTGGCGACCGGTGTAATTGTACCTACTTTCCCTACCTGATACTCCACGGAGAGCAGTCGGCTTGTCGCTTGTTTTGCTTTGAATTTAAAAGCTATTGCCCAGCGTGGATGATGACTCGTGCTGCCTGTTTTAGCTTGTGTCTCCAGTTCGTTGACTTTGATGACCATCCCATCTATCTCATAGGAATAATCCACTCTTTTTGCCTCCCATTTTTCCAGAAAGCGATAGAGTTCCTCTAGGTCTGAAAAAACGCCATGATCTGGATAAGACGACCTGAATCCCAATTGATCGAGCACCTCTAGTGTTTTACTGTGTGTTTTGAAGTCCTGTAGAAGATCCTTACCGTCTTTGTCTTCGGCAAGTCCGATTTGATAAACAAAAAGTTCAATGCCTCTCGATGCCGCTTCTTTGGGGTTTTTCATCCGCAGTCCTCCCGCAGCTGCATTGCGCGGATTGGCAAAGAGACTCTCCCCTTTTTCTTCACGCTGCTGATTGATCCGTTCAAAAGCATCTAATCGAATCAGCGCTTCTCCCCTTAATTCAGCTCTGTGAATTCCATATTTTGAAAAAGGCACCCGTAGGGGTACCGTCTTCAGCATTCGCACATTTTGGGTAATGTCATCTCCACGTTCGCCATTCCCTCGCGTAGCTGCTCTTACAAAAAGATCGTTTTCGTAAATTAGGGAAATGCTACTTCCGTCGTATTTGGGCTCGGCTACATAGTTGAATTTTATATCCCCTTCGTCTTTGAGTTTTCTTTTCAATTGATCCCTGAAGTTATTTAAGTCTTCAAGATTGTACGAATTGGCTAGGGAAAGCATTGGAACGAGGTGACTTACCGTTTCAAAAGCTCCACTGAGATCTTGCCCAACCCTTTGAGTTGGTGAATCGGATGTAATCAAAAGTGGGTTTTCTGCTTCAGTTTTTTCCAGCAATTTATACAGTAAATCGTATTCCCGATCAGAGATAAGTGGTTCGTTTTTAACATAGTATTTCCATTCATGATATCTTAGCACTTCTCTAAGGTCTTCCAGAGATTCCGTAGCATCAAAATCGGGCGCAATCAGTTTTTCTAAAAAAACTTCTGTTTGTCTGATGATTCTTTTTTCACTTTCTGTATTGTACATTAATTTGATTTGTTAACTCCAATTACTGAAACCCCTTTTCAGGATGAAAGGCTTTTAATTTACCCCAGAATTTACGGATTTTTTCCTGTTCCTCCTCAAAGGTAACTGCCGGATGATAAACTTCTGAAAAATAAACAGTTTTTGTACCAAAATCCATACCTACCAGTTGAATGGGGATATTGGCTTTTTTCGCGATATGATAAAAACCGGACCTCAACTGATCCACTCTTTTGCGCGTACCTTCAGGAGTAATGCAGATACTGAATTTTTCTCTGGTATTGAACATCTCCACTATAGAATCAACCAGACCCAGATTGCCTGTTCTGTCCACTGGATAGCCTCCCAGCCATTTCAAGAAAAAACCAAATGGCGGCCTAAAAAGTGAAGCTTTGCCCAGGTAATAAACCAATCGACCCTGTTGGTTCCGAGTAAATACTCCAATGGGAAAATCGGCGAATGAAGTATGCGGACCCACGACTAGAAGCACCTTGGGGACTTCCTCCTCCGAGGGAATCCTTCCTTTGATTTTCCACCCCAAAAGGCGAAGCATGAAACC
>RECS01000171.1 GCA_007693915.1 Saprospirales bacterium | reverse complement strand
ATGGTTGGAGATTGTAAAATCGGTTCGGAATATGGTGTGAGGATATTTGATTGGTTTTTTTTACAAAAAGTAAAGTAAACCTGACTTTTTGTAATAAATGTTTTACCTTTGTAGGTAAATAAAATTTTCAAACAATGAAAGCTAATTACTTATTTCCGAACAAATTCAAGAGAATTGGGTGGTTGATCTTGATTCCTTCTGCCATTTTTGGCATATTAATGCTAATTTTTAATTACGAACCTGCCTTTCTTGATTTTAAAGTACCTGCCATTTTTGTCAATGAATTTTTTGGGGATAAATATTTTCTGGGAATGGTCAGGAATAATATTCTGAATGAAATTATAGGGGTTTTAACTATCATTAGTCTATTGCTTGTCGCCTTTTCTAAAGAGAAAACTGAGGATGAATATATCTACAAAATAAGATTAGAATCTCTTGTTTGGGCGGTGTATGTTAACTACGGAATTCTTTTGTTTTGCTTTTTATTTATTTTCGGAGGATCTTTTTTATGGGTTATGGTATTCAATATGTTCACAGTTTTATTGTTTTTCATCCTTAGATTCAATTGGAAAATTGCCAGACTTAGAAAATCATCTGATTATGAAAAATAACATTAAGGTCGAAAGAGCGAAGAAAAACATTACTCAAGCTGAATTAGCGAAATTAGCAAAGGTCAGCCGACAAACGATTAACGCCATTGAATTGGGCAAATACGTTCCATCAACTGTTTTAGCTTTAAAGCTAGCACATATTTTTGAGGTGGATATTGGTCAAATTTTTTCACTAGAGAAATCAGATTGGGAGGTGTAGGTTTACTTCTAAGCTGTGTCCTATCAAGAGTTTAAATTATGCAAAACTTCTTCCAACTGATCATGAGCCATGCTTAATCCCTCTGACATGCCCATTTTAATGACAGTTTCCAAAGCTGCTGAATCGGGATACTGTGCAAAGCTGATAACTAAAGTCCCGTTTTCTGTTTTAATAAAAGTGTTTTTCCAATCGCAGACCGGTAGTTTTTCATTGATATTTCCTTGCTCATCTGCAAATGCATCTTTACCTGAGAAAAAGTCTTCTAAAACAATGGTTGTATAGATTTGTATGCCGCCATGTCTTTCTCCATCAGGGCCTACCATATCATAAATCCATTTGCCTCCTTCCCGGAAGTCCATCAATTTGGTTTCGCACTTCCAGGGTGAAGGGGCCCACCATTGGTCGAGTAAGTTGGCATCCGTCCAGGCTTTCCAAACCAGAGGTAGATCGGCATTAAACTCTCTTTTTGACTGAAAGGTAGCCAGCTTCAAATCTGTTGTAATCTCTGTTTTCATTTTTCTGTTTTTAAATTATCCAATAAGTCATCAAGTTGATTAAATCTATCTTCCCACATTTTCCTGAACCGCTCCAACCAAATATCAATTTCCTTCATTTTCTCCAATTCAATCTGATAATAAATTTCGCGGCCCAACTGCTTTTGTGATACTACTTCACATTCTGAAAGTATTTGAATGTGCTTAGAAACAGCTTGCCTGCTGGTGTTAAAATGTTCTGCTATATTATTGGGTGTCATCGCACTTGTGGTAAGCAGAATTAATATGGCTCTTCTTGTAGGGTCAGCAATGGCTTGAAATATGTCTCTTCGTACTTTCATCAGATTATTTTGCAATTATTTAGTTGCAAATATATGTGCAATTATTTAGTTGCACAAAATTTTTGATACATTTTTTTCGATTTTATTTTTGAGGGTTGAGGGTATTCTAAATGTGAAGTATTTTTATACCTGCTTAAACACTCGATTAAGCCAAGCAAATACTCCCAAATTTCCCAACTCACCCTTTCCAATTAGAGGTGTAGAAAGAAGCGATTGTTTGTAGTTTTGCTTCATATTGGTCTTATCTACGGAGTGAAAATTAATTTGAAATAGTTGGAAACCATTTTTAATTCACAAAAAAATCTAACAAATTTGGCTATATTTAAAAACACCACTATATTTACCCCAATTAAATAAATATTTGATAGTAAATATGTGTAATTATTGATAAACATCTTAGCAGGTATATACAATTATTTCTATAAAAAAATTTGCCTGGTTTTGTAATTAAGCTTGGCCCAAAAGGCTTGAGCAGTTCTTTGTAAATACAGATTTTATCAGAGAAAATATTCAGAGAAAGACAAAAAAAATCTCAGCTTTTTTCTCTGTCGTGATAAAGTAGTCATCCTTTTTGGTGCGATAAATTTTCGCGCGCTTGACGCATGCGATTATTGGTTAAACTTAGCTTACATTCCCCGGATAAAATTTCGTAAATCTTAAACTTTAAAAATTTAGAAAAATGGAAGAAAAAAAGATTGTTCTGGACATGGTAAAAGAGGGAGAAAAGCTCACTTTTTACACCGAGCCTGATTTTAATGCCCCTGCTGTTGAATTCGAATGTGTTCTCGCGCCCGGTTCCAAGGGGCCTGAACCACATATTCACACCCTGCAGACAGAAACTTTTCATGTGGTATCCGGTCATATGATCGGGCGCTTAAAAGGAGAAGAAGATGTTCACCTGGGGCCGGGAGAAAAATTTGTTGCTGAGCCCGGTAAGGTTCATTCTTTTACTAACGGCAGTAAAGAAGAGCCATTAGTTGTCAACATAGTGGTGGAACCCGCGCTAGATTTTCAATGGTTTTTGTCAGTAGCAGCTCGATCAGCCATCCGGAATGGAGGCAGTTGGAAAGATGCATCCCTTCTGGAAATAGGTCATTTGATGTGGTTGTCCAGAGATCAACAACGCATGGGAGTTTTGCCTTTCTTTTTACAGGATGTTCTCTTCTTTAAGCTCTCTATGTTTGCAAGATTATTTGGAAAAGCGAAGAATATCAGCCCTAAAGTCAGGTGAAGGCTTACGTTTTTTTTAAACTAATATTTTGCATTTCCCTCTCCCTACCTCCTGGTGGTAGTCCAAAGTACTGTGATGAGATTTACTAAGTAAACCATTAGTACGATGGCTATTATCGTCATGCTCAAGTGGAATATACACATAAGTGCCAAAATAAAAATGAGTAGCTATTGGATTTGATACTTTTTAACCTTCTCCCTCTGATATATTCGCGCTTTGAGGAGTGAAGGTCTCCTTCCCTATAATACTCCGGCTCAGGTTAAAAAATATGTAAAATGAAAAATTCAAGATTGAGGAAGAGGGTTCTCGGAGTGGATTCATCAATACACTAAACTACATTTTGAATACCACAGACATCCATCTCTACTGATCTAATTATATGTAAGAGCATATAATAAATTAAAACACTACAGGATTATATTTATTTGCATATAATTTAGTATCTTTGTAAAAAATTATATCTAAAAGCATATAATGAAAACTTTAGCAGAGTTTGTAAAAAACCGGAGAAAAGAAGTTAATCTCACTCAGGAAGCCTTTGCTGAGCGGGCAGGCGTGGCGCTAACTGTGATCCGTAAAATTGAACAGGGAAAAACCAATCTGAATATGGATAAGGTCAACTTAGTGCTGCGGATGTTTGGTCACGAACTCGGTCCTGTTAACAGTAAAGATACAGCTAAATGAGACGGGGAAAAGTATTTTACAAAAATCGATTTGCCGGTATCCTCACTGAGACGGATGATGGTGACTATGTGTATCAATACGATTCGCAATATGTGAAAAATTATCCCAATGGATTCATTACATTTAGTATGCCGGTCAGAACAGAGCCATTTACTGAAAAGCGACTTTTTGCATTTTTTGAAGGACTAATACCAGAAGGTTGGTTGCTGGATATCGCTTCTGAAAACTGGAAAATCAACAAAAATGATCGTATGGGATTACTGCTCGCTTGTTGTCAAAACTGTATCGGTGCAGTACATATAATACCAATCTCGGAGAGCGATGAAAAATAGATGTCTATATTGTTATGAACCGATAAAAAGTGGATTGGACTTCCATAAGGAGTGTTCAATGAAATTCTTTGGTACGCCAATACCTCCTGAAATAGAATATTCACTTGATCAAATGGAAGCACTAGCAAAAAGTGTTGTGGAGCGAAGTGTTGCCGTCCCGGGGGTGCAACCCAAACTATCGATGTCCCTGATTAAAGAAACAAAGAACAAAGCAGATCCAAGATTGACTGTAGTTGGAGCATTGGGGGGTCAATTCATTTTCAAACCACCTTCTGACAGATTCCCTGAAATGCCAGAAAATGAGCATTTAAGCATGCGAATCGCAGAGTCTTTTGGAATTAAGGTAGTGCCATCATCACTGATTAGGATAGGATCGGGAGAATTCTCCTATATAAGCAAACGAGTCGATCGTACAGATACCGGAGAAAAGATCCACATGGTGGATATGTTTCAAATCACGGAAGCATTTGATAAGTATAGAAGCTCAATGGAAAAAGTCGGAAAAGCATTAGGTAAATATTCAAGCAATCCCTTACTTGACAAAATCTTTTTATTTGACTTAGCTATATTCTCCTTTCTGACAGGAAATAATGACATGCACCTAAAAAACTTCTCTATGATCGAAATACCTTCGGGTTGGGGACTGGCACCTGCTTATGATTTATTGAATATAGCAATAATACTCCCCGAGGATAAGGAAGAACTCGCATTGACTTTATCCGGAAAGAAGAAAAAATTGATGCGATCGCATTTCCAGCTATTCGGGGAAGGGCTCGGCCTTACTTCTACACAGATAAAAAGGAGTTTTCACAGAATGATTAAGAATAAACCTAAAGCATTTGATTGGGTCGATCGTTCATTTTTGTCTAAGGAAAGAAAATCAGCTTACAAAGAGGTACTTGGAAAAAGGTATGGTCAATTGGGATTATTAGGTTGGTGATAAGAGTGTGTTAATTACCCCCCACAATCCTCTCCCAACCCAATCCTTCTCAAACAGCGATTCAGGTTCCATACTTTGAATTTTTTTACAGGAAAATCAAGAGGTTCTGTGCGGTAATCCCTATCACTTACTCTTCTTGCAGCCAATTGAACTTCTTCAAAAATCAATACTTTACCATTTATTCCCTGGATTAAACAGTACATGAATAAGTAGTTGATAGCAGGTTTTGATTGCCAGGAAACGGGATTTATTATCTGAGCATTGTTAAAATTATAATTCCACCACCTCTTGCATTTAAAGGGTCCGCGAATTCTTTTTCTTTTAAATAAACTTCTGACTTCCAGACGTCTTTCTCCTGCTATATTAGACATGGAGACAACAGTAACTTTGGATAAAATCCTAATGATAACCACAAAAGCTGCCACTTGCAAACCCACTAATGCAGGTCCCGATAAGGGATCAGGGCTTGCATATACCTGAATTCCGGAAATCAATATAATAAAGACCACTAGAAATAAGGTGACATAAAAACGACGCCAAATGCTGAATCCGGGCTTACCGGTACTGATGTATCTTCTTGTTTTCATTTGGTATAATTTAATTGAGGTTATCCTTTATTTTTTATATGATCTACTTCCAATGATATTCATTTTTAATTTCTTAAATGTGGATTATTAGGTTTAAATTTTCTAAAGGATACGCCTTCAATTTTTTCTTCCGATTTGAATTCACCGTCTTTATAAAAATGTTTGTAAACATCATATTCATTTGTCCCAAATTTTTCAATTTATGACCTGTTCCGTTCTCGAGTAATTTGTTTCCCTGTTCATCCCAAAAATTAAGAGGTAATTGGACTTCCACACATTTTAGCCCAATTATTTTCAACTTATCATGATTTTTTTGGTTAAGACGATTAATAGATAAGAATTGATTATATACGAATTGTAATAGTATTGCTACAAATAAAAGTAATTAACCTACGATTAAGATCAATTCCTGAATTTTAAAGTAACAAACTTTACTGCAACATTCTTTTAACCCGGTCCTCCACTTTTTCGGAAGAAATCCGTTCTCTGAGTCGATCAGCCATTAGTGGAAGACAAAAGGGTGATGGTTTTTTTTTCTCTACAATTACCCATTCCTGAGAGATTATGCGGTTGAGTGTATTTCTCATACGGGATTCTTCCATCTGAAAGGTCTTTACCTCTTCATAGGCTTGCAAGTATAGGAGATTTTCGGGATCGTATTTATCCATGACATCAAAAATCAGACTTGAGGAAGAGATGAGGTGGCGTGCTTTTTTTTCTCTTCCCGGAAATCCCCTAAACAGCAGGCCTGCTATCATAGCAATGTCCCTGAATTTTCTTTTTGCCAATTCGGTTTCTTTAATTCCTGTGCTGATGGCCTCCATTAAACGCTGACTGTCAAAGAGATCCGGTTTAAGAATTTCTTCAACAGACCATTTTTCCGGAGCAAGGAGTTCAAGTCCGTAGTCATTCATTGCCAAACTAAAACTTATGGGAATTTTGGCGGCGATTCTTGAAGAAAGTAAAGCAGCTATGCCTTCGTGCACAAACCTGCCCTCAAAGGGGTATAAAAAAAGGTGAAAACCTTCACGGGATTCAAATTGCTCAATTAAAAGTTGGTTTTCCAATGGTATGGCTGACCGCTCCTTTTGTATCTCCAAAAGGGGTAGAAGCGCCTTTATTTCATCATCAAACTCCCCACTTGTAAAGGAATTTAACTGAAGACGCATTTGATTCCCCAATTCAGAAGAAAGTGGCATTCTTCCTCCCATCCACGCCGGAATTTTGGCGGTTTTGGCGGTACTTTTTGAGACAATGACCTTATTGCCACGAATGGATTCAAATTCAAGAGCCTTGCCGGAAAACCAAAATACATCACCCGGGGTCAAATGGGTAAAGAACCACTCCTCCACCGTACCCAACCTTCTACCATTTGCATAATGAATGGAAAGTGATTGATCACCGGTAATGGTACCAATTGACATTCGATGCCTAAGTGCCAATTGTTTATTAAGTACCCTTATTTTTCCCTGTACGTCTCTGTCAACTTTACGGTATTCATCGTAGGATTCTAATGCGGATCCACCGTACAATAATAGTTGAATGACTTTTTCCCACTCTTCTCTGCTCAATGATCGGTAAGAAAAAGTGTTTTTTATCAGACCGAATAATTCATCCGGATCAAAGCCATTGCCACAGGCTAGGGTCATTAAAAACTGAACTAATACATCAAAAGAGCGTAGGTAGGGGATTTTTTCATCGCTTAGTCCTTGTTGTACCGCAGCTTTTACAGCTGAGGCTTCCAGTAACTCCATGGCATGTGTTGGCACAAAAAAGATTTTAGCCGGCATACCCGGTTGATGGCCACTTCGTCCTGCCCTTTGCATAAACCTACTGACACCTTTGGGCCCACCTATTTGAATCACCTGTTCAACTGGTCGAAAATCTACCCCCAGATCAAGGCTAGACGTACAAACGACAACTTTTAATTTGCCATTATGCAGCGAATCTTCCACCCAATGTCTCGTTTTTTCATCAATAGCACTGTGATGCATTGCCATCAGCCCGGCTAATTCCGGTAATGCTTCCAGCAGCCTTTGATACCAGATTTCACACTGGGACCGGGTATTCGTAAAAATCAAACTGCTACCGGCCTTGTGGAGTTGTTTTCCGACTTTTTCCAGCATTTTCAAACCAATATGACCTGCCCAAGGCAATTCAAGTATGTCGTCAGGGAGAATGGTTTTGATTTGAATTTCTTTTTTGATATCGGCCTTTACGATCTGAGCTCTTTTCAGTTGCTCAGGATCACCCATCAATATTTCAAGGGACTGTTGGGTATTGGCGAGTGTAGCAGATATACCCCAGCAAATCATTTGGGGATTCCAGAAGCGTAAAAGGGCTGCAGCCAGTTCAAATTGCACGCCTCTTTTACTTCCCATGAGTTCATGCCATTCGTCAGCTACAATGGCTTGTACGTTTTTCAGGTGGTTTTGGGTTTTAGCAGAACTCATCCACAAATGAAGACTTTCCGGAGTGGTAATAAGAATATCCGGAGGTTTTTCTACTTGTTTTTTGCGCTCACTTGCTGAGCTGTCTCCCGTTCGGAGACCTGCTGTAATGTTTAGATCCAATCCTTCTATAAGTTGATTGGTCGCCAACAATATTTGGGAAGCGAGGGCGCGCACAGGGCTAATCCAGATTACCTTTACTCCCTTATGTGTAGAATCGATTTCAGAAGCCATCAGCGCCAATGGAATCAAAAGGGCATAGGTTTTTCCACTTCCTGTTGGTGCATTGAGTAACCCACTGCCACCGTCTTTTACCAGGTCCCAGCATTGCAACTGGAATGAAAATGGTTTCCATCCTTTTTTGATGAACCATTCAATACCTTTTCTTTTCCAATCATTTTCCATGCAGTATGAAAAAATAATTTCAGTGAAAGGTTTATTGTTTATGAGTTGAAAGTTTGAAAGGTGTTAGGTGCAGATACGCATTGCCATGCCTCTTTTTTCAAAAACACATGTAAAAAACAACCCCAAATATTTACATTATAGCATTGTCCTTGATCGTATTTTTGCGAAAACACAAGTTTTCTTTTAACCTTTTAAATTTCAATACGTCAAACTAAGTGAATGCAAGTGACAAAGGTATCCGATAAAGAAATCATCGACCTTCTCAAAAGGAAGGGAACTTTAGATCAGGGGCTTCGGCTTTTTGTCAAGGTTTACGGTAAAGATTTGTATGGATTTCTTAGGACGTTTAGTTTGCAGCAGGCAGATGCGGATGAAATTTTCCAAGAGACATTAATAAAATTGATGGAAAAGGCGAGAAGTTTCAAAGGTCAATCCTCCTTAAAAACATGGGTTTGGACTATTGCGCGGAATAAAACTATTGATCACAAAAGAAAAGTTAAACGCCTAAATATTCATGAGGCCGAGGGATTAGAAAATTCGTTGAGAGAAGATTCCTTTTTTAATGGAGATGAGTGGTTGATTCGCCTTCATAAAGCAGTAAGTGAATTGCCTGATGCTCAGAGGGAGGTTTTTGTTCTCAGGTATTTTGAAGAGATGAGATATGATCAAATCGCGAAGATAACTGCTAAAAGTAAAAGTACACTAAAAACAAGTTTTCACTACGCTACAATTAAGGTGGCTGAAAAATTGAAAAAACAGTTATAAAGAATGCAAGAGAAAGATAAAATACAGGAAGAACTGAAGGAGCTAACCGATTGGTCCCGAATTGAACCCGGCAACCACGGTTTTGAGGTGAGCGAACAAAGGCTTTTGGATCTGAGTGAAAAAGCATTGATGACTCACAAGAGGCAGGAAGCCCGACAGAAAAGTTGGTATAGGCTGACTATTGCTGCCGCAGTTGTAGCCTTGGTTTCAGTTGCCTTATGGTTCAATTTTACTTCAGATGACAATACACTGATTTTAGCAGAAAATGGATATGCTGACCTGTATTTTGAATATTTGTCTGCGGAGGCCATGATGCTCGAAGATGAGGATTTAATTGAAGTCTTAGGCGATTTGTACCTCCAAAGTCTTGATGAGCAAGGGGTAGATGCCTTCATGGATGAGAATTCAAACAATGAGTAGTTTAAAATTAAAAAACATATTTTTCAACAAAAATTTTAATTCGATGAAAACAATTATTTTAATGGCAATGGCAGTACTAATGACTTTTAATGTACATGCCCAGAATCAAATGAGGCAGGGCGAAAGGCAATTGACTCCTCAGCAAAAAGACCGAATAGAAAGTCAGAGAATAGCTTTTATCAGCTCAAAGTTAGAATTGAGTCCGGCACAGGCTGAAAAATTCTGGCCAAGGTATAACGAATACTATGCAGCACAACAGGAGCTTAGAGGAGAGGTGGAGAGGATCACTGATGATGAAATACGAAATCTATCAGAAAGTGAAGCGAGAACAAAGATTCAAAATAAGTTGGAGATCCGTCAAAGTGAATTGGATCGCGACAAATCATTTTTTAAAGAAATGGAAAGTATTTTGACTCCTAATCAAGTCTTAATTCTTTCAAGAGTGGACGGTGAGTTCAGAAGACATATGATAAGACAAGTGAGATCGACGGGACAAAATGAAAGACTTCAAAACAGACAAAGGCATCGATCCCAACAGGATCCACCAGCAAGAGGGCAACAGCGAAATAAATAAAAACTCAGTTTAGGGATTCTTCCGAAAAAATAATCAAAACTTTATAAAAAGCTCCTTTTCGATGGAAAAAGGGGCTTTTTTATTGGTGACAGAAGAAATTTAAAAAAAATTTAAAAAAAATTGCATTTTCACATTAGGAACATCAATATGTATTGTGCAAACTAATATAGATGATTAGAGGTAGCACAATTCTTAATTTTATTTTTTTTAATTATGTAAAATAATGTTAATCAATACTTTAAATGAAATTATAAATACTTCTAATGTTAAAAATACCTTTGTCAATAAACTTTTTTGATTCAAAAAATAAACTCATCTTTGAGGCGAGAAAGAAATTATAAACTTTGAAAGTAATCCCATAATATAAACATGCGACGAAACTATAGAAGAGATACAGCCCTCCACTCTCTCGCAAATGAGTTTGAGTCCATGAACAAAAGAGGAGGACAGGTCTATTTTGAAGATCGCCACCTCTTTCAGTTAATTGGATTTTATGAAAATGAATACTCATTTGAAAAGGCCATGGAGGTTACGGATTTTGCATTAGATCAATACCAGTATAGGGTAGATTTTTATATCATCAAAATAAGACTTCTGATGAAGTTTGGTGAATACGAAGCTGCCTTGAATTTGCTAGAACAAGCAGAGAATATATCACCGGGCGAATGGGACTTGAAGTTGATGAAGTGCAGGATTTTTTCAAAAATGAAAGATTATCCAAGTGCGCTGAGTTTTATCAGAGAATTGCGTTTGCTGCAGAGTAACGAACTTGATATGATTGACTTGATGCTTGAGGAAGCCTTTGTTTACGAAAAAATGAAGGAATTCAATCAGATGTACCGAGTACTTAGAGAGGTTCTTGAATTGAGACCTGATCACCCTGAAGCGCTCGAACATATCTGGATGAGTGTTGAGATTTGCAAAAATTACGAGGAGAGCATTGCTTTGCACGAAAGTTTATTGAATAAAAATCCATATACTTATCAGGCATGGTATAATTTAGGGCACGCTTACTCCTGTACAGGTGATTACAACAAAGCAATTGCAGCTTTGGAGTATTCCTTTATCATCAATCCGGAATTTGAATTTGGGTATAAAGATTGTGCCGACTTGTGTTTTCAGGTAAAAAACTATGAAAAAGCGCTGGATGTCTATTTAGAGTATCTGGATATATTTGGTCCTGAATCAGAAGTTTTGATAAGCTTAGGTCAATGCTACATTTCCCTTTTGGATTATCGTGAAGCGAGAAAAGTATTGAGGAAATCCAGCAAATTGGATCCATACAGTGATGAGGTGTACTTTTATTTGGGTCTTTGTGATTTATATCAGAAAAGATATTCTGCTGCAGTGATGAATTTTTTAAAAGCAATAAAAATTGAGGACAGAAGAGAGGAGTACTATGCTGCAATAGCGGATGCCTACAACGCTTTAGAAGAGTATGAAAAATCTGATTTTTATTTCAGAAAAGCTACTGAGACAGGTCCTGAGCAAGCTGATATTTGGTGTAATTATGCTGTATTTTATTTGAATCTGGCTGAATACAAACAAGCCTTGAGGATACTAGATGAAGCTGAATATTATACCTGTAGCCCAGAGCTAATGTATTGTAGGGCAGCATTATTAATTCTGGATTCTAGAAAGGAAGAGGGTCTTGCCATATTACACGATGCACTTGCTGACGATATTAATGCCGTGAAACATTTATTCCAATGGGTACCCCAATTGAGAATGGACAGGGATGTCATGGCCATAATTGATTACGTTTCAAAAGAAGAGCAGTAAAGAGTTGTTCAGCTCTGAAGTTTAGGAATTAAATTTATTACCGGATGTTTCTCCCGAGCAGTTTGAATGCTGTTCGGGAGTTTTTTTTAATTCTTCAATGCTTCAATTATTTTTTCTTCAACTTCTTCGGCTGTTTCAGGATTATCCATGAAAAATTGTTTAGCAGCATCTCTGCCCTGAGCTATTTTTGAGTCCCCATAGCTGTACCATGAACCACTTTTCTTAAGGATATCAAATTGTACACCCAAATCGACTATCTCACCGGTTTTGCTGATGCCCTCACCATACATGATATCAAACTCAGCAATTCTAAAAGGCGGCGCTAATTTGTTCTTGACCACTTTGACTTTTACATGATTTCCTAGTAGATTGCCTTCTTTGTCTTTTATTGCAGGACCCGATCTTCTAATATCCAAGCGAATACTGGCATAGAATTTCAAAGCATTTCCACCGGTAGTAGTTTCCGGATTACCAAACATGACACCTATTTTTTCACGCAATTGGTTAATGAAAATACAGGTACAGCCTGTTTTCCCAATAGTAGCCGTTAGCTTTCTCATGGCTTGAGACATCAAACGAGCCTGAAGTCCCATTTTTGAGTCTCCCATTTCTCCCTCTATTTCCGATCTGGGAACCAATGCCGCTACAGAGTCGATAACGATGATATCAATAGCACCGGAACGTATCAGGTTTTCTGCAATTTCCAGAGCCTGCTCACCGTGATCCGGCTGGGATATTAATAAGTTTTCAGTGTCCACTCCAAGCCTTTCAGCATAGCTGCGATCAAAAGCATGCTCAGCGTCTATAAATGCAGCAATGCCACCTTTTTTCTGACACTCTGCTATAGCATGAATAGCAAGAGTAGTCTTTCCGGATGATTCCGGACCATATATTTCAATTACTCTACCCCTTGGAAAACCACCAATCCCCAGTGCAATATCTAGTCCCAATGAACCAGTCGAAATAGAATCTACTTCAACCACTTGTTGGTCACCCATTTTCATTACTGAACCCTTGCCATACTGTTTGTCCAAACGGTCGAGGGTCATTTTAAGCGCTTTTAACTTTTCGGTCTTATCTCCATTACTCATAATCAGTGTTTTTTATATTAACCACAATTATATTAATTTTTTTCAAATACGAATGTATAAAGCCTGAACTTTTGTAAAAAGTTTTTAAAAAAAATCGCCGACAAGACTCTACTGAACCTTGTCGGCGACAACCTTTATGAAGCAAATTCTTCTTTTTCCTGAATCTCTTCCTACTATTGTATCAAATTCTGATATCAGAATTATGCTTTATAATTTTTACTGAATCTAAGAATATTCTCGATAGTAGAAGGTTTAGGACTGAATGTAACCAAAGGCAGGTTTTTTTTGGCATTTCTAAGCACTTTGTAATCCTGGAATACATCCCAGTCATTTTCGATGCTTTCTGTTAACGCCAGATATTCCAGCGGATTAACTTCTTTGTAAAGGTAACTGACTAAATCATTCTGAGTAAAATTTTTGACCATACAACTGATTTAAAAGGTTTATGAATATAGCGCCCCTTTAACGATACTCTTTTATTTAATTATTGCCTAAGACAGGTGTAATTCCTTATTCGTGCCCCAACTTTAACATATTCAGACTTATATAATATTTTTTTTAATCTAGTGTTAAGAATTTTTTGAATCTAAAATCATCGGGACTTGCAGGAGTTCTATTTTCAATCATTTCCCATACTTTTCCGAAAAACACAAAAATACTCCTTTCCCATTCTTTCCGGTTCTGAGTTGTAGCATTCTTCAATTTTCCGAACCTGAAATTTTTCGCGGAAAAGTCTTTTATATTCTTCCTTGCTTCCGCCATAGGGTGGTTCTTCTTGATCCGTATTCAGCGGAAAACTCCACCATACGCCAGCCAATATTCCTCCGGGATGAAGGAGATCGTACATTTTTTGGACATATTTTCTTCTCGCAGCTTCAGATGGCTCAAACGCACAAAAGAAAGTTTGTTCTAAAATCAGATCGTACTTCCCTGTGTGCATAAAAAAGTCATCAACCAAAATTTGATCCAATGGAAAGTTTTTCTCCTTTTTTGCAAACTCATCAGCAGCTTTTTGAGAAAAATCGAGGTAACAAGCGTTTTTGAATCCTTTGTGATACAGATAGCTCACCTCATGTCCGGGACCTGCACCGGGAACAAGAATACTTAAATCCTTGTCATGTAATTGGTCAATATACTCTTTGAGTGGTCTTGAAATGTGATTCAGATCCCAGGGAGCTTGATTGTCTTCGTATCTGTCTGTCCAAAAGCTTGATTTAAAGGTAAAATGCATTTTAGTTACTTAAATATTAATTGAAAAAAAACGTTATATTTGCATGTCTGATAATTAGGACACTTTTAAATAACATTTACTCATCACAAAAATTATTAAATATGAAAAACAACTTGATCTTTTCTTTTACCATGGCATTTTTTATGCTCCTTTCCTTTTCTACAATAAATGCTCAATTTTCACTTAAGCCTTATGTTGGAATCAATTCTACCACCTTAACAAATGATCTTCAGGATGACGAATTCAAATCGGGAATTGGATATCAATTTGGTATTGATCTCCTAATTGGAAGGAGAATATATATACAACCTGGATTGTATTATGAGCTTTCAAATGTAGGTGTTATCAGTTCAGAGGATATTCCCGACCTTAAAATTTCCCGTTTGAATGTGCCCGTATTTTTGGGATTCAAAATGTTTGCTGAGGACGTTGATAAATTTTTTGACATCAGAATTTTTACAGGACCTTCTGCCTCTTTTGTAACTAATTTTGATTCGGGTAAAGATGGTTTAGCGGTAAGTGGTGACAATGTAAGGAATTTTAATCTGGCATGGAATGCAGGTCTTGGGATTGATATCTTTATGTTTTTTGTCGATGTCGCTTATAAATGGGATGTCAATGACTTTTTTAGAAATGAGATGAACAGTGACGCTTCACAAAATGTATTTTTTGTAAATGCCGGACTTCGGTTTAATTTCTGAAAATCTTCTAAAATTTATCTGAAATCACCTTATTTTATGGCTGTATTTTAATTTTTGGGAGGTTTTGAACTGAAAGTGTTTAAGGTGTGCTTGTCTAGTAAGGACATGGAATACAATGGAGTGGGATGACAAGAATAATTGATAATAAACCCTTCGACTTGCGCTCAGGGCATCCCCCTTCGACTTGCGCTCAGGGCATCCCCCTTCGACTTGCGCTCAGGGCATCCCCC
>RECS01000078.1 GCA_007693915.1 Saprospirales bacterium | reverse complement strand
CCACATCCCCCACCGAACGACCGACGAAACGAAACGACCCGAAACGAAACGAAACGAAACGAACTGACATCGCTCGTTTCGACTTCGCTCAACGAGCGGAATAACGACTTGGTTCGACGCAGCTTGGTTCGACGCAGCTCACCACATCGCAACTACAAGTCGCTCAATGAGCTTTGAATGTGTTCTTCGGTTCCGCTCGGTGAGCTTTTTAAACACTCCTCCGACTCCGCTCGGTGAGCGAAGTCGAACCGAGCGGAGTCGATTAGTGGTCGTTGAGCGGAGTCGAAACGACCCGATTCGAAGTCAATCCAAGATTTTTGAGCCTGTCCAAATTAGGTTTTATTACTCAAAACAAAAAAAACTGATTGAGGTCTTATTTAAAAGATTTCAATTGTTTGTCAGATATATTCCGATTTACATGTTTAACCAACTGTTTTATATCTTAGCTTTTTTTCATTTATAGACAAAAAAAGTGGTAAACCGAATTCGACATACCACTTTTTAAACAAATGAAAAATAAAATAATTTATTGCAGAGTAAATCTCACCGGCAGATTAAATTGGACATTTACTGCTCTACCTCTTTGGCGTCCGGGAGTCCAACGTTCTGGCATATCATTCATCATCTTTATTACTCTCAATGCTTCCTGACCACAGCCTCCTCCAATATCTCTCACGACCTTAGGGTCTTGAATTCTTCCATCTGTATCCACCACAAAAGTAATAACCACCTGTCCTTCAATACCATTTTCTCTTGCAATTGCTGGATACCTGATATTTCTGTATATAAATTCAAGCATTTTTTGGTCTGCACATGCTTTCTTTTCTTCATTAGATCCTGCCATATTCTCACAGCCTGGAAATCTTGGCATCTGCTCAACTACCTGAAAAATCTCTTCAACCTCAGGCTCTGGTGGCGGAGGTGGTGGAGGCGGCGGAGCTTCTGGCTCGTCAGGTACGTCAATAATAGTCTCTTCATCCACTGTCATATCTAGGAACTCCGGAGGATCTTCATCTATTAACTCCTCCTCAGGTACTTCCTCAATTACGGGTGGTGGGGGTGGAGGTGGTGGTGGGGGAGGCTCTGCAGTTCTAGGTGGTTCGATTTCGATTTCATCATCAAATGCCAATGCATCCTCAGGAATGATAACCGGAGGTTCGTACTGTGTCCAATTAAAGGCGAAAATGACCAAAATCAAGGAGGTCATCAGACCTACTCTAAGCATGAGTGGAGATTGGGTAAAAATATTGAGGGAGGGGTATTTGTTTCTGGCTGCAATTAATTCTGATGCCATAGGAGTCGCTTCTCCAGCCAATAATTTTTCAGATCTCTTAACCATCCAAAGTCTGTATAGGACAATTAAGGCTATAAGAGACAAAAACATCCCAAGGACAGCTAATACCAGTTGACTTGTTCCTAATTCCATAATCCGGTTAATTTATTTTTTTATACAAAACATAAGCATAACTCCTGAAATTGCGCCTAATACATTTGCAAATACATCCCAAATATCAAAATATCGATCTTCAATAAAAAACTCTTGAATAAACTCAATCAGTAATCCAAAAGCTGAAATCAGCATTATGATAGCAATTTTTTCTTTATTTTCGATTGAATCAACTTTACTTTTTCTATACAACAAAAAGAAAAAAGAAAGTATCGCAAACATAACAAAATGCAGGTACTTATCCAAATGTGGAACTTCAAAACCTGCTTCCGGTAAATGTTTACCCGGCATCAAAAGTAAAAAACTGATCGTTATCAGCCAACTCAACCACAAAAAAAAGTAAAAATTAGCCACTTCTTTTTTACCACTTAGTTACAAGATGCAAAGCAATTTGATTTTGGTGGTTGTATTTCCAAATTTTATGAAATCAACTCTCCATACTCATCCGCTGACAATAAGTCATTCAATTCATCGGGATCTGAAATCTTGATTTTCACTATCCAGCCTGTTCCATACGGATCATCATTAATGGCTGCGGGATTATCCTCACCATCCTCATCCAATTCCTCATTGAAAGCCAGAACTTCTCCACTGATAGGCATAAACATATCAGAAGTAGTCTTTACTGCTTCCACGGTTCCAAAAACCTCATCTTTGTCCAGTTCCTCACCAACAGTTTCCACTTCCACATAAACTATTTCACCCAATTCACTCTGTGCAAAGTCGGTAACTCCAACTATCGCTTCATCTCCTTCTACCCTAATCCATTCATGTTCTTTAGTGTATTTCAAATCCTTTGGTACATTCATTTTACAAGTATTTTCTGAAAAAAAGTAAACTCCATTCTTCAAATTAAAAATGGAAAGTCAAATTTAACTACATTTTTTGATTGAACAAACGAGAACAGGAAATTTGATAAATAAAAAATATTTAAACGTTGCAAACGTGCTCATACTAACTGAATACTGAGATACAACAGAAAATGTATTTTGAACTATCACCTATCATTTTGGTCAAAAACAGGAGACTAACTCCCAACAAAACGCTGGAAGTCAATTCCCTTCAGGCACACTAACTAAAGCCAAATTACTAAGTTTTTTTTTACTAAAAAACAGACTACCTGTCCTTTACTTGACTGATCAACCATTCAGAGGTAACTGACTTGGGGCGCTCCAATGGTAGTCCTAATGCTCTTGACCAGCAAAGTGCTGCCAACACACCAAGTGCTCTTGATACTCCGAATAATACGGTATAAAAGCCAAATTGATTAAAACCGTAGTGAACTAAAAGTGCACCTGAGTGTGCATCAACATTTGGCCAGGGATTTTTGACTTTACCAAGGCTATTTAAGATATCCGGAACTACATCAAAAACCTTCCAAACCACTTCAACTACATCTGAATCTTTGATGTACTCCTCTGCAAATCTTTTTTGCGCCATAAATCTGGGGTCAGGTTGTCTCAATACAGCATGCCCATAACCCGGGATTACTTTTCCCTCATTCAAGGTTTTGTGAACGTAATCCACAATTTGTTCTTTGGTGGGATTAGTACTACCTATCTCTTCGCACATACCAAAAATCCACTTGATTACTTCCTGATTGGCCAAGCCATGTAATGGACCTGCAAGGGCATTCATAGCAGCAGAGAAGGATAAATAAGGGTCGCTCAACGTGGATCCTACCAAATGGGTCGTATGTGCAGAGGCATTGCCACCTTCGTGATCTGCATGTATAGTGAGATAAAGACGCATCAAGCTTTTAAATTCATCATTCTCTATGCCTAGCATATGAGCAAAGTTACCACCCCAATCCAAAGTAGGATCAGCAGCAATTAAGTCGCCATTGTGGTAGGTACGTCTATATATATAAGATGCAATATGCGGCAAATTAGCAATCAGATTCATTGCATCTTCGTAGGTGGCATCCCAATAATCAGCCTTGGACATACCCTCATCGTAGGCCTTTGCAAAGATAGAATTCTTTTGCAGTGCAAGGATAGCAGTAGAAAATTGAGTCATAGGATGAGTATCCTCAGGTAATGCATCGATTACTTTATGTACATAGTCCGGGACGCCGGCTCTTCTCGACCATTCTTCACTAAGCCATTCCACCTGCTCATTATTTGGAATTTCACCTACCAACATTAACCAAAAAAGTCCTTCGGGTAAAGGTTCTTTGCCATTCCCTCTTTTAGGTAGTAATTCTCTTAACTCAGGAATACTGTAACCCCTGAATCGAATCCCTTCCACAGGGTCGAGCGCAGAAGTTTCCCAAACCATTGACTTGATGCCCCTCATCCCACCAACTACTTGGGCAAATGACACCTCATCAATTTTCTCACTTCCTTTTTCTTTTAAATATTTTTTTAGTTCAATTGCTACTGCCTCAGATTTTTCGGCAAACTTTTTCTTTAATGGATCTGCGTTCATTAATGTCGGAAAATTTTTGGACGTTAAATAAATATAATTCTAATGTTATGGGTACTAAGCTTAATTTTGCGTCGGCAAAAGTAAAAAATAAACATAAAGATTACAACCTATGTTTTGCTGTATTTGAGAAAAATATTTCTGAAACAACATATATTCAATGATTTTAATAGATAATGTACTGATTCATCAAGATGTAATAAACGAAGCTTTTGTATGTGATCTGGATAAATGCAAAGGAGCTTGTTGTTGGGAAGGAGAGTATGGAGCCCCACTTGACGAAAAAGAGATAAAAAAAATTGAAAAAATCAAAGAAATCGTCTTAGGAGAACTGGAACAGGAAAATAAAGATTTGATCAAAAAAAAAGGAGTTGCTGTCTGGTACAATGATCTAAATCAAAAGGGAACTCCGCTAATGGAGGACGGATCTTGTGCTTTTCTAATAAAAGATAAAAATGGAATAGGTAAATGCGCCTTTGAAAAAATATGGGAAGAAGGTAAAACTGATTTTAAAAAACCAATTTCCTGCCACCTATACCCCATTAGAATAAGTCAATCTGAAGCTACAGATATGGAATTTGTAAATTATGACAGATGGAAGATCTGTTCGGCTGCCTGCAGCCTAGGGAAAAAACTTAAAGTTCCCCTTTTTGAATTCTGTTCAGATGCACTTGAAAGAAAATATGGAAAAGAATTTGTAGAAAAACTGCGGGCTGTCAAACAAAATTGGCATCCCGAATAACAGGATTAACGACCAATTATTTTTGATCAGTTCATTATCTACTAATAAAAAGTTAATGTACTGTAAAACATAGGCTTAAAGGAGGTATATTATAAAATAAAACTTCCCGTTTAGTCCTTTATAGAAGCACTTAAATTACTTTCAAAATCACATGAGAAAACTATAGCAGACCTTTTTACAATAAACAGTTCACAGAATATATTTGAAATAACAAGGAAAGGCATTACCTTTGCGGGTCGAAAAAAAATAACATTTTTTCAAAAGCTACATAAATCACAGATAATTAAATAGATAATGGCATTAATTGGTAAAATCAGAAATAACAGTTGGCTACTGATACTGACACTTGGAGTAGCCTTGGCTGCATTTATAATTATGGATATGACATCTGCCGGTGATATGGGAGGTGGCGGACAGACCATGACTATTGGAAATATAGCCGGTGAAGATGTGGATTGGAGAGACTTTCAGACTGCCGAAGATATCCTGTATTCAGGTAGTGGAGCAGACCTCTATGAAAGAAGAGATTTCCTATGGGAATTTTTCGTTGAAAGAGCCCTGATGGAAGAGTTGTCGGATAAAATGGGTCTTGGTGTAAGTGAAACTGAAATGGAGGACCTTCAATATGGGAACAATCTTAGTCCTTTAATCCGTCAAAGGTTTATGGATCCCAACACAGGACAGGTGGATAGAAACCAACTCGCTGAAATTCGACAAGCTTTCAATACTAATACATTGGATCCGGGCTTAGCTAGATTCTGGAGATTTCAACAAGTTGAGATTAAAACAGAAAGGCTACAGGGAAAACTGGCCAATCTTACAAGAAAGAGTATGTTTACTCCCACCTGGATGGCTGAAGAAATTGAAAAATCGAAAGGAACAACGGCCTCCTTTGATTACGTCAATGTACCCTTTAGTGCAGTGCCGGCAGACAACATCAGCATATCCGATAGCGAAATCAGAAATCACATCCGCGATAACCGAAGACAATTTGAGCGCAAAGAAGAAAGCAGAAGGGTATCTTATGTAACTTTTGAGGTATTCCCAACTTCTGAGGATTCTTTAGATATGATCAACCAGTTCAACGTTCTCAGAGATGAATTTATACAAACTGAGGACGACTCTATGTTTACAGACATGAACTACGGTTATTTTGATGCTGCTTACTTCAGAGAAGATCAGTTATCGCCCGTCATGGCGGAGAAGTTATTTAGCATGGAAGTTGGTGATGTATCGGAGCCTTTTGTCAATGAAGGAAATTACACCTTAGTCAAGTTGGTAGACAGAAAAATTGTTCCCGACTCAGTCAGAAGTCGTCATATATTAAGAGCAGTAAATGACCCTGCACAAATGATTAATGAACGGAATTTATTAGACAGCCTAATCAACCTAATTGAAACAGGTGCTCAGTCATTTGACAGCCTTGCTGTTGAATTTGGTATGGATGCCACTTCACTTGAAGGAGGTGATTTAGGTTATACTGCCCCGGGAGCTATGGTTAAGCCATTTAATGACCTAATCTTTTATAATGCTGAGCCAGGTCAACTGTACACAATAACTACACAATTTGGAGTCCATTTGGTCGAAGTTACTGACAGGGTTTATTCATCCAATCAAGAGGGAGTGAGGTTTGCAGCAATAGAACAACCTATTATGCCAAGTGAGGAAACTCAAAATGAAGTTTATGACGAAGTTTTGAACTTCATTTCGGATAATAGAAGTTTTCAAGAATTAGAAGAAAGTGCTGCTCAACATCCACGCCTCTCTGTAACTACCAGCAACTGGCTAACTAGAAACAGTTTTAATATCCAAGGTCTTGGTGCCAATACCAGTTCGAGAGAAATAGTACGTTGGGCATTTAATCGAGGCACTAGAACCAACAATGTTTCCCCTGAAATTTACGCCTTCCAACATCCCAATTTATTTTACACTGAAAAATTTGTGGTTGCGGCACTTAGAGACGTTCAGGATGCCGGTCTTCCCTCAGTAGATGCTGTTAGATCAGAAGTAGAACCCATTTTACTGAATAAAAAGAGAGCTGAAAAATTGGTGGCTGATCTTTCAGGCATGTCACTGCAACAAGCAGCCGATCAGTTCGGGCAGACCGTTCAGCAAGCCAATGACGTCAACTTAAATGAAAACTTCATTTCCGGTCTAGGTAATGAACCCGCAGTAATAGGAGCACTCAAAGCATTATCCTCCGGTGAACAGTCCAATCCCATCATAGGAAACTCAGGTGTATTTATTTTGAGCGTGACCAACAAGATAGAACCACCGGTAGTCAATGTTACCGGACAGGTAAGAAGACAAATCAGTGCAGCAAAACAAAATGAAGTAAATGCTTTACTTATGGAATCCCTGAAGGAAAATGCGAATATTGAAGATGCTAGATACAGATTGTATTAATAAGCTTTTCGATTAGAAAATATTTTCCGTTAAAAATTTAAGCCCTGTATTTGTTTACAGGGCTTTTTTTATAAAAAGTCAAAAAGAAAAGGCTATGATATAAAACAATGTGATTAAAACATAGGATTCCATAAAAATTTGGCTGTAGCGCTTTAAAAGTTTAATCTTTCTTTTTAGCCTTGGGTGTTGAAGCCTTGTTTTGGCATGCTCAACAAGCTGAAAGGCACTTGAATACCTACCAGGTTTTAAGCGAGGAGGATGGTATTTAAGATTATCAATTTAATTTTTCCAAAAAATATGTGGGAGTGCAAAAACCTGCAGGGTCTTAAAGCACCCTGTGGGTTGTTGAGCATTCTAAGATAAAAACAAGTAAAATATCCACATTTTTAAAAAATTTTAGCAAGTACTTCCCAGTGTGTTTACACACAATTTTTTTTCATATTAATGGTCGAAAAAGGTTTCTATCACCAAAAACTCATAACTTGTGGGGTTTGATCAAGATTCTGGTCTTTGCCAGCCCGGCAAACCTGCAGGGTTTTCAAAACCCTACAGGTTAAGCATGCCCACTTGGCCATCTAATACTATTTTAACCAAGGAAATTTTAACACTTACACAACACTAAAAACCTGGCAGGTCTTCAAGTACTTTTCAGGTTATTGAGCATCATCGAAACAGTGTTTGCAGTGTGGCCAAAATAAAAAACCCAAAAATTTATATCTTAGCCAACGAAAAAAAACAATAATTTAGCCCATAATTTCCGTTAAAAGAAAGTAAATCATAATCTTTGCAGCCTATGCGTTTTCCCATTGTCTTAATTTTTAGTTTTTTCCTTATCTATTCACTGCTGAATCTTTCAGCATGCCAGGAAAAAGCAGAGGTAAATCTACCTAAGGAACCTATACCCTATAAAACACTACCGGATTTTATCTGTGCCCACGGTGACTTGGCTTTTGACAGTATTGATATTCAAACTTTTGAAGATGGATCTCATTTTTCCATTACTTTTTTAAGTGGTGGACAGCCACATGGTCAGCAATTAATTTACTATGAGAATGGAGAGATCAAGACACGAAGACATTACTGCTTAGGTGAAATAAATGGACCTTTCACTAATTATTACGAAGATGGAACCATTCAGGTAAGAGGTTATTATCATGAAGGGCGCATGAGCGGTTCATGGCATTTCTATTATCCTGACGGCAAGCCAAAAGAGGTGGTATATTTTATCGATAACGAAGAGCGAGGGCCTTTTCGTGAATATCATAAAAACGGACAATTAAAAGCTTCAGGTTATTACATCGGCGAGGACCGAGAGCATGGACTTTTGTATCTTTACGAGGAAGATGGTGAACTTAAAAGAAGAATGAGATGCAATAATGGGATATGCTTTACCATTTCTTCATAGAGTTTATTTTTGTGCAATCCAATTTCTTTTTCAAACTACCGGCCTAGATGTCAATTAATACTAAATTCGTTTTTGTGCTTTTGATGGGACTCCTTTTGGGATGCTCAGATTACCTATCCGCGCAGAGTGGTGGTAGAAGTATATATACTTTTATGAATTTACCGGGTTCAGCACGCACATTAGCTCTGGGGGGCTATCAACCCTCACTTGCAGATGGAGATATCAACCTGGTCTATGATAATCCTGCCGCTGGGAATGAAGCTGTACACAATGCACTAAGTTTTAATCACAGCTTCTATTTTGATAAAGTCCAATTTGGGTATGCCACTTATGGGTATCACCTTGAAAACAGCGGAATAAGTCTTGGTTTGGGAGTACGTTATATAGATTATGGCACCTTTAATCAAACTAATGAACTAGGCCATATAACCGGTGAATTTGATGCCTCTGAAACTGCCATCGGACTAACTGCTTCGAAAAAGGTTTATGACAGACTGAATATAGGAATTGCTACCAGGTTTATACAGGCTTCTTTCGAAACCTACAGCAGCAGTGGTATGCTATTCGATCTCGGAGCACTTTACGAAATACCGGATCAGCAAATCTTTATTTCGCTGGTATTGAAGAACATGGGTTTTCAGTTGAGTAAGTTTTGGGAGGAGAGAGAACCGATGCCTTTTGATATTCGCGCCGGAATTTCAAAGCGATTAGAACACCTCCCATTTAGATTTTCAGTTACCGCGCATAATTTACACAGATGGGATATCAACTACGACGACCCTTCAGTTACTTCCGCATCCTTTATTTTTGGTGAGGAAAAAGAAGAAGATCCGCGATTCAGTGCTATTGATAATTTTTTCCGGCATCTAATTTTTAGTGGTGAGTTCTATTTAGGCCCTAGGGAACAATTCCAATTGAGACTCGCCTACAATCACCTACTCGGGAGAGAAATGTCACTACCTGACACCAGAGTATTTAGCGGAATTTCTTTCGGACTCGGATTTAGAGTTAACAGATTCAGGGTGGATTACGGTTTTGGAAGATACCATACGGGAGCCAATGCCAATAAATTTACATTGAGTACCAATATTTCAGAGTTCAGAAGAGGAGTGTTGTAAATTTGGTGATTAGCTAAATTATAGGAAGCTGTGTTGCAAATAAAATCAGTTTTGAGAGCTTAGCTCCAATGTAGTAAAAATGCAAAGCATGATTTGTTGGTCATTGCTTGCTTGCTATCTACTACCCCAATTAGTTGGTTTCAAGCTGAAGCCGGGGAAAAACAGCTCCTTTGGTATCGCGAAGGGCAAATAATAAAAATGCTTAAAAATCAAAAAATGATACATGGCAAAAATATCAGCCTATATGCAAAAAAACCTTTAACCTTTAAACTCTTATTTAACTTGTACCTAATTATCTTAACAGGTGGTTTTTTTTGACAATAAAAAAATAAAGTTTTAAGGTTGACCAATACCCAACTAGCTGGGGAAGGATTGGTAGAGGTAAAGTTTAACAAGCTTAATTCAACCTTACACTTTCCACCTTCAACAAAACTCTCCTTACACTGCTTACACGAAGTAATTTTTGTATTAGCTACATTATTTATACTGAGGGATATTCAACCTTAATCCAAAAAGCAAGTCCTTCTCACCTCCTTGGAAACAAACCACTTCTAGCTCGGTTTCTATCGCTTCTCCTGTCATCAAGATCAACCTCAACTTGCTCATTCATTGGGCATCCTGTTTTCTTACTGCAGGAAGAAGTAGTAAATGCAAAAAACAGACAGAAACCAAATAGTAAAAACAGATTATACTTTATCCAATTTGTATTTTTTTTCATCTCAATGACTTTTAAATTTATATTTTATTAACGAGTTAAGGTGTCTCATCATTGCAAATATAGTTAAAATGTAGAAAAATCAATACTTCTGGGCTTTTTTTATGTCAAAAAACTTGGACAGTACAAATACAGTGATTACATTTGCAGTCAGTTAAAAATTTTTTATAACAAAACTTTTTTGAAATGAACAAAGGAGAATTAATTAACAGCGTAGCTAAGGACTCAGGTCTTACAAAAGCTGATTCAACAAGAGCAGTAGATGCTGTTCTAAATTCAATCACAACTTGTCTTCAAAAGGGAGACAGAGTTACCCTCCCAGGTTTCGGAACTTTCTCAACCAGTAAAAGAGCTGCGAGAACAGGGAGAAACCCACAAACAGGTAAAGAAATCAAAATCAAAGCAAGAACAGTTGCTAAATTCAAAGCAGGTAAAAATCTTGCTGACGCAGTAAACTAATATTGCTTTTTGATTCGAATTTAAAAAAGCAGGATTCCGTTTTACGGTCTCCTGCTTTTTTTCTTTATACAACTATTTCTACAGCTACCTCCTGCGCCACTACAAGGAACACATAACTCCCCTTGTAATTCCAAATTTTATACTCTTTTTTTATTTTTTCCTTAATAAGACTGGCGGAATATTCACTATCAGTTAAATTAGGTAAATTTGGACTAACAGGAAATATCGTTAAATGTCCACGAAAATCCAGCTCACCTTTTCCCCATGCTTTAAAGACAGATTCTTTCGCTCCCCAGATTAGATGGTAATCCAATAAGGGATCTTTGTCATTTATCCATTCCCTTTCTCTGTCGTTAACAAATTTAGGTGCGAGAAACATCAGCCTTCGATCGTATTCTTGAATATCAATACCAACTGAAAAGCTCGAAACAACTACTGCAGCAAAATGACCTGAATGGGATACAGAAAGATGCAAGCCCGAATTACCGGCTAACAGTAATTTTCCTCTCTCTGTCTTCTTAAGCTGGGAAAAATTTGGGGCGCCGAGAATTTCTAATAATGCATAACGCGATGCCAGAAATTGTAGCCTTTTTGATGCGTGCTTAATCTTCTCTAATTCTCTTACAACCAATGCAAAACCATTCAGTTTACTGAGAAAGAAATCTTCACTTTCGGTGATTTTCCAAACCACTAAATTAGTTTGATTCATCCATTTTTTAGTAAAACATACCGGCATAACTGTAACTTTCGCTGACCCAAAGATGCAAAAAACAAATGGTTTTACCCACACTAATAAACATGGACTGAACATTTAAAACCACTTTAGGTTAAGACTTGTATGGAAGTTGCAAAAATCAGAGAATACACCGGACACAGTGGTGGCGTTTATAAGATCACTAATGGGTTTCAGGCTGACCATATCGTTTCTTTTTCAGGAGATGGCAGAGTCGTTGAGTGGAATTTAAATGAAAAAGACAGTGGTATACTGAAGGCCAAAAGCGAATACAAGTTTTTCACCGGACTTACCTCATATCAGGAAAATTCTTGTTTTGCAGGGGATATGAATGGATCTTTGTACCAGCTTTTTTTCGATAAAAAATCAGAAAATGTCAAAGCCTGGAAAACTCATGAAAAAGGGTTGTTCTCAATAGTGGCATTTGAAAACCTACTTTTCACAGGGGGAGGTGACGGCAGCCTTACCAAATGGAGTATTCAACCGTTTTTACCTAAGGAAACCAAACCCATAAGTAATCAGCGAATAAGGAGTCTGGTAATAGACGAAAAAAGGAAAGTCCTCATTGCCGGTTCTTCTGACGGCTGCATCTATCTCATCGATCCCGTAAGCATGCAGATTATCGAAAGGCGAGAAAAAGCACATGACAGCACCGTTTTTTCCATTATTATGCGCGATAAAAATACGCTAATCACAGGAGGCAGAGATGCTCATATCTGTATTTGGGATTACCCGAAGCTGGTGTTGGCTCATCGCATACCTGCACATCTGTTTACAGTTAATGACCTGGCAATCAGCCCTTGTAAAAAGTATTTTGCCAGTGCGAGTCGGGATAAAGAAATCAGAATTTGGGATGCTCAATCCTTCAAATTGGTGAAAGTAATCGACCGCATAAAATATGGAGGTCATATTAATTCTGTAAACACTCTATTGTGGGACAATAAAACAGGATTCCTGTGCAGCGGCAGCGACGATAGGTCCGTTTTGGTCTGGGAAGTTAAGCCGAACCAATAAATCTACTACAAAGTCCGTAATAGTCCGTAAATTTGGCTTCTCAAAAATAAACGTCAATGATTTTAACAGATATAGCCATTCGGGAATCCATTGAAAATGGAGAAATTGTAATAGAGCCTTACAGACCGGATTGCCTTGGTACCAACTCCTACGATGTACATCTTGGAAAGCACCTTGCCACTTACATCGACCATGAATTGGATGCGAAAAAGCACAATCAGGTAAGACATTTTGAGATCCCGGAAGAAGGTTTTTTATTACAACCAGGAACGCTTTACCTTGGAGTTACTGAGGAATACACTGAGACCCACAATGCTGTACCTTTTCTGGAAGGAAAATCCAGTGTAGGGAGACTTGGCATTGATATTCATGCTACAGCCGGAAAAGGTGATGTAGGTTTTTGTAATACCTGGACACTAGAAATCTCTTGTGTTCAACCTGTGCGTGTTTATGCCGGAATGCCCGTTGGTCAATTGATTTACTTTGCACTCGAAGGTAAAGTAGAGAATTTTTACCACAGCAAAAAGAATCCTAAGTATAACGAACGGACAATAAGACCAGTCGAAAGTATGATGTGGAAAAATAAATTCTAAATCGAGGGATCAGGTATTCATTCCACCACAAACAGAGATCACCTGTCCGGTAATATAAGAGGACATATCGGAACCTAGAAACACACAAGTATTTGCAACTTCCTCACTATTGCCCAGTCTTTTAAGCGGTATATTGGTCAAAAAGCTCTCCTTGGTTTTGTCATCGAGTTGATCTGTCATGTCCGTCCCAATAAAACCTGGTGCCAGCACATTGCATCGGATATTTCTACTTCCCAATTCTTTGGCTACAGATTTTGAAAAGCCGATTATACCGGCTTTGGAAGCTGCATAATTGGCTTGTCCTGCATTGCCAAAAACTCCAACTACTGAGCCCAGATTAATGATACTTCCTCCACGTGCACGCATCATGGGTTTAATACAATTTTTAGTCAGATTGAAAACAGACTTAAGGTTGGCAGCCATAACCTCATCCCACTGTTCCTCAGACATACGCAACAAGAGATTGTCTCTGGTAATTCCCGCATTATTAATCAAGATATCCACTCTACCATAGACTTCCATTACTTTTGCTACCAATTCCTCAGCATCTTTAAACGAGGCTGCATCAGAGCGCACCGCCATTAAATCTCCACCCTCCTCTTTGAGGTCGGCAACAATCCGCTCCGAACGCTCAGAAGACGAATGGTAAGTAAAAACCACTTTAGCACCCTCGCTGATGAATTTTCTAACTATAGACTCCCCTATTCCACGAGAACCTCCGGTAATTATCGCAACTTTATCTTTTAACAACATATCAGAAATTTAATATTTTTATGTGGTAGTTTTTTTAATAGCAACCTACTGCTTAGCCAGTTCACTCTTTAGAAAATCAATTACTTTTACTTCAATGGAATCCATATTCCGCAAGTCTGCCAGATAAAATGAAATCCAATCACCAAGATAAACCAGATATATGGCTCGCTGAATAAATGAACTCCCTTTGGAATACACTTCAATCATGGTGTCTGTGTATTCTGTGATAATTTCCTTATTGATATCCATTCGCATCTGCACTCTTGGATGGTCAGTTCGGTTGCGGAGCATTAGTACCGCAACATCTTTTCTTTGATCTCTCCAGCCTACCAATTCATTGTGATTCATCTCAGGAATGACATGATGCCAACAAAGCATCTTACTGTTTTCATTAATCTGCTGTCTGAGACGGATGGCAACGGCCTCCATCGAATCAGCTATATATATCACAGGTGTCTTTTCGTTGAGTATTCCGGCAATTTGTCGCGCTCTTGTCCTTACATCGGCATCTTCTCTATCCACAAGGTCTGCTGCTGCAATAAGGTCAGAGATAAAAGAATCATCAATCAAGCCGCAGTAATGCAATATAAACATCTGCTGCACCATGGAATACCCCAAACATGCCCGAGGTGAAGGCCAGTCGCCAGGAACCTGAATAAAATCCAATTGATGCTCTTTTGCCAATTCTATCAATCTGCCGCCACTGCTTAGAACCACCACCTTCGCTCCCGTTTTCATTAGTTGGTCAAAAGCTGAAAGCGTCTCTTCCGTATTTCCGGAGTAAGAAGAAGTAACGACTAATGTATTTTTATCGACATAAGCAGGCACATCATAACCCTTACCGGTGAGCACAGGAACTTTACATTTGTTTTTGACAAATTCCGCTGCAAAGTCTCCACCTATACCAGATCCACCAAGACCTGCGACATAGACTTTGTTTATTTCATGTTGCGGGCGGCTAATCTTAGCATTTTTTCCGATTTCCACTGCTTCCCTTAACTGCTCAGCAAAACGCTCGATCAATTGATCCATCATATTCAGGTGATTTTGTAAGTGATTTAATATTTGGCAAAGATAAAATAGTTTGAGGATTTTGCTGTCTTTAACGAGGCATAGGAAAAAACGGTATAGTTTAACGGTGATCAATTTTTATCTATTGGGTGATTTTTGATAAATGGAATAAAATCTATATCCTCACAATATGGAAAAGAAAAGCAACTAACCTCAACATACTTTCTCAGATTTTGGCTTTAAGAAATGATTAGTAGAGGAGCCATTTTCTTATAAAAATCCTATGGAATTAGGCTATTAAACAATAATGTAAAAATTAGATGGCTGTTGATTCAA
>RECS01000170.1 GCA_007693915.1 Saprospirales bacterium | reverse complement strand
TCGATTCCTTTCTCGATTCCTTTCTCGATTCCCTCTTTAACGCCTTCTTTTCTTTCAAGTTCAAGTATAAGTTGCTCAATTCCCATGGGATAAGTTTTTCCTATTACAAAATCTAATTTTCTTTCAAAACTAATATCACTATCATCATCCAAACGTACGTAAAATCTTAAAAAGTTCAGTATTGCTCTGACTTTTTCTTTTTCAAAACCTCTAAGAAGAAGATTTCTTGCTAAGTCTAATTTTAAATCCAGCAGCTTGCTCGGACTTAGAGAGGTATTTTTCAATGCTAGGATAGCTGTGAGCAAAACGGTGGAAAAAGGGTTCTTACTTTTTTTCAATACCTCTTCATTCATGGTGAGTATTTTCAAAGTATTGAATTCAAAGTTTAGTTTTGTCCCTAAAAAAGATTCTTCAAACTTTGTGGGGTGATAGGTTTTACGACTGTCAGTAAAAAAAGCCCATGAGGTTACCCTCATTTGATATTTGTCCCTTATTCTGTAGTAGTAGGTAAACATTCTTTCTCCAAAATCGGGGTCAGTATACCCTTGCACTTCTACATGAAAAAGAAACCATTGACTGCCCTTTTTTCTATGGTGAACTTTTACTAGCTTATCTACAAAGCGAATATTTTCTGAATCTTTTTGCGGGAATAATTCTTCTAATTCTTTGTCGAGAAACTCAAAACCTTGTGAAAAATCAAAAATTTCTTCAGCATCCGGGTAAAGAAACTTAAGGATGTCATCAAAAATATCCTCTATTATCCCTTTCCATAAAATGTCATTCCTATTCATGTTCGCTAAGGTGGATTTTCTAACAAATTATTTTTTTACCCGAATTGAGTCCGAAAATAAAAAGAAAACACAGCGCTAATCTAACTTCAGAACATCTAAAAATGCTCTTTGAGGCACATCTATATTGCCGACCTGACGCATTCTCTTTTTACCCTTTTTCTGCTTTTCCAGTAGCTTTCTCTTTCTGGTGATATCACCTCCATAGCATTTTGCAGTAACGTCTTTTCGCATAGCGGATATAGTTTCTCTGGCTATTATTTTTGCTCCGATTGATGCTTGAATTGCAATTACGAACTGTTGACGAGGTAATAATTCTTTCAGTTTCTTACAGATTTTTCTTCCAAGGGCTTCGGCTTTTGTCTTATGCACTAGAGCAGAAAGGGCATCTACCATATCACCGTTTAACAGAATATCCATTTTTACCAGGTCTGACCTTCTGTAGCCTATGGGAGCATAGTCAAAACTCGCATATCCTCTTGAAATCGATTTTAGCCTGTCATAAAAATCAAAAACGATCTCTGCAAGTGGCAAATCAAATGAAAGCTCCACTCGTTCCGGAGTGAGATAAATTTGTTTTTTCAAAATACCTCGCTTATCTAGACAAAGGGACATGATTCCGCCAATGTAATCAGGCTTGGTAATGATTTGTGCATCTATATAGGGTTCCTCTACATAATCCATAAGTGTCGGATCCGGAAGGTCGGATGGTGTATTGATAGTGAGCATTTCGCCTTTTCTAGTGAATGCCTTGTACGATACGTTGGGAACGGTGGTAATGACTTCCTGATCAAATTCGCGTGATAATCTCTCCTGAATGATTTCTAGATGTAACATACCCAGAAAGCCACAACGGAAACCAAATCCTAAAGCGGCAGAACTCTCAGGCTCAAAAGTAAGCGAGGCATCATTGAGCTGGAGTTTCTCCAGACTATCCCGTAGATCTTCGAAGTCGTCATTGTCGACAGGGAAAATACCCGCGAAAACCATTGGTTTTACATCTTCGAATCCCTGAATAGCTTCAGTACACGGGTTTTCTACCGTTGTAATGGTGTCTCCGACTTTGATTTCTTTACTTTCTTTAATGCCGGTTATCATGTAACCCACATTGCCGGCTGAAAGCTCTTTTTTCTCTATTTGATTTAATTGTAAGATTCCAATCTCATTCGCTTCGTATTCCATGCCTGTATTCATGAATCTTACCATGTCTCCCTTTTTTACTGAGCCATTCATAATCCTCATATAGGCAATAGCACCCCTGAAAGAGTTAAAAACAGAGTCAAAAATCAAACCCTGAAAAGGGGCATTGGGATCACCTTTTGGAGCGGGTATTCTCTCAACTATAGCATCCAAAATCTGATCTACACCAATTCCTGTCTTCCCACTGGCGAGTATTACATCCTCAGGTGCACAGCCTATCAGATCTACCACTTGATCGGTAACCTCTTCAACCATAGCACTTTCCATATCCACTTTATTGAGAATAGGAATGATCTCCAGATCGTGTTCAATGGCCAAATATAGATTGGAAATAGTTTGCGCCTGAATTCCCTGAGAGGCATCTACAAGAAGAAGTGCCCCCTCACAAGCTGCAATGGATCTCGAAACTTCATAGGAAAAATCAACGTGACCCGGAGTGTCGATCAGATTAAAAGTATATTTTTTGCCATCTTTATAATCGTGATACATCTGAATCGCATGACTTTTAATGGTGATGCCGCGTTCCCGCTCAAGATCCATGCTGTCCAGTGCCTGGTTCTTCATTTCCCGCGCGGAGATGGTTTTAGTAGTTTCTAAAAGCCTGTCTGACAGGGTGCTCTTACCGTGATCGATATGAGCAATAACACAAAAATTTCTGATCAATTTCATAGGGTGCAAAGATATTGATTTTAGATAGTAAACAGGGTATTTTGGTTTAAGTTTCGGAGGGAAGTTGCATTAATATGATTTAATACCTTGCTTATAGACCACTCTTTCCTATGTGCAATTGCCAGCATATAAGCCTGGATACCTTGATAGTTAAAAAAATAGTTTATTTTGGTTTTTAAAAAAAGTTTTATTAAGTTTGAGTTTTAGTTAACCTCAAAAAAATTACTGATGACTTTTCCTAAAGTGACTTTACTTTCTTCTTTCATATTTATACTTTTTTATGAAAACCTATTTTAGGACAAGTCAATGATTTATGAGTAGTTAGTTTTTATATGAACTTTATGCAAATTGATTACAGCCTTTATTTCATCGACATCAGTCAAAAAGGAAATATTAGCGAACAATTAAGAGTAGTAAAACAATGATGGGCGGTAGATTATTTGTCAGTATTTTGATATTATTAAGTTTGTGCTTCCAAACATTGGAGGCACAAACTTATTTTTCAAATTTAAAATATAATCATGAAGGGTCAATATTTCTTTTTAATATTGAGAAGATTGATGAGGGGCTGTTTTTGATACCGACTGTCAGAAATATTAGGGCAGAGGGATTGTTTGTGAGTGGATGGTATTTATTAGATAATGAGGGGATTTTTGTGGATTCCTTTTTCTTTGAGACCAGGGGGCTTGTAACAGGCTCTGTTCCTTCTCGTAATCATTTGGTTAAGGATGGCTTGGTATATCAGGTTTTTGGGCTTAGTTACGATGGAATCCCCAAGTTTTTAAATGTTTCCTCCATTGAAAATCGAGACAGTGTAGCAAGTTATCCTATTGAGCTAAATCGTCCCGAATGGAGCTATATTGATTTGGCTTCAGCAACTATATCTTCAGATGATCATATAGTAATCATAGGAACCGGGACCCGGATTGGACACCCCAGAAAATATGATACATTTATGCTAAAAATGGATTTTGAGGGCAATATTGTCTGGCTCAGAGATATTGAGCGATTTCCGGATGAAAATAATAACACTAGCTACCTCTTTAATTTGGTTGTGTGCAATATTATAGAATTAGATGGCTACTTTTATTTTACCAACTCAGCTGAAGCTTTTTGGATGATTTCTTATATTTATAAAATCGACAGCGAGGGGAATCTTATATGGAGATCTGAGTTGAATACAAAGGGCTCCGCGGCAAGAAGTACCGGAGCTAACCTTATTTTATTGCCGGATAGTTCTGCCATAGCGTGGACCAATAATCGGCAGATTGAAGTAAGCGATGTAGATGGAGATCAAATGGAGTGGTTTTATTCCAGTCCTCATCCTGCTATTATCACAATAATAGATACATTGGACGGCTCTGAAATAGATACCTTCTTAAAGAGATATCCTAGACTTAGAGGCGACGGGGAAGCAATAGATATCACCATTCGTTCAATTATTACCTCTGCGGACAATGGAGATTTTATTATTTGCGGTATCTACACAGATTATGGAGCTAGTGTTGATCCATTTATATATCCACAAAGTCCCATGGTAGGGAGAGTAAGTCAGGATGGGGAGTACAAGTGGATCAAGTACATAATGGAGCGATGGGGTGACGAGGCTACAAGCTGGGAGTGTTACGGTATCGCTGAAGCGTCAAATGGCGATTTGGTATTAACAGGTTCAACACTTGGTTGGATATGGGATACCTTTGAGCCTGCATTTGTGATGCGAATAGGACCTGATGGTTGTGTTCCGGGAGTTACTTTCTGCAGTGGAGATACACTATCTATAGAGCATCCGTTACTTATAGTAAGTACTACTGATTTGGAAGAAGAATTGCAGGACTTGAATATATGGCCTAATCCATTGTCAGCAGACGGTTTCCTACATATCGCTACCGAGGATGGTCAATTTATGAGTTTTGGTCCCGGCAAACTGAGCTGGTATGGCATGGATGGTCGCTTACACGCACAGGAGGTCTTAAATTTTGTAGAGACAAGAGGCTATCGCGCGCAGGTGCCGCATGACCTTAGTCCGGGTCATTATATAGTAGAGTTGGTGGCAGGGAATAGGCGGTTTCGGGGGAAAGTGGTGGTGAGGTGATGTTAGAGGTTTTTTCTTCTTGACTCTTGTCTCAAGGTCTCTTAAAAATTGGAAAAGCCGTTTTGCCCTCCGTTTGAGGAATAAACAACAAATACATACCCACTGGTAGTTGACTCAAATCTAATTGGATTATTGACTCAGAAAAGGGGAGGGTAGTCAAAGGGGTGTTTAGGACATTTCTACCCAGCATATCAATGATCTGAATCTCGTATTTTTCTAAATCGGGTGTACGAAATTCTATATTCAATTCATCAAAAAATGGATTGGGCCAGGCATTGACTATTGCTAGATCGTCAAAATCAGTTTCGCAATTGGAAAGACTGAGCAAACTATTGAATAAATTAAGCCGCCCTCCTGAAGCGGTGAATTCCTGAAGGTTTTCATTGACATCCACACCATCCAGAATGGCTTTTTTGACAATGGCGGCAGCCTCAGCGGGATTGGTCTTGGCAATTTCAGCGAAGGGAAGACAATCAACAGAGTAAAGCAAAGCAACTGCCGCTGCTACAAGGGGTGCTGCAAGCGATGTGCCCGAGGGTGCAAAATATTCGTTTTGAGTTATGGTAGTTGTCCAGATCTGACGCCCGGGGGCTGCTAAATCAACATTAATTTTACCGGAACCCCTGTCGTCAAGTTGGTCATCACGGTTAGAACTCGTTACAGCCAGCAAAAAGGGACTTGGACAAAGGGTAGGAATGTCGCCAAAGGTATCTACATTGATATTGGTATTGGTAACAGCAGAAACACCAATTATTCCCTCCATGCCTATAACATTGAACATTTCACATAAAATTGGAAAAGAATCAGGCACTCCGAAATTCCAACCAAAGGATAGGTTTGCACTGACAACGAATGCTCCTTCTGCACCGTTGGATTGATTGTATCTTCTTCTTTGATTTAAGGCGTAATCTAGTGCTTCCACTGTTTGGCTTTCTCTCCATCTGCCAGTAGAATTAGACAATATCATCAATTGACTTTCCCAAAGTGGTGCACTGACTCCTTCCCCATTGTTGGTGATTGCTCCGGCAGCTCCAGCTACTTCCGTCCCATGTGCTGAGACATTGTGCTGATCATCTCCGGTGATGACATTTAATCCGTAATAGTCGTCTATATAACCATTGCCATCATCGTCCATTCCAGATCCGGGTATTTCAGCTCGATTTCTCCAAATATTTGCTTCTAGATCAGGATGGTCCAATTTTATTCCACTGTCTAGAATGGCAATGACTACGGTGTCTCCCAATGCTGTGGTACCACCTTTTGTCAATTCCCAGGCTTCAGGTGCCATGATTTGCTGCAAATGCCATTGGTCGATATAAAGCGGATCATCAGGCTCTGTTTGCCGGTAATCCGCATATCGGTCAGGTCCGGCATGCCTTATGCCCCTAACTGTATGCAGTTTTTCAATGATCGCATTATCCGACAGGTTTTCGGGATTGGTTTTTATGGTAAGTAAATGTGCGTTAAGGGTTGTAGATAAAACTTTTTTATGCTCAAGTTCAAGTGGAGCATAGATGTCGTTAAATTCATCAGTCCAGTCCGAAGCGAATGTTTTTGTAGTTAGCGAGATAATGAATTTGCCGGCTGCTCTATCCGGTTCAGAAAAAAATTGTTGTTGTGCGAAAATTGAATGGCCAATTAAAAAAAATATAAGCGTGGTGAGAGTAAAAGGTTTTCCTGTCATTATTTTACTTTTTCGAATTACGGATTTAAAACGATAATTGCTGTCGGAGATTGTTAAAATAAGGAAATGACTTCAGCAGCCTGCTGCCATACCATGAGAATAACTCTCCATCAACCAAAATTGCTTTGCTACTATACGTTAAGGCTTCAACTTCTTCTAGGTGCTTTTCCTTGAAAGGATAGGGCTCCGAGGATAAAAATACATAATCTACATCCAGATTTTTGAAGTCCTCCTCTGTCAATTCGGGATATCTGTCTACATTTTCAAGCGCATTCTCGAAACCCGCTAATTTTAACATTTCGTCTATAAAAGTGTTTTTTCCAACTGCCATCCATGGCTTTTTCCAAATCAGATAGAGTACCTTAGAAGACGGCTTTGAAACTGAAAGGGTTTGTTCAAATGAGTTTTTTAAGGATTTTAGCCTGCTGGAAATTTCTTGTGCATTTTCATTGCGATTACAAATTTTACCGATTTGCTCAATCATGCTTATGCTTTCTTCAAAGGTGTTGACATCGGTCATCCAAACCGGATAAGTTTTTTCCAACTCTTCAATCATTTCTTTAGTGTTCTCTTCTTTGTTGCCAATAATGAGATCCGGCTTTAACTTCTCAATGCGATCAAAATGAATATTTTTGGTCCCTCCCACTCTTGTTTTGGTCTTAAACATTTCTTTTGGATGAATACAAAATTTAGTGATGCCAATCAACTCTTCTTCCAGCCCCAGATCCCACAATAGTTCTGATATGGAGGGCACCAGGCAGATGATCTTTTTTGGTGAAAAAGGTAGCTTTACGGAGCGACCCATTTGGTCGGTGGTGGTGGTGAGGATTTCCTGTAAGGACATTTTAATTCTTTTAGGAATACTAATGCAACTTAAGTCTGAAAAGTTTGAAAATTTAAAAAGTTTGAAAGCATGAAAAGCGATGCCCATCGATGCAGTGAGCTATGTTTAATAAAGCGTAGCTTCAACTCAATCAAAGGGTGAGAGTGTTAAAAAAAAGTGTTTAACACTTTTTTTTAACTAGCCTTCCATAAGTACTTTATTAAGTCGGAGAGTATTTTGGAACCTTCTTCAGCCAATAGGACAGAAAGGATATTTATATAAATAAACATTTAAAACATTTTTAGTTTTTTACAAAATGGCATTAAATTTGTCTTCAAAATCAATGTTGGCATTCAACTTTTATTTTTTTTTGTGATGTATTTTGCCAGTGAATAATATTTCAAATCAAACATTTTATGAAAAAGATAATATTACTCAGCTTGTCGTCTTTAATGATGTTTACGTTTGTGAATGCACAGTCAGACATTAGTATAAATGGAATTACCTATACTTTATTCAGTCCCGGTTTGTGGATTGAGGTAGACGAAAGTGAGGGTGTTTGGCCTACCGGATTCGTACACTGTGGAGACCCTACAGAGATAGTTGAGGTTGTCAATCCTGTAACCGGGGATGTTTAGATGGATAGAAACCTTGGAGCCAGTCAGGTAGCAACATCCAGTGATGATGAAGATGCTTATGGCGATCTTTATCAATGGGGACGTTTTGCTGATGGTCATCAGTGCAGAAACTCAAGCACTACAACGACATTGAGTAGTGGCGATCAGCCCGGGCATGGGGATTTTATTCTTTCACTAACTGGACCAATGGATTGGCGAGATCCGCAAGAATCCAATTTATGGCAGGGGGTGAATGGTGTAAACAATCCCTGCCCTGATGGTTTTCGCTTACCTACCGATTCCGAGTTGAATGAAGAGCGCTTAAGTTGGGTAGATCCTCAAATTAATAGTTCTAACAATGCAGCAGGCGCTTTTGCCTCACCGCTCAAAATGCCTATGGCGGGCAACCGTAGTCCCACTAATGGATCGGTTATCATTAACTCCGGATTATATTGGAGTAGCACGTTTAGTGGCACCGTTTCGCGCCGCCTCCTTTTCTTTGAAATTGATGAAAATGCCAGCATGAATATTAGTGAGCGAGCTAGGGGTTTCTCTGTCCGTTGCATTAAGGATTAAAAACTAGTCTAAGGTTTACTATTTGGCATATTCAGATAATTGCTATTAGAATTATATAAACTCAATATTTAATAAAATCTTTCTCCCCAGCCCTGATTTCAAGTTCAAGATGATTTGCACGAGGTGGGATGGGGCAGTGGAAGCCGTCTCTGTAGGCACACCATGGGTTGTAGGCTGTATTGAAGTCTAAAATACACCCCTCCTGTTCGATCTGATCGATACTCAGGTTCATGTACCTGCCTCCCCCATAGGAGAGTTCTCCATTGGTGTAGTCCTTGAACGGCAAAAAGAGATAATCGGTAAAATTACCTTCGAGTAATTGTTCGTGATTTTGATAAAGCTGTAGACTGATTGTTTGTCCATTTAGCTCAGCATGAGCGGTTGCCCAGAGAATGTAGGAGCGCAACTGTCCGCTATAGGTGGCAATGTCGAAAGGTTCGGGATTTTCGGAAAATTCTAATCTGCATGATAATCGAAAACTTTCATCTATGGGAAAATACTGCAGGTAGATGGTATCTTCCACCATTATGGGTTGACGCTCTGATTTCCAGAGACTTTCGATGGTAGCAGCTCTTTTTTCAGACATATATTGATAGTAATCTTGTGAAAAAAGAACAGGTGAGTGCAGGCAAAACCACAAAACAATTAACAGGCTCATTATCTTAGTGGAAGAGACCATGTTTATCAATTTTCTTCAAGAACAAATGCAAGAATCCCATTACCGTTATAACTAAGCCTGCTTAATGTTTTATTTTCCATGCCTTTGAGGCGAATTAGATTCCTCCAACTCGAATCAACTTCAGGACGAAAGCCAAGAAGATACTCTCCCGAAAAAGTCAGTATATAGCCATCGGGTCCAATACTGATGTCCCCTGTACTTCCGGCAGGTAGTCGAACCAACATCTGACTGTTTCCACTATTGTGGTCATAAGAATAAAGGATAAAGTTATTTTGGGATCTTTGGATGGTGTAGTACAACAATCCATCATCTCCCAGCTGAAGACTTCTTCCTGGATTTCTTGCGAGGAATTTTTCCCGCTCAGTATTTAAATCCAGCAAAACTAATTCATTATGGTTTTCTCTAAGTACAAAAAGCGCTACAACAGCATCGTCTATCCGTTGATAGTAGCCCACCTTCAAGTCAATCGGTGTAACAGGAAACCCATTATTGGAGTGATCTGCAGGAGCTTGCCAAAGTCTCTGAGTGCCGTCTTTTTCTAGTCTGATCCAATTGTAGTACCTTCCTTCTTTTACCAGTTGTGGGCTGAACTCAGATTCCTCTGTATCGGTAATTTGTCTAAGGGAACCTTTAGTCAGATCAGCCTTGTAAATATTGGTATTTATAATTTTTGCTGCGCTGAAAAGTAATGTCTTTTCAGCTGTAAACCAAACTTGATTGTTATACCCGCCTTTATTGAAATTGCTAAGAAACCGATAATTATCAACTGTTTTAGGTGAACTTTCATCAAGTGAAAACTCCACTGTCCAAATGGAGGAGGCCGGAGGTTGAGCGTGCGCAGTCGTAATAGTTGTTTGTAAAGAAAGTAGAGAAAAAAGCAAAATCAAGCCCATTGCGAACTTTGGAAAAAGAAGTATAACAAGATTCAATGGCTTCATCTTTTTTAAATTCCTTTAGCTGATTTGAAAACTCTATTCCATCGAATGCCATCTCTCATATTGGCATTTCTGGTGCTGAAAAATATAAAGAGGGGTTTGCCGACTACATGGTCTTCAGGGACATATCCCCATACTCGTGAATCCTCTGAATTATGACGATTGTCACCCACCATCCAGTAGTAGTTTTGCTGAAAAGTATATTCCGTAGCCAATTCGCCATTGATGTAGATTCCGTCAGCTCTGACATCCAGATCGTTGTCTTCGTAAACATTAATTATTCTTCGATACAATGCGATATTGCTGTGGTCTATTTGTACAGTTTCGCCTCTCCCCGGAATGGGAATAGGTCCATAGTCATCCCAAGTGAACCCTGGGAAGTTCTCAGGGTCGTGTGGGAATAGATGGTAAGGTGATTCCGGGGTTGGTCTAAGGCGGTTTACCATTATTCCATCATCCAAAGTTCTAAGTCCCTCTACTTGCTTTTGATTGAGGTGAAATGCCTTTTTTCTAGGTATATAATCACTGAGGATATTGATATCTAGTCGGTTAAAGGTATTGGTAGATATAGGTGCATTACTTATTACCTCATATCTGAATTGAATGTCTTTGGGCTCATCAAAGGGTTCTCCGTCAATAAAAACATTGCCATCTCTTAGTTCAAAAATACTACCCGGTCCTGCAACACATCTTTTTATGTAAAAGTCAGTTTTGTCCATTGGTCTGGAAATAATTTTTTGACCACGAAAATTAGCCTGATGTTCACTTGGCATGCGTCTTACTTGGTCGACACTCCACGAGCGAGTTGGTGTTAAGTAAATACTATCACCTGCGGGCCAGTTAAAAACTACAAGATCACCTGCTTGTACTTCATTTCTTTGAAAAAACCGGCGGTAGGGTAGTTGCGGGTTTTTTAAATAGGATTCCCGATTGATAAATGGTATCCTGTTGTGAAGCAATGGCACCTGAATTACCGTTTGTGGCATACGCACGCCATAGCTCATTTTACTTACAAAAAGGTAATCACCTACCAGAAGAGAACCCTCCATGGAGGAGGTTGGGATGGTAAATGCCTCTACCATAAACATCCTGATAAAAGCTGCTACAAAGATGGAAAAAACTGCTGCCTCAGCCCATTCTCTGCCACTTGATTTTTTGTAGGGATTTTTAGCGTGAAGTTTTTTTAGCTGATATTCGTTCTTTTCCTTCTCTACTTGTTGTATTTTTTCTTTGTATTCCCTTTCCAGGATTACCGTGGGTCCTACATATTGCTCTTGCTCACTTTTTGCCAAAAACATAAAATAAATGGGAGCAAAAAGGACAGCCAAGGTTGAGTCCAGAAAAGTTAGGCGATTGAAGGAGCGGGCAAGATCAATAACAAGACCGAAGTAAATGAAAAAACTGACAATAGGGACCAACAACCACAATGCATGCAAAGGCTTTCGTCCGACTATTTTTGCCCATATCACAAAATTATATCCCGGGATAAGACCATAAACAGCTTTTTCTCCGCACTTGGGAAAAATCATGAAGAGGCTGATGCTCAACAGCAGGTAATAAACAATTAGAAAAATAAGTATACTCACGCTCCGCTTGTATTTGATTTGTTTACAAACCACAAATTTAATAGGATTTATCTAAAGCGGGATTGTTTTAACGTTTTTTAGATATAAGGGTGAATCTGATAGAGTTATTTTTAATTTAGCTTTTTGTTTTTATAAATCATCAGATGAAGAAGCACCAAAAAATATACAACATCCTCATTCTCTCAGACAGTCATTCCTACACTGGAGAAGACTATTGGGATGAAATAGATGCCAAGGTCGATGAAATATGGCATGCCGGTGATATTGGAAAGCCAGAGGTAACTGATGCACTGAAGTTGCGTGCACCACTCAGGGCTGTATACGGCAATATTGATGGAACTGAGATACGAGCAGAATTTCCGGAGTACTTGTTTTTTGAAGTGGAAGGCTTAAAGGTTCTTATGATACACATTGCAGGCAGACCCGGTAGATACAATGCCAAAAGCCGGAAACTGATAGAAGAATACAATCCGGATATTTTCGTGTGCGGTCACTCACATATATGTCTCGTAGAAAAAGTAAAAAAGTATAATTTACTGCATATCAATCCCGGCGCTATAGGCAAACATGGGTTTCACCAATTCAGAACCTGTATATTGTTAACTATAGTTGATTCAAAACCTTCGAAGCTTAAATTGATTGAATTTCCGAGATAAAAAAAAGTGGCATCTTCCTTCCAGTTAGAAAATGCCACTCACTCCACTATGAAAAAGAAATTTATGAAAAATCAGTTTCCAGTTATTCAATTAACGTAACCGGTACGCTTATTATTCTGCCATTCCGTGAAACATTTATCATTAAGTTATCACCCACTCTTGATGCTCCGATTGCCGCTTGTAATTGCGATGCATTGTTGATATCTGAGTCATTTACTGAAATAATGATGTCGTTTGGTCGGAGTCCTGCTTTTTCAGCAGAGCTGTTTTCCTGCACCTCTACTATAAGCGCTCCGGTGGTGATATTTACCCCTATTTCATCAGCAAGTTTAGCATCCATTTCAGAAATAGTGATACCGAGAAAAGCCCTTCTGTAGTATCCGAACTCAATGATGTCATCTACAATTTTAGCTACGAGGTTGATAGGTATGGCAAAAGAGTAGCCTGCATAGGCTCCTGTAGGAGTAGCTATGGCGGTGTTAATACCAAGGAGTCTGCCCAAGTCGTCGACCAGTGCTCCACCGCTGTTGCCGGGATTAACTGCCGCGTCCGTTTGGATAAAAGACTCAATACTGCCTTCTGAATCAATTATATTCAAATTTCTACCTTTAGCTGAAATGATGCCCGCAGTAACGGTTGAAGTGAGGTAGTCAAATGGGTTGCCCACTGCAAGGACCCAATCACCAACTCTACTTTTATCTGAATCGGCAAATTTCAGAGTTGGTAGGTTGCTGCCCTCAATTTTAAGAACAGCCAAATCTGTAGTCTCATCTCTGCCAACTACTTCCGCATTAAAAACCCTGTTGTCATTAAGCGTTACGGTTACTTCATCAGCAAAGCGGATGACGTGGTTGTTGGTGACCACATAGCCATCGGGGGAAACTATCACCCCGGAGCCGGAGCCTCTTCTCCTGAAAAACTCGGGATTGTCCATTCCCCTACCAAAGGGATTGCCTTCAAACCTGAAAAAGTTATCGAAGAGGTCATCAGGTTGGAAAAAGCGGTAAAAGGGATCTTGTCGTTGTCTTTGCTGCATTCGGTTTCTCGCAGTTTCCTCACTCTCTCTGGCGCGTATATGCACCACCGCTGGTGTAGCCTTTTCTGCAGCATCCGCAAAGGACACAGGCACTCTCATTGAGATCATCTCATTTGTGGCAACAGTCCTTGCCGGGAGTTCCATAGCAGATTGTTCAATTGCCGGTGTGTAATCACTTTTGGTCATCTGAATTCCTCCAAAAACAATCATTCCACCGATAATTCCTGAAATAACAAATCCTGCAAATTGTTTCATAGTTGGTACGTTTTTTATGGTTCACTTTCTAAACAGTTTTGGGTGTAATTTGCACTTATTTCAGTTTTTGATTAACAGTGCTTTAACAAAAGGGGTGTGAGGTTCTGATTGATGATTTCAGATACCGGAATTTTTTTCATTTTGGTTTGGTTCTCCACTGCTCACCAACATCCAACTTCCGAACGTGAAAGTGTTTTTTTATCTTGTTGGTGGATAGAAGTGGAGTCGAATCAGGTACACTACAAGTTGCTCAGTTCAAATTATTTGGATGCATTCTCATTAATCTACTTGACAGGGTTTGTAATTCGCAACACAAATAAAATAAAGCAATCAAAAACCCCTGTTTTCAAACTATTCTACCTGTAAACTAATTGCATCTATTTTTTTTGTTGGGGTCATATTAAAATCCGATGACCCAAATGTTAAATTTTAAGGGTAAATGCAGAAAAATTTGGTCAATTAAAAAAAATGGTATAGCTTAGCCCCATACTTTGAGATTTTAGATTTTCCCATCGACTTTCGTTGCGCGATTATCTGACAAGAATACATTTTTTTTATTTTATTTTTTAACCCACAAAAACATTAATCATGGGAAAATTTAAAAAAAACCCAAATTTCCTCCGTATTTTCGGGGGGGGGCGACCCTAAAGTCTTATTTATTTAGCTCATTTTTTCTATTAGGAGTTTTTATGAGCACACTAAATGCACAAGTTCCAATTGATTGGCACCCATCATCTGCAACTATTTCTAAAGAAATTAATAGTAATATTCTTTCGAAACCATTTTGCTCGACACCAGAAAATGCAATTTCCATTGTAAATTATTATCTTCAGTTTAAAGGAGAGGATGTTAAAGATACAGTGGTTCCATTTATAAAAGTACAGGAATAATGGGTAGGATAATTAGAAAATCATGCAGGGGGCAGTTGCTCCCTGCCTTATTAATGGTGTGCATGTTTTTAATTCAGTTGGTACCACTTAATGCCCAACTTAAATATGACTATGAGTGGTTGATTGGTTACAATAATGATCCTATAGGAGAAAATGATCCAAATTCACCCTTTGCAATGAACCTGATTTCTTTTCACAATCATCCACCTGACACAATTAGAACTCAACTAAGAGGAAGTACTGGTAGTTCAAATACCATGTCATTTGCCAATTCTCATGGTGAATTGCTGTTTTATTCCAGCGGATGCAGATTGTACAATAGTGAAGGTAATATTATTCCAGGTGGAGAGCAGTTGAATACCGGGACAATCTTTGAGCAGTATTGCCGAGGTCATTTAACTGAATATTATCCACAATTGGCGCAAAGCATGATAATGTTGCCCATGGACGATAAAGATTCAATGTTTTTTCTTATCCACTCCCGTCTTGAACTTACCCATAATACTGAATGGGAGGAACCATATGGAATAGTAAATTTTGATGTTCGATTGACTAAAGTTATTGAGAATGAAGGCAAAAATGGATATGAGGTCGTTTCTTCAGAAATCATCCTAAACCAAATGACATCTAATGGAAGTTTTACAGCTGTTAGGGATATTGAGCCAAATTATTGGTGGCTGATTGTGCCACCGGCTCCACATTTGAGAAATTATGAATCCATTAGGATCGGACCAAATGGAATTGATGTAATTATCACTAATCAAGCAAGTTTTGTGGACTTACCATTTGATGATGCTCCATGGTTGGCGAATAATGGTCAGGTTGTGGTTTCACC
>RECS01000117.1 GCA_007693915.1 Saprospirales bacterium | reverse complement strand
GATATAAAGCCTGTCTCGTAAGAACGCGGAATGAAATGGAGTGGACTGACGAGATATAAAGCCTGTCTCGTAAGAACGCGGAATGAAATGGAGTGGACTGACGAGATCAATAGTCAACAGTCAATAGTCAACAGTCAATAGTCAACAGTCAATAGTCAACAGTCAATATCAATAATGAATAAAAATTTAAAGACTTAAATTAAAACTTATGATAGATTATTTTCTAAAAGATAATTGGAAAATCATTGAAAAGGGATTTGATCCTAGAATGAACAGGGCTTCCGAGTCCGTATTCAGTATCGGGAACGGGCGCATGGGACAAAGGGCAAACTTTGAAGAATCGTACACCGGAGATAGTTTGCAGGGAAGTTATCTCGCAGGGGTCTATTTTCCAGATAAAACTCGCGTAGGCTGGTGGAAAAATGGTTATCCGGAATACTTTGCCAAGGTTATCAATTCGGTTAACTGGATCGGAATAAGGATAGTGATCAATGGAAAAGAACTGGATATCAACGATTGCAAGATTTACGACTTTTATCGTGAACTGGATATGAAATCAGGTCTGCTTCGACGGGAATGCACAATGAAGCTCAAAAGCGGAGAAAAAGTAAAGATTAAGTCCACCCGATTTTGTTCCATGCATAGAAAAGACATTGGGGCTGTGCAGTATCGTATTGAAGCACTGAATTTTTCGGGAGAGATCAGCTTGATTCCCTATCTTGATTTTGATGTAATCAATGAAGATTCCAACTACGAAGAAAAATTTTGGCAGGAAACGGATAAGGATTCTAATTCGGAATTCCCTTATGTGGAGGCAAAAACAAAAAAATTGGATTTTCGGGTACGAGCTACCATGCATTATGAAATTAGTAAAATGGGGGAGAGGCTTCAATTATCGGTTTTGCCCTCAGAAAGGAAAAAGTTTATCGCGCAACAATCCAATATTTCCGTAAAGGAAGGAGAAGTGGTTCAGATTAACAAATACGCTGCGATTGTCTCCAATTTTAATTATCCGGATGAGGATTTTAAAGCCTTATCGGAGGATTTGTTGAAAAAAGCCAAGAGTGCTGGATTTGAAAAACTGATGGAAGAACATGTGTCGGTTTGGCATGGCATGTGGGACAAACACGATATTCAAATTGACGGAGATGTCGCTGCGCAACAAGGGATTCGATTTAATATTTTTCATCTCCATCAAACTTATACCGGCGAGGATCCGAGATTGAATATCGGGCCAAAGGGTTTTACAGGGGAAAAATACGGGGGAAGTACTTACTGGGATACAGAGGCCTACTGCTTGCCCTTTTATCTGTGTAGCGCAGATCCCGAAGTAGCTCGAAATCTGGTCAAATATCGCTACAACCACCTTCAAAAAGCCATTGAGAATGCTGAAAAGCTTGGGTTTTCAAAGGGTGCTGCACTCTATCCCATGGTTACCATGAATGGTGAGGAATGCCATAATGAATGGGAAATTACCTTTGAAGAAATTCATAGGAATACCGCAATTGCATATGCTATTTTTGATTACGTCCGATATACGGATGATGTGGAGTACCTTCCAAAATATGGGCTGGAAGTACTTATAGCCATCAGCCGTTTCTGGTCTCAACGCATCACTTTTTCTGAACATAAAAAGCAATACGTTATGCTCGGGGTAACCGGTCCGAATGAGTATGAAAACAACATCAACAACAACTGGTACACCAATTATGGAGCACTTTGGTGTTTTAGATATACACAGGAGATTATTGATTTAGTAAAAAAGGATTTCCCTGAGCACTACAAGGATATTTGTAAAAAAACAAAGTTTACCGAGCAGGAAATCGAACGATGGCAGGACATCCAATCTAATATGTATATGCCATTCGATGAGTCAAAAAATGTTTTTCTCCAACAGGAAGGATTTCTGGATAAAGAGATGATTCCGACATCGGAACTTCCAAAGGAACAAAGACCCATCAATCAGCACTGGTCCTGGGATAGAATTTTGCGTTCGGTTTATATCAAGCAGGCTGATACCCTGCAGGGTTTTTACTTTTTTGAACATGAATTTACCAAAGAGGAGTTAGAACGACATTTTGATTTTTACGAACCCTATACCGTTCACGAGTCTTCTTTATCTCCTTGCGTACACGTAATACAGGCAGCAACGATTAACCGACCCCAAAAAGCTTATGAACTTTACCTGCGTACGAGCCGACTGGATCTGGATGACTATAACAATGAGGTAGCTGAAGGCCTCCACATAACGAGTATGGCAGGCACATGGATGTCGGTGGTTAAAGGATTTGGCGGGATGCGGGTGGAAGATGGAAAACTGATATTCAATCCCCTTTTACCTGATCATTGGGATAGTTGTAAATTCAATGTCTTCTTCAGATCGGCCAATATAGAGATTTACTTTGATAAGCAAAAGGTGGTTGTTAAAAATCTGAAGGGAAATGCAGTTTCGATCTCAGTTTATGGAGAATCCACTGAAGTAGCTGAAAAACAACAACTTGAAGTCGATTACTTAAAGCACAGATAAAGCAGATAAAAGATGAAAAAGTACTATATTCTGGTTTTCGCTATTTTTGTTTTTTTTATATCCTGTAAGATGGAACCTACCAAAGAGCAGATTCTTTTTTCCGATCCTATATCCATTAAGTTGCAGCCTGAGACGACTGAGCTGGTACTTGCAGATTTTTTTAATAAAACAGATGTAGTTTTGGTAAAAGATTGTCCCTCTGGTCTGATTTGTGAAATTGAGAATCATTCCATTTTAAGGCTCACAGTTAAGGGCGATCTGAATCCCCTTGAAGTACTCAGCTTGGATTACAATGGGATAACGGTCGATTTTTTGCTAAAAAGATCAGAAAAAGTGCTGGCCGGCTTTTCCTTTGAATCTCAAGGTAAAAATATAGAAACAGTTTCAGTAGTAGGTGACATCAACAGCTGGAATCCCGCTGAGGGAAAAATGGAAAGAGATGAAGAAGGTATCTGGAGAGCTGAATTCTGGCTGAATCCCGGTCTTTATGGTTATCAATTTGAGATTAATGGTGAACGAATCCTCGATCCTGCTAATCCCGACAGTCTCGACAATGGAATGGGCGGTTTTAACAGTAAGTTGTTTATCGAGGAAATAGATGAAATGCGTCTGCCCCATCTTTTCACTAAAATGAATTCGGAAGGAATACCTTGCATTGAGTTTGATCCCTCATTTAGTGATATGAAAATCTTACTGGGTAGCCGTCATCTTGATTATAAAGTGGGGGAAGCCGATTGTGTTAACTTAGTTGAGTTACTCAGTCCGTTTCCTGATTTTTCAGGTTTTGTATTGGTTCAGGCAGTGCAAACTGATCACTATGGTCCGGATCTTAAGATTCCTGTAAAAAATGGAAAAGTGGTCTTAGATGCCGGGCAATTAAGCGTTGAGGACTGGCACCGAACCATTATGTATTTTATGATGGTCGATCGTTTTTATAACGCCAATCCCGATAACGATCAGCCTGTTGACGACCCACGTATTCTCCCTATTGCCAATCATTTTGGAGGTGATCTCGAGGGAATCAATAAAAAACTTGCTGATGGGTATTTTTCGGACCTGAATTTCAACTCCATATGGATGTCCCCTATAGTCCAAAATCCGGAGGGCGCCTATGGCTTTTGGGATAAAGGCGGAGTACAGAGTAAATTTTCCGGTTATCACGGTTATTGGCCGATTTCTTTTACTGATATCGATTACCGCTTTGGAGTGCCTGCTGACCTGCACAGGATGGTAGAACTTGCCGGAGAAAAAGAATTTTCTATACTACTCGATTTGGTAGCCAATCACGTACATGAGGAACATCCCTTTTATCAAGAAAACAAAGGCAGTGACTTTTTTACCGATCTCTACCTTCCCGATGGCAGCCTGAATACTGAGCGATGGGATGACCACAGACTGACTACCTGGTTCGATACTTTCATGCCGACTATGGATTTGAGTATTCACGAAGTAGCAGATGTAGTTTCTGAGTCGGCCATCTACTGGTTAGAAGAATACGGAGTGCATGGATTCCGTCATGATGCTACCAAGCACGTAGATCTATATTTCTGGAGGATGCTTACCCAAAAAATTAAGCAACTCTCTGCTGAAACCGGTCAGTCCTACCTTCAGATAGGCGAAACCTACGGTACACCGGAATTAATCAGTTCCTACATCGGTCCCGGTATGTTGGATGCACAATTTGATTTCAATGTTTACGATGCTGTGTTGAATTCTATCATCAGAGATGAGTTTTCTTTTGAAACTCTGGCTTCAAGACTCAGACAAAGCAGGGCTTATTACGGTACCAATCACCTTATGGGAAACATGAGTGGTAATCAGGATAAACCCAGGATCATGTCTCTTTCAACAGCTGAAGTAGCTTTTGATGAGGATACCAAGCTTGCAGGTTGGACGCGCGAAATAAACGCCATGACTGAGGAGGGTTTTCAAAAAGTAGGCATGATTCACGCCTTAAATTACTTTATCCCCGGCATACCGGTAATGTATTACGGAGATGAAATCGGAATGCCCGGGGGTAATGATCCGGATAATCGCCGAATGATGATTTTTGAGGGTCTAACTGATGAACAAATGCAATTGAGGGATATGGTCGCTCAACTCGGAGATGTCAGAAGCAATCGAATGGAGTTGATTTATGGTAATTTTATCATCCATCAAGCTGATGAGGATATATTCATAGGTTCTCGAAATTATTTTGGCAACCGCAGCATACTTATCTTGAATTCTTCCGAAGAAAGTTTAATCTTTGACCCGGAAACCATTGATTTTGATAATAACAGTCAGCGTTTAACGCTTTTTTCTAAACATGGAATTGAACATGACCCTGGTCAACCCTTAGAAATACCGGCAAGGGGTTTCGAATTGATATTTATTGATTAACTATAGAAAAAATTATGAAAAACATTTCAGTATTATTTTTTGTGTTGCTTATGCTTAGCTCATGTGGAGATTCAGATCAAAAAGCTGTAGAAGAGATAACTCATGAGGGCCCTGATATGGAACTCGCTTTGAGAAAAGGGGTCATTTATGAAGTCAATGTTCGACAATTTACTCCGGAAGGTACGTTTGATGCATTTAGAGAGCATCTGCCAAGATTAAGAGAAATGGGCGTGGATATTGTCTGGCTGATGCCTATTCATCCAATAGGGGAGAAGAACAGAAAAGGTGAGCTGGGCTCTTATTACTCCATAAAAGATTACAAAGGCATTAATCCCGAGTTTGGTGATGAAGATGATTTCAGGGAATTGGTCACAGCAGCACATGAATTGGGTATGTTGCTAATTCTGGACTGGGTCCCTAATCACACTTCATGGGATGCTGTATGGACAGAAACGAATCCTGAATTTTACGTCAGAGAAAACGGTGAGTTTATTTATCCCCCGGATACCGATTGGTCAGATGTCATACAATTGGACTATGATAATCCTGAAATGCGTAAAGCCATGATTGAGGCTATGGCGTATTGGGTGACTGAATTTAATGTTGATGGATTTAGATGTGATGTAGCCGGTTTTGTACCGAATGATTTCTGGGAGGTAGCTATTGATGAACTCAATAATATGAGAGATTTATTCTGGCTTGCTGAGTGGGAAGACCCAACTCATCACGATCTTGGTTTCCATGCCTCCTATGCCTGGGAATTGCACCATATTATGAATCGTTTGGCGCAAAACGAAGCCAATGCTGAAGACCTGATTGAATATTGGGAAAAAGAAAAGGAGACATTCCCCTCGAATGCCTTAAGGATGGTTTTTATTGATAATCATGATGAAAATAGTTGGAATGGCACGATAGAAGAGAGAATGGGCGCCAATGCCGATGCGATGGCGGTTTTCAATTTTACTTTTCCAGGAATACCCCTGATCTACACAGGACAAGAAGCCGGATTGGATTTTAGATTGCCCTTTTTTGAAAAATCAGAAGTTCCCTGGGGGGAGTTTGTCAATGCGGAATTATATACTCGACTTATACAGTTGAAAAAAGAAAATAACGCACTTTGGAATGCACCATTTGGGGGTGAATTGACCTTCTTTGATTCACCTGAAAATGTACTTGTTTACAGCAGAGAGGGTGACTTTAATACAGTGGTTGTTATACTCAATCTCGATACTGAAGCACAACAAGTTGAATTCCCACTTGATGTGCATACTACCACAGAATTTTTTAGTGGAGAAAGAGCACATTTGCATGAGGGGGATATATTATCAGTAAGTCCAAATTCATTCACCGTTTGGGTTAACAATTAAAAACTTAAACTATGGCACGTAAACCCCGCCTATCTTTTTGGCAAATCTGGAATATGAGTTTTGGATTTCTGGGAATTCAATTCGGTTTTGCCCTTCAAAATGCCAATGTCAGCCGGATTTTTGAAACTCTTGGAGCGGATATCGCACTCATTCCTATTTTATGGATAGCAGCACCGGTTACCGGTTTGATTGTACAACCAATTGTAGGCTACCTGAGTGATAATACCTGGAATAAGCTGGGTAGACGAAGGCCTTATTTCTTGCTTGGAGCTATCCTGGCATCTGCGGCTTTGTTTATCATGCCCAATTCACCTGTACTTTGGGTAGCCGCCGGAATGCTTTGGATTTTAGATGCATCCATAAATATTACCATGGAGCCATTTCGTGCTTTCGTCGGTGATATGCTTCCCTCTGAGCAACGTACGAAAGGCTTCGCTATGCAATCTTTTTTCATCGGTATAGCTGCCTTTGTTGGCTCTTTCCTTCCCTACCTTATGACGGAGGTTTTTAATATCAGCAATACAGCTCCGGAGGGCATGATACCCGATTCTGTTAAGTATTCCTTTTATATCGGGGGTATTATTTTCTTTTTGTCTGTTTTGTGGACTGTTTACAGTACCAAAGAATACAGTCCTGAAGAATTAAAAGACTTTGAAGAAGCTGAACAAGACCGTTTGGGAGTCAATAGTAAAAAAACAAGAGAAGATGTCCCCACAGAACAATTGGTAAAGGCAAAATCAAAACATAGTCCTTTTATCATTTTAGCAGGTTTAATAACCACTGCAATGGTTTACTTATTTGATTTGGAGCAGGAATTGTACATTCTTACTATTGGAATTTTATCTGTAGGTTTATTGCTTCTATTCACCATATGGATGCAAAAATCTGGAAGTAAAAATGGCCTGGTGGTAGTCTCCAACGACCTTTATCTCATGCCCAAAACCATGAAACAACTCGCCGTGGTCCAGTTTTTCTCCTGGTTTGCCCTTTTTGCTATGTGGATTTACACTACAGCCGCCGTTACAGCGCATATCTATGATATGGGAATTGGCGAGGCAGAGGTGTCTGAGATGGAAAACCATCTGGTTCAACTTGAAGAACAAACCGAAGCAGAATGGTACGGTCGTTTAGCCGGGGTAAGTAGAGATATAGTGGGATTCAGAGAAGAATTACAAAGTGGATCGATGGAAGTTTCAGCAAGTATGAGAGTAGTAAATTTTTTCATGCAAGAAGGTAGAGCGGACATTTCGGAATCTTTGCGTGGTAATTTGCAGCGAGTTGAAAGGGAATATAACGAAGGTGCCAACTGGGTAGGTGTAGCTTTTGCAATTTACAATGGCTTTGCAGCATTGGTGGCTTTTTTGCTTCCTGTAATGGCGCGATATACCAATAGGAAGACCACTCATGCCATTGCGTTGGTAGCCGGGGCGATAGGTTTGATATCGATATATTTTGTATCAGACCCTATGTGGATTTTGGTATCCATGGTAGGGGTAGGCTTGGCGTGGGCGAGTATTTTGTCCATGCCTTATGCTATACTCGCAGGTTCTTTGCCGGCAGCTAAGATGGGTACCTATATGGGTATTTTTAACTTTTTCATTGTACTTCCACAAATTCTGGCTGCTTCCATACTCGGCGTGATTGTTGGTTCGCTTTTTTCAGGACAAGCTATTTTTGCATTGGTCCTTGGAGGTGCGACGTGGATATTGGCAGCAGGCTTAACATTTTTGGTGGATGATGTAGATGATCCGGACCATGTGACTGCGGAGGCTTAATGGAGTTTTACATTTATAATTAAAAAAACAGAATTCACGAATATGTATTCATTATGTAGATTTTCATTATTGGTCTTTTTTTTAATAATAGCAAACTCGCCGGTAGCTCAGGAAATGATATATACTACCAAGTCAGACCTCAGCAGAGAAGAGCAGGAGAGACGCCTACCTCCGGGAGTAGAAAGGTCTCCACATCATACACCGAAGGTGCCCGGTGATTTCAGTCATAGCAGAGTCCAACCACCATTCTGGTGGACAGATATGAAAGATCCCAATCTCGAACTGATTATCTACGATGAAGGAATCGGTCACTTCAAACCAAGAATTGAGGCTAAGGGAATACGCCTGTTGGAAACTGTTCGATTGGAAAACCCAAATTACCTCGTTCTTCGTTTGCAAATTGAACAAAACGTACAATCAGGGTCATTCCCCATAATATTCAACTCCATACATAATGATGAAAATGAGCGGATTATAGAATATGAATTAAAAGATCGTTGTCAGCACCATATAGATTTGTCCGGTCTGAATACCTCTGATGTAATTTACCTCATCATGCCCGATCGATTTGCAAATGGTGACTATGCCAATGACAGTTTTGACGATATGAATCAGCAGGGGATTGACCGTAGGAGAGTTTTCTTCCGTCACGGTGGGGATATACAGGGTGTTATTGATCATCTGGATTATCTGGAGGAACTAGGGGTGACAGCACTGTGGTTAAATCCCGTTATGGAGAATGATCAGCCCTATGAATCTTATCACGGTTATGCCATTACGGATCACTATGAGGTGGACAAGCGCTTAGGAAGTAATGAACGTTATCGCGAACTTAGTGAAAAAGCAGCTGAACGAGGCATCAAAATAGTTCACGATGTTATTTACAACCACTTCGGAGACCATCATTGGATGTTCAAAGATTTACCGGCTGAAGATTTTTTCCATTGGCATGATGAATTTACGCGCACTACTTATCGCTCCACAACTTTAATGGATCCATATGCAGCGAGTTCAGATCTAGATCGCTATCAGCGAGGATGGTTTGATAACCACATGCCGGATGTAAATCAAAAGAATCAAATAATGGCCAACTTCCTTATTCAAAACACCATCTGGTATATTGAATATTTTAAGCTAAATGGTCTGAGGATAGATACCTATTCTTACTCTGATCTGGATTTTATGGCTGATCTGGCAAAAAGGGTATATAACGAATACCCGGAGATCGGTATATTCTCCGAAACCTGGGTACATGGACCCGGGATTCAATCCTATTTTGCCACCCCTACCAATCCCTTTGCTCGTTTTAATTCCTACATTGACGGGCTTACAGATTTTCAATTATACTACGCCATACTTGAGGCATTGAATAATCCACAGGAGTGGACTCGTGGTGTTGAGCGGATTTATTATACGCTAGCACAGGATCACTTATATAAAAACCCATATGCACATGTAACCTTTGTTGATAATCACGATTTGGATCGTTTCCTGTCGGCAGTAGATGAAGATATAGACAAGTTTAAAACGGGATTAACCTTACTATTTACAACAAGGGGAATTCCCATGATATACTATGGGACTGAGATTGCCATGAAAAACCGTGCCAATCCGGATGGCTGGGTCAGAGAAGGCTTTCCCGGGGGATGGAAAGAAGATGATGTCAGTAAGTTTACAGCAGATGGCAGAACTGATTTGGAGAATGAAATTTTTGACTTTGTCCAAAAGTTAATTTCCATCAGGACGGAAATTCCAGCGTTTGGGGATGGGTGTATGATTCAGTTTATACCGGAGTCCGGTGTTTATGCTTTCTATAGGCTATCAGAGGAAGAAACCTATCTAGTACTACTCAATTTTTCAGATGAGGAAAAAAAATTATCGCTTGAGAGATATATCAATGAAATTGAATTTACGCCTGATGGCTTAACTGATGTTTTAAACGGGGGTGTTTTTTCTACTAAGGATACAGTTGAAATGAAAGGATTTTCAGGGAGGATTTTTAGATTGGAATAGATTTTTTTAACAGCGGAGAGCATTTAGGCAGAAGAGGAATTGAATCAAGAATTATAAACTTATACGATCCAACAAGCTTAAAGCAAATAACTACAACAAGCCAAAAATCCGGTCATAAATAAAATCTGTCTGATCAGCTGAGTCGGACATTATTTTGAGGATTTCTTTTTTTGGTATAAAATAATCCTGCTTGAAAAATTGATTGATCATCTTTTCCAGGTCATCATTATTACTAATTGAGGCTCCGATTTGCTTACTGATAAAAAATGATGCTTCCGGGAATTTGTCGATTTTAGGACCAAAAAGAACGGGTTTTCCAAAAGCAGCAGGTTCAAGTATATTGTGCAGTCCACTTCCAAAAGCTCCACCAACATAAGCGAGGTCAGCCTGTCTGTAGGAATGAAAAAGATCACCAATAGTATTGAGTATGATAATTTCTTTTAGGTCATCCCCGCCGCTTGAAACCAAATCCGAATAGAGATCAAATGGTCTTTTTAGCACCTTGGTCAATTGATTCACTTTTTTCTCATCAATCTCATGTGGTGCGACAATCCAACCTATATCTTTACGCTCATTAATAATAGGAGCAAGTATTTCCAGGTCAGCAGGCCAAACACTACCACATACTATCAACTGAGCGTATTTCTTACGGAATTTATCAAGTATAGGCTGAGCTTTTGTATTTATAACTTGTTCCAAAACATTTCTGTATCGCAAATCCCCGCCTGCCATTATTTTGTCGGGACTACACACCTCAGCGAATCTATCCAACTTATTTTCATCAAGAACAGTAACCAAATCAAATTGATTAAGTGATACTTGAACCAAACCGCCATAAAACCATGAATTCCATTTATTTATACTAATATTAAAACCAAGTAAAATAAGCGGTATATTTTTATCATTAACTTGCTGAATTAACCTGAACCAAAGGTCGTATTTCACAAAAACCAAAGCAGCCGGGTTTATCTTTTCTAACAGGTATTCGTTATTTTTGCAGGTATCAGCTGGCAAATAGAATTTGTAGCAGTTGTCAGGAACCTTCGTATTTTCATATCCGGAGGGTGAGAAAAAGGAAATAACTACGGAACGCTCAGGATAAGTTTTTAGGAATTTTGTTATCAATGGTATTGCCATTTGATATTCTCCCATTGAAGCAGCGTGTATCCAAAGCGGTTGCCCACTTAGCTGAGTTGATATTTCGCTGACCCTTGCCTTCCAGTTTTTCCTACCTGCTATCCATCGCTTAGCTTTTCTGTCCTTAAGTGCCAGCAGAGCAACAGCCAACGGAAGCAATTTAATAAAGATAGAGTAGAGGAGATACTGGATTTTCATACGACCTGATCAAAAGTAGAATCGTGTTTCCCTTTTAGTAAAAAATATAGGCAAGATCCATCCCACCTCAAATCCATTCATCAGATCGAGACGATTACCTTCTTCCTTCATTTTGGTATCAAAGTCAGTAGAGCGAACACTAGAGGTAAAACCCTGATGAAATACAAAACCGGCTCTGAAATTCAATCTTCGGTCAGCCGAAAGAAACTGATAACCTATAAATTGATGGGTATAAGCTCCAACTGCTTTTCTATTATAGCCTTTTGCATAATCCCCCCTCAATTGAAGTGCTGAATTTCGATCATCCTTAAAGGCTATTCGGTGCATTATCAAACCGGCTCCCATGGTCAACCTTAAGCCATGGGTATGGTTATTTTCACTATTGAAGGCGAATAATTTTCCTACATGCCCCCCAAAGTTTAATCCCCGTTGCCTCATAATGACTTCAGCAAAAAGCATATCATTTCCTATAATTTGCTCTTCCGATGTTTGTATTCCAGCCAGTACATTCTCCTTAACATCTGAACCAAATATGAAATTCCCTTGCAAACCCAAGAACCAATGCCCATTGGCAAGGTATAATTCAGGGTCAATTCCTGCCGTGAAATGAGTGCCAAAACGATCTGCTAAATCTCCTCCGGGAAATTGAATACCGTATTTGATGTTAAAAAAAAGAGCATTATCATTCTTATCCTGAGCTATCAATTGATTGCCGAAAATCAAGCATGCAAGTATCAAACAGATAGTGGTCGTTAGTTTATATAGTTTCATCATAAATACAAATTTAATGTGTTTCTGTCAGTGCTTAGTATAGTTTGTGGAAATTTATGAGTTTTTGAGATTGATTATTTACTGTTAGGTCAATATGTTTACATTTGGGAAACAGTTTACTTGGCCAACAGTAAAAAATAAAACATTAATACCTGACATTACTAAGAAAGCTATTTCCATTTTCTTATTCTTAAAATGGGCACATGCGTACATATTCCTTATTTTTGCCAAAAATAAAAAGATATGACCCCCACCTTATTGATACTTGCAGCCGGAATGGGTTCGCGTTACGGAGGATTGAAGCAATTAGATAGATTTGGTCCCAAGAAATTAACTATTATGGATTACAGCATTCGGGATGCCATTGCTTGCGGATTCAAAAAAGTGGTTTTTGTAATCAGAAAGGATTTTGAAAACCAATTCAAAGAACAAATCTCCAATAACTATGTCTCAGAGATTGAAATCCAACATGTATTTCAGGAAATTAAAATAGAGGGTTTGTTAAGTCAAAGAACTAAGCCTTGGGGTACCGGGCATGCTATCCTCTCAGCTGCTTCCGCTATCCATGACCCCTTTGCAGTAATTAATGCAGATGATTTTTACGGAAAAAAGGCATTCAGGATTGCCCATGATTTTTTACAAAATAAATGCACTCCTAATACATATGGTATGGTAGCTTATATACTTTCCAATACCCTTTCTCCGCATGGGACAGTATCAAGGGGCGTTTGTACTGTTGATAGAAACAAACATCTCGTATCTGTTGAGGAACATTCTAAAATTCATGAAAAAAACGGTTTGATTAGCGCCAAAAATGCTGCCTCTGAAGATTGTTGTCTACCGGCTGAAACCCTGGTATCTATGAATCTGTGGATGTTTCACCAGGAGATCTTCTCCGGTTTATCTCAAGCCTTTGAGGAGTTCCTCAACCAATATGCGATTGAGGAAGGCGTTGAATTTTACATCCCCTCCTACATCGATGATCAGCTTAAGTCTGGAAAGATTTCGGTAGTTGTTGAGCAATCCCCCGACAAATGGTACGGTGTGACCTACAAAGAGGATAGAGAGCGGGTGGATAAGGCGTTGGAGAGGATGGGGTAGTGGGGTGAAGTATCTCTATGTTTACATATTTTCAATAAGAACCTGAAGTTTATTTTTGTGAAATTTAACTTTAAAAAGAGCTTTGGTGAGGAGGAATAAGCCAGAATAATGTTGAATTGACAATAGAGGTGAATTTTGGCTGTAACAGGAAATTAACCCGGGTTAAATCATACCTGAGATACTAATTTGCTCCTGTTACTTCCAAAAAGCTTTTATAGAATGCAGAGCCAATAGAGCAAACTTGTCCATTGATAAGAAAAACTTCTCTGGTACTGTAATCAATTAGCGATATAGCTTTTAAGTTAATGGCTTCAAAGCGGTTGATTTGAAAAAAGACAGGAGGCAATTGTTGTATTAACTGGTTGAGTGACAAACTACATTCAATAGTTTTGTTTGACTTAAGGGTGACGAAGGTTTTTCCACTTCCTTTTATACCGGTTTTTACAAAAACTATATCATCAGGATTGACAATATAACTTTGACGTCCACTTCCGATATTGATAAATACATCCTTGTCTAAATACATAATTTTTCGACCGGCTTGTTGTTTAGCTAAAAGGGAATCTAATATATCTTCGCAATGCTGTATCCATGATGACCAAAAGGGTTTATTGAGGATATAAAGGACTTCATGACTATATTCATTAAGAATTTTTTTGGCGTATTCATATTCCGTGTTCGCTGTTACTATAATGGTAAGAGGAATATCTACTCCATTTTTTTTCAACTCACTTAAAAGGTAAAAAGCATTTCCTCCCGGCAGACCAATGTCCAAAAATAATACTTCAGCGGGAGTGGACTTTATGAGATCATAGGCTTGAGAAACATTCGCAGCTTCACCTACTACTTTAAAATGCCCGTCTTCCTTCAAAGCATTAATTAATTCGTTTCTCGCCATTTTTTCGTCTTCTATAACGAGGGTTTTATAACTGACATCATTAACCATAGTGGTAAGTTTTAGGTAATTGAATGATAACTTTTGTTCCGTGAGAAGCCTTATCCTTATTCTCCGCATTTATCCAGTTGTCCTCATAAGAGACCTCAATCGACCTTGAATTATTTTTATTTAAAAGTTGAATAATTTCTTCCATAACTCGCGTGCTTGATTTTCTCTCCATTTCCGGAATTTCTTTATTTATTTGTCTTCCAATTCCATTGTCACATATCTCGATAAATACAAAATCATCGTCCTCCCAAATCAAAAGCTCTAGCAAACCAAAGAGATTCCCTCCCCGAATTCCTTTTTCTATTGCATTTTCAACATGAATCTGGATTAATAAGCTGGGGATCTTTACTTCAATAAGGGTGGATGATTTAAGTTGAACACTTTTTTGGTATTCAAAAATATCGCCAAATCGGGTCAGAGCAATGGAAATGTAATTATCGACTATGGTCAGTTCTTTACCGAGTTGATGCGCTTTTTTTTCTGAAAGGGTATTATGAAACAAAAAGTGAACGTTTTCCGCCAGTTTTCCAATGATTTCTGTGGTTTCCGGATCTTTGCGGTATTTGGACTGTATCCAGTGTAGTACATTATTGATAAAATGGGGATTGAAGTAATTGGACAAGGCCTTTACACGTAGTTGGTCCATTTGTGCCTGGTTTTTTTCTATCATTGCCAATTTTTCAGCCTGCAAACGCTGTTGTTTATACCTCATTACTAAAATTAATCCAAGGATAGAAACCACTAGCAATGTAAGGAAAATAATATGTACGGGATTTTCAAACCACAAAAAAGGAACCACTACTATCCTTTCTAAATAGTGATTAACCTGATTGTTTTTGATGGCTTCCAATCTAAAGAGATACTTTCCAGGGGGTAGATAATTGATTAGGGTGGATGGGGGTTTTGAAGAAGTTTGATAAAAGACATCACCTTTTCTATCAAATAGTGAAATTCGGTAATATACATTGTCATTGAGTAATAGATTCCCCTTTGCTCTCCAATCCAATTTTAGACTTCTCCTACCCGTTGGCAACAATAACTCTTCATTTTTAAATATAATACTTTCATTGCCGGCAAGTACGCCGGTGAGTTCAACCTCGGTATCAGTCAAATCAAACTGCAAGCGACGCAAATCAAAACGCAGTGCTCCCTCCAAAGTACCAATCCAGACATAGCCTCGGCTG
>RECS01000122.1 GCA_007693915.1 Saprospirales bacterium | reverse complement strand
TAGATTGGATGGTCCACAACGACGCCAAAGAAGGGACAATGACTTTGATAGATTTGAAACCCCGGACTTTTAAGTTAGGAAAAATATTGGAGTTTTCATTTAAGAAATAAATAATCATGCTTACTTTTGATGTCGAAATTTAGGTCATTGATAGGAAGACCATTCAAAACCTTCCTTAAATGTCTTTTGCTTTAACTTAATTTTGGACTTATTTAATTCTGATTAAAATCAAATCTAATGAAAACAATTCTACTTCTTTTTCTCTCAGTTATTTTTGTTCTGCAGCTATCTGCTCAGGATGTTATTACTCTTCCCAAACTTGGTGACACCAATGAAACCTATCAGTTCCGTTCTGCAACCGGCGGAAGTGTGGATTTGAGTGCAAGTGGACTTGGTTCAGTATGGGATTTAACTGAAATTGATCCGGATTCTATTCTTCCGGGTATTCAGTTGAATTATTATATCGCCTTGGAGGATGCACCATTTAATGACCTTTTTGAGAGTGCAGATTATGTTTTAGTAGAAGAAGCAGATGGTATTAGAGAGTACACTTATATTGAAAATGCTACAGATCGATTGCTCATATTGGGCACTCACAGTGAAAGTGAAATGGCACCGGCGGTTTTTCCTGAACCTGTACTGCTTTCCCTACTACCTGTTGGATTTATGGATGAGGAGACACAAACCGCGCCCTTTGTACTTGATTTATTAGATGAGCCGGATACACTGGAAGTAACATTGAGTTTTATTGCTGATAGTTATGGTACACTATTGTTACCTAATGGTCTGGTTATTGAAAATGCTTTAAAATTTAGCAATACTACGAGCTTCAATACTTTGTTTGATGTTGAAGATGATGAATTAGGTGAGATAACTGTTCGAGTTGTAGGTAATTTTGGAACCACCCAAATTTTGTCCAATGACTATGGTGTACCTGTATTAAGCCGAACTTCTCAAGGTGCTGATATATTTCTTGTGGTGATAGAAAATGTAATTGAGATTCCGGTACAGAGTTTTGAGTTTCCTACAACTGTTGAATTTCTTTGGGAGGAACCAAGTTCACTCACTAATCGTCTATTTGAGGGGGAACTAAATGCATGGCCTAATCCGGTCCAAAACATCCTTTATCTTTCAGCAGGAGATCGCTTTTCGGGTGAACCGGTTGATATTTTTATTTTTGACAGTATGGGTAAAATGGTGCTTCAAAAAAAGGCTGATGGTTTAGGAAGTAAGTTCCAATTGGAAGTATCGGACTTAGTTCCCGGATTCTATCAGTTGTTAATTCACAATAATGGGCACTATTTCACTGAGCGACTGATAGTGCAGTAAAAAATGGCGGGGGTCAAGTGTGATGTTAAGCTTAAAGTATAATTAACCTGACCTTTATATAAAGGTGAGAGTATGTTGAATTCATGAAAACAGGAGAACTCATTGGCAGTGGCAAGTACCGCAATTGTTTTAGTATTGAGGGTAGCCATCTTTGTGCTAAAAAAAAACGCCCATTTCATTTTAAGCTCAAAAATTTAAGACCTGGTTTCTTCAGAGACCTCAATAAAGAGGAGTTCCATGTTTACAGCAATTTGCCGCCAAAACTTAAAGAATTTTTTCCTCCAAATTATCAAATAGTAGGGGAACTTTTAATTTCGGAGCGCCCAAGAGATTACAGTGGTGAATACTCCAAAATCATCCAGGAACACGGTCCCGTGGAGAATGCCTCTTTTTGGGAAGATATCGACACTATTTTCCATCTACTAATAGAGCATAAAATATGGTTGTTCGATGTCTTTAATAAAGGTACTAACATCATTGTTCAGAAAGTATCCGAGAATGTTTTCAGGCCGGTAATCATTGATTGTAAAAAATTTGGTTTAAAATCCTACCCTCTACAGATACACTTATGGCTAGAATCAGAGCGACGGAAAAAACTAATTAGACGTTTAAGTTATTTCCATCAGCGATTCAAGCCTGATTCACTGATGGTCAAGCCCAAAAAATGAAAATTAAACTGCGTTTGTCAAATTGGAGACGACGATCATCAAGAAAAAAATATCAGCTTCCTCTTATTAAGTGATTGTTTTTGAAATCTTTAATACCGAATCGATAAAATAGTCCATTTCATTTATGGAGTGGTAGATGTTTGGACTGATTCTGACACCCGATATTCCGGCATATTCAAAGCCTACCGTATAAATATTATATTCCTTAAACAAGGTTTGTTGTAACTGTTGAGGGCTTATAGTCTTCAGGCTAAACAAACCTAAAGCACCACTGAACTCTTTGCTCATCGGCGAGTGGGTACTGACCCCCGGGATATCAGATAATTTTTCAAGACAGTAGTTTTTGAGGTAGTGCAGTCTTGCAGCTTTTCTTTCCAATCCAATAAGCTCTAGGAAATCTAGTGCCGTAAGCGTGGCCAATTCCAATGGCATATTATAAATGCCGAAAGTTTCAAATTTTCTGATATCATTAGATTCCGGATCAGCAGCACCCATCATAGGTCGGACTTTACTAATGAGCTCCTTTTTAATGGTCATCATTCCTGTGCCTACAGGTGCAGATAACCATTTGTGCAAGCTTGCTCCCCAGTATTGACTGCCATCTGTACTGACATTCACCGGTAAATGTGCAGGTAAGTGAGCACCATCAACAACCAATTCTATTCCTGATCCTTCCAGTTTTCTTGAAATCTTTTCAATGGGAATTAGCTGACCATTCCAATTGAACATTTGCATGATCTGCAGCACTTTCGTTTTGGAATTAAGTTTCTCAGTATAGGCCTTTATCAATAGCTCCGGATTTTCAGTAGGCATAGGAATATCAATCCAATGAAGCTTTATACCATCGTATTTTTCTCTCTGTTTCCAGGCATAAACCAAGGTTGGATAATCCTGATTACTTAAAACTACTTCATCTCCGACATTCAAAGGCAAACCAAATATGATGGTCTCCATGGCTGTTGAGGTATTTCTTTGAATGGATACTTCCTCAGTATCCGCCCCAACTAAATTCGCTAGCCGGGATCTTAATTTTTCTTTTTCTTGGTTGAAACCTTCAAAAAACCAATATCCGGGTAGTTGATTACATAAATTTGAATAGGCTAAAAGTGCTTCATTGACAATCTTTGGCATAGTGTTAATACTACCGTGATTGATGTTTAAAACACCATTGTCCAATACATAAGCCGAACGTACTATTTTCCAGAAATTTTCATCCTCTGCTAACTGATTTACCTTGGAATTGGAATAGTCTTCAATATTTTTTTTGAATTGTTGCCACGATTTATCTTTTTGGAGTTTTTCCTCAATGTCAGTCAACTTAACTTCCATTCTGCTGTGCTTTTCAGTTTTATATATAGCATTCATTTGAGGGTTGTTTTGACTTTGTCGATACTTTTGCACTCTAATTATTTTGGTGATTTAGTTTTATCAAATGATTGCGAAGGTAGCTAATTTTTAAGGCTTTTTTAGCTTTACTTTAAAAAAAAGGTTAATATATAAAAATTCTTATTAATTACTCTTGTCTATATGCTGAATTTGGCTAATTTTGCGCAGTTTTTATAGGCAGTTTTATTAAAAAGGTTTAATCCTGTAACCCCCCGGAGCATAATGATTAGAGTTTGTACTTTGCCATTTATATTGAGTTTCATAATCCTGCCTTTTTTTATGGCAAAGGTAGATGCCCAAATACACTTAGAAAATGAGGGTGGCAGCTATTACTATGAAATGACCTCGGAGCATGCCAGACTTTTTATCCATGATTTATCAGAAGATTGCTTTACTATCCGAATATGTAATTTGGAAGTAGGTCAGGAGTATTTTTTAACAAGTGGTTTGACTCAATCTAGGAAAATCCTTGAGCTTGTTCAAGCGAAAGATTCGGAATGGAGTATGGAGGGGCGCATACTGAATATCGAGCCCCAGTCTGATTGTATAGAACTTTCTTTTTGCACTGATCGTAAAATGCCAAATCAATCTCCATTTTTATCTATCTCTAAAAGTATTGAAGAAAAGGCAATTACCGCTGCAGCAGCTAGAAATGAAGGGATAAGAATCGTTGCAGATAATGATGCAGAAGCATTGATTAAGGACGTATTGGTAGGTGGCAATTGTTTTGACATCTCGAATGTCAGAGGCATAGGACCTTCTCTGGGTTTGGGGCGATTTCACAATGGGGGTTCGTCAATAAATATTGAGAATGGCATTGTTTTGTCAACGGGCAATGTGGAGAATATTGTTGGCCCGAATAGCTCTCACAGGACTGGAACCATAATGCACGGTGATGGTGATTCGGATTTAGAATTATTGGTTAATGGTGAAATTGTAAATGATGCAGTGGGCATTCAATTTGATTTTGTACCTACTTCAGATACAGTGCGGTTTCGCTATGTATTTGCTTCAGAGGAATATTGCGAATGGCTATACGAAAACTTTAATGATGTATTTGGATTTTTCATCAGCGGACCAGGCATAAGTGGCCCTTTCTCTAACAATGCCATAAATATTGCAACCATACCTGGAACAGAAGATTTTGTAGCCATTCAAAATATCAACCACAATATCAACCAACATCTTTTTTTCGACAATACTCCACAGGGACAAGAACAGGGTGCCGGAAGCGTAAGTAGCTGTGGGTCTTTACTGGATCAGGACGGAGTTGCTGTTGAGTTAATTGAATTCGATGGTTTTACTGCAGTTTTTGAAGCGACAGCAGTAGTTACACCATGTGAAACATATACCATAAAAATGGTAATTGGGGACGTACTGGATTACAATTACGATAGTGCTGTATTCCTTGAAGCCAATAGCTTTAATGCGGGTGCAAGTGCTCAAATGGAGTCGAGAGTCAGTGGGTTTACTGATCAGTTAATTTTTGATGAATGTCTGGCTGACATGGGATATTTTGTAGTCTCAAGATTGGGTTCATCAGACTTAAGTGAAACATTAGAAGTCAACCTCAATTATTCACATTTAAGCACTGCCATTCCCGGACTTGATTTCGAAGCGCTACCGAGTACAATAGTAATTCCTGCGGGCGAGGACTCTGTTTTGGTTCCATTGAGAATCTTAGATACCTATTCCGGGGAGCGATTAAGTATTGTTTACGAGTTGGAAGATTTGTGCTCTTGTACAAGTCCTTTCGCCGAAATTATTATTGATTTTAACCCCAATCAACCTAAAGCTGATATAACAGTTGATGGTTTATTGACCTGCGAAAATCACTCTGTAGAATTAACCGGAGAAATCCTGACTCCTGAATTAGTGACCCATTATAAATGGCTGGATGGTGATGGTGAAGTGATAATCGAAGATGTACTAAATATTTCAGCGAGAAATGTTGGAGACTACGCTTTAGTAGTTCTGAATGAGAACTCCTCATGTACTGATACCATTATGGTTACTGTCAAAGCAGATACTGAAATACCTGAAATTGAAATTGAAACCCCTGATATCCTCAATTGTATTAATGAGACCATCAATCTGAATGCTTCCTCATCTATGAGTGGGCAGGATATTTCATTTTATTGGGAGACGCAAGGCGAGGGTGTATTAATCGGAGAAGCTGATACTTCTCATGTGATTGCAGGTTCATCCGGAACTTACCTTTTAACAGTTAAAAACAACATCAGCGGATGTGTGTCGACTTCAACCATTGAGGTATTCAGTGATTTTGAACTACCCCAAGCTGAATTGGAAACACCTAAAGAGTTAAATTGTGAGATAAGAGAAGCTACAATAAATGTAGTCAGCGATTTCTCATTTGATAAATTTGATTTTAATTGGAGTTCCTCCTCAGGGTCAATTGACTCTGATCCTACGAATGGGAGTATTGTGGTTTCTGAAGCAGGAATTTATGAGCTGGAACTAAGACTTCGCAGAAATGGTTGCAGTATAATTCTAAGCAGTGAGGTGATGGAAGATATCACTAAACCCACTGTTTCCCTCGGAGAGGATTTAATATTTCCATGTACGCTTGAGACCATGTTGTTAAAAGCCAAAACAAATTTTGATGGATTGGACGTTGAATTCCATTGGAGTGGATCTGCAGAAATACATGAAATTGCTCCTAATGAAGTCAGCATACGAGATGAGGGTATTTATTCCATTAGAATCATTGACCTAAATAATGGCTGTTGGGGACAGGATGAAATTATAGTGAGCCGCAATTTACCTGTATCTATTGAAATGGATGTTTTTCAGCCTATTTGTCCAGATGATCGGGGCGTGTTGTCTGTTTTATCCGTCGAAGGTGGAACCTACCCATATAGCTATCTTCTTAAGAGTGGAAATAATCAGCATCTGGAGAGCAATGGGTTTTTCAATCAATTACAGCCTGATGATTATCAAATTGAAGTTATTGATGCTTTGGGTTGTTCTTTTAAGACAGGTTTTAAAATTCTTGAGCCCCATGAGCTAAAGGTTAATTTACCTGAAAGAGATATTGCTAAGCTTGGTCAAAAATATCAAATGCCTTTGGAATTAAACGTGAGCGATTCGGATATTTCTTATGTTTTTTGGACAGGAGAATCTGAGATTGATTGTCCCAATTGCCTTAGACCATCTGTTAATCTTTTAAGGCCTACTTTGTTCGAAGTGTATTTAGAGGACGACCGGGGGTGTTATGCAAAAGGTGAAATTTACCTTGATCTCGATAAAAGACCCGCTGTTTTTGTTCCGAATGCTTTTAGCCCCAATAATGATGGTGTCAATGATTTCTTTACAATATATTCTGACTCATCCATCAAAAGGGTGGTGGAACTCAGTATATACAACCGATGGGGAAAGAGATATTATCAGAGATTAGACTTTAACCCCAATGCCGATCAGTTGGGATGGGATGGCTCAGACTTCAGAGGTCAAAAAGCAGATCCGGGAGTATATATTTATATTGCTGTTGTAGAACTGATCAATGGTGATATTATTGAGTTGTCTGGAGAAGTGCAGTTATTTAGGTAATTTCCCTTCAAGAAAGACTTACCCTTTTCCAGCCTGAATAATATTTGTCAAAAATGAGCTGAGTACTTAAAGAGTCGGAAGAGTCTTTGGGCTTTTGAGTGAAGGTTATTGGAAGGGAGGGAATTAAACTTAAAGTAACTAGATACATATAATATTATGAACACCTTCACTGAAAAGACAGTATTTTTAACAGGAGGCGGATCAGGCATAGGGCGATCTCTGGCAATACTTTTAGCTTCAAGAGGTGCAAAGGTTTGTGTGGCAGACATTAATTCCGATTCTGCGAAGAAAGTTGCAGAGGAATGTGGTAGTAATGCAACTGCAATAACTGTAGATGTTCGGGATGCAGCTGAATTAAAAAGGTGCATTGAGACCTTTGCAAGTCAACATGGTCGACTGGACTATATTTTTAATAATGCGGGGATTGGTATAGGTGGCGAAACTGATGAGATTCCATTATCTGCCTGGCAACACATTGTGAATATCAATCTTTATGGTGTTCTAAATGGTGTATTAGCCGCTTATCCTATTATGACAAAACAAGCTTCCGGTCATATTATTAATTGTGCTTCCTTAGCAGGATTGGGACCTGCCCCCTTGCTAACCCCATATGCATTGACTAAACACGCGGTGGTAGGACTTAGTACAAGTCTTCGTATTGAGGCTGCTACAAGGGGTGTCAGGGTGAGTGTTCTTTGTCCCGCTGCTATAGAAACACCTATTCTTGATAGTCAAAACCCAAGTGAATTCAATATTAATTGGGCCCCTAATTTACGTAGATTTCTTACGGCTTTGGCCGGCCCTCCTTTTTCCGTTGACAAATGTGCTCAGGATGCTCTTGTTGCAATTGAAAAAAACAAAGGAATAATTGTGTTGCCATGGCGTGCAAACCTGGCTTGGCGTCTTGGCAGGTTATTCCCCGCTTTGGTTGAAATGACTACTCAAAAAGCTGTGAAGGTGGAAAGGGAATCCCGTAAATAGTTATCTTGGAATCATATCACATTTAGGAAATACAGCTATTCAAAAACTGAAATGAGCGTTGTAAATTATGGTAAAATGAGTTGGTGCTTCTCAAAATCCAAGTGTTCCTATACCAATTGATGTTGATGGAGGTGAATAGAGTGTTGAGAAAAAGTTTAACCGGTAGAGGGCGCAGAGAATAAAATTAGCTCAAGCTCGGTAATCATTTTAAAGCATACGTTATATTCTTAGCGTTACAATTTAATTAAATAAACAACACCTCATTCTATATCTCAATCTTACTCAAATGATTACTGTGGCTAAAAACCTCCTCATAGATTTCTTTTAATTTACTATTGGCGTCTTTTTCTGAGGTTAAAATATCCTGTAGAGTGATCTGATTAAGGATTTTATCCAGTGAAGCCTGCACCACTCTCCAAAGGGAGCGGAGAGAGCAATTGAGCGAGTTGGAGCAAAAGTTATTCTGACCCGAATGTTGGTTGCAAAAAGAGCTGTCATAAAGGACGCCTCCCAGTGCTTTAAGCGCATCATTAATGGTTATGGTATCAGCCGGTCTGGCCAAAACATACCCACCTTTATGGCCTCGCATGCTGTTAATCAAATCGTGCTTTCTCAGCGATCTGGTGATTTTTGCAACATATGACTGCGACAAACCCTCTAATTCACTTAGTTGGGAAATACTTAAACCCTCTTCCTGCTCTGCTCTGGCAATCCGAGCCAATATTCTCAAACCATATTCATCAGTTGCATTAATTTTCATTGTCCTCTCTTTTATTATTGGGTAGTGATTTTAAAACATATCCAGCGCAAATCTGGCCTCTTCACTCATTTTTTCTTTATTCCAGGGAGGATCGAATACTACTTGTAAATCGACATCTTTTACACCCTCTACTTCCATGACTTTCATCTGTACATCCATTGGCAAACTCCCGGCTACCGGGCAATTCGGTGAGGTAAGGGTCATTTTTAGATTCACCATACCTCCATTCTCAATCTCGATTTCATAGATCAAGCCAAGATCGTAAATATTGACAGGTAATTCAGGATCAAAAACGGTTTTGATCTTTTCAATGATTTGCTCCCTCAATTGTTCCTTCTCCATACTAATTCACTATTTTTGATTCCATCCCCAATCCATAATATTTCATCTGTTTGATCATACTGACCAAACCATTGGAACGCGTGGGACTGAGATGCTCTTTCAATCCTATTTTTTCAATAAAATATAAATCGGCATTCGCTATTTCCTCAGGTCTCTGTCCGGAAAGCACTTTGATCAACATAGAAATAATACCTTTTGTAATCACCGCATCACTATCAGCATAAAAATTCACTCGGTCTCCCTCCTTTTCAGCCTTCAACCACACCTTGCTTTGACAACCTTTGATGATGTAGTCATCGGTTTTGTATTTTTCATCTATAAGGGGTAAGCTTTTTCCCATATCGATAATGTATTCATACTTTTCCATCCAGTCATCAAAAAGGCTGAAGTCTTCAATTATTTCGTTTTGTATATCGTTTATATTTGGCATTTCAATATTTCTTCATTTTGTCTTAACCGGTGGATTCGACTCCGCTCATCCACCGAGTTTGGTTAATTGCATTTTAATTCCCAGAACGCTGAGTGACCAAAGTCCAACGCTGAGTGAGCGAAATCCAACGCTGAGTGACCAAAGTCCAACGCTGAGTGAGCGAAATCCAACGCTGGGTGAGCGAAGTCGAACCCCAGCGTCACCCCAACATCATCTTCGCTCTCCTAACCCCCTCAATCAATCGATCGATATCTTCCTTATTGTTATACATTGCCATGGAAGCCCTGATGGTACCCGGTATCCCATAATGATCCATTAAGGGTTGTGTACAGTGATGTCCTGTCCGGACAGCTATACCGAGTTTATCCAGAATAATTCCCACATCATAAGGATGGGTTCCCTCCAGCAAAAATGAAACAACAGAGGTTTTGTTTTTGGCTGTACCAACAAACCGAATGCCTCCTACTTCCTCAAGTCCGGATGTACAATACGCTAATAATTCTTTTTCATAAGCAACTACTTCCTTCGGGTCGAATTGACTAAAGTAGTCCACGGCCGCTCCAAGTCCAATCGATCCGCAAATATTTGGCGTACCGGCTTCAAATTTAAAAGGCAATTCATTAAAAGTCGTCTTTTCAAAACTTACTGTCTTTATCATTTCACCACCTCCGTGCCAGGGGGGCATTTTATTCAAAAGTTCCTCTTTGCCCCATAAGACACCTATTCCGGTAGGTCCGAACATTTTGTGCCCGGAAAAAACATAGAAATCTGCCCCTATTTCCTGCACATCAATACTGCCATGTAAAGTCGCCTGAGCTCCGTCAATTAAAACCGGAACATCAAAGCGATGAGCCATTTCCACAATTTCTTTGACAGGGTTTACAGTTCCCAAAGCATTGGAAATATGATTCACAGCTACCATTTGTACCTTCTCGGAAAGCATTTGCTCAAAAGTATCAAGTTGAAGCTCACCTTCTTTATTGATGGGGATCACTTTTATTTCAAGCCCCTTCTCCTCTGCTATCATTTGCCAGGGAACAATATTGCTGTGGTGCTCCAATTGTGACAATATAATAGTTCCGCCCGGTTTAAAAAATTTCCTACCGTAGGATTGGGCTACGAGATTAATTCCTTCGGTAGCTCCGCGGACAAAAATTACTTCTCTGCTATATTGGCCATTGATGAATGCACGGACCTTTTCTCTCGACTGCTCAAAAAGATCAGTAGCAAGCTGACTAAGGGAATATACCCCACGATGAACATTGGCATTTTGTTCTCGATAGTACTTGTCAATGGCATCAATGACAAACTGTGGTTTTTGGCTGGAAGCAGCACTGTCTAAAAAAACCAATGGCCTTCCATTCATCTGTGTGCTGAGAATAGGAAAGTCGCCTCTCGCTTCGCGAACGGCTCTAAATTTAATGGCTGAATTTTCTTTTAAAATTGCTGGCACGACGATTAAACTTTATCCAACTGATACTGTACTTTTTCAGTCAGTAAATTTTTGATCAAATCATTATCTACGGACTCAAACACCTCAGCCAAAAATGCAATTTTAACCAGGCGTCCGGCTTCATCTATATTTAATCCCCGGGACATCAAGTAAAAAAGAGTATTTTCTTCCAGATGACCAATAGTTGCACCATGACTGCACTTTACATCATCCGCATATATTTCCAATTGGGGTTTTGAATCCATTCTGGCATTCGATCCTGAAATTAGGGTATTGTTCTGCTGGAAGGCATTGGTTTTCTGCGCATCCTGCCTAACCAATACTTTTCCATTAAAAACTCCTCGGGATTTTCCTGCTAATACACCTTTGTACCACTCTTTGCTTTCACAGTGTGGTATCGCATGATCGAGGAAAGTCTGATTGTCGATATGCTGGTCATCTTTTCCAATGAAAAGACCAAACATCTCGGTATTTGTGTTGCTCTCTTTGAGGTGGACCTCTAAATTATTTCTCACAATTCTGCCGCCTAGGTCTGCAGTAAGACTATAAAAATGACTGTTGGCATTCTGGCTGGCAATCATATTGTGAATAATAAAATCTTCCAGACTTGTTTCCTGAATCTTAAAGTGATTGAAAGAGGCGTATTTTTCTACATGCACTCTTTCAGCAATATTAGCAAAAACAGTTGGCTTTTCACCACTTCCGTTGCAAACATGTTGTTCCATAACGGTAATCCTACTGTTTTCTCTTGCTAAAAATAACAGCTGAGGATTGGTAATTAAGGCATGTGCACTACTGTTGTAATAGAAGAGCAATTGAAGTGGTTTTGCTATTTCTTTGCCTTTCTGTATTTCTATGACCAATCCATTTTTAGAAAGACCTGCATTAAGCTGCAGAAAAGAATTGTTGCTCTCATTCAAAAGCTGCTCCCAAAGATTTATTGCCTCATTGTGCAATTGATCTGCCTCATTCATCTGATCGAGGACATGAACAGAAAGCCCGGCCTGTGTAACATTTGAAAGCTCCGGCTGATAGATTCCATTAATAAAACACAGCCTGTCACCACCAATATCCTTTTTAAATTGGGCAGTGCATTGGTCCTTGTCTTCCTGAGTTATAGCATCCTGCTGAGGGATAACGTATTCTTTATTAAATACCCTTGCAAAAGAAGTGTATTTATAATCTTCATTTCGGGTAGTCGGAAATCCGGTCTTTTCAAGATTCTCACCCCCCTTTACGCGCAATTGATGAAAAGCCTTTGACTTTTCCCCATTGAGACTATTGTTTAAATCCTCGATTAAGTCTTTAAAATGACCCGGTATTTCTGTTTGATATTTTGGTATCATATTCTTTTTTTTGATTGAAAGTTGAAAATTGAAAATGGATTACATTTTCGATACTTTCACTTTCACTTTCAACTTTTACCTAAACTATTTTTTGTTGTTTTTACAATACTTGCTAAAAGTCTAATAATTGATTTTACATTCTCTTTTGTCTTTAAAATCATCTCATCAGTCCACTTCACTGCCTAACAAAACAGGCAACCATTCCAACAACCCTGCATCCTATTCATTTTCAACTTTTAACTTCTTGCCCTGCTCCGTGCAGAGCGCAGCCGATGTGAACAGCGTCGAAGGGTCAACCTTCAATTATTAAACGGTAACACTACTTTGCTCCTTAATCCAATCGTAACCCCTTTCTTCCAATTCCAGTGCCAAAGATTTATCACCTGACATTACGATTTTGCCATCGATGAGTACATGTACATAATCCGGTACAATGTAGTTCAAAAGCCTCTGATAGTGCGTAATGACAAGAAAAGACCTGTCAGATGACCTCATGGAATTCACCCCTTCTGATACCACTTTTAGGGCATCAATATCTAATCCGGAATCCGTTTCATCTAAAATCGCAAGTTTGGGTTCGAGTACGGCCATTTGCAGTATCTCATTTCTCTTTTTCTCCCCTCCGGAAAAACCATCATTCAATGACCTTTTTAGCATGGATAAATCCATTCCGAGGGAAGCGATTTTTTCTTTCAACAATCGCAACATTGAAGCGGCATCCAGTTCCTCCTGACCTCTGCTTTTCCTGATGGAATTGATGATCATTTTAAGGAAATTAGAATTGGAAACACCGGGTATCTCTACAGGATATTGAAAACCAAGGAAAACCCCCTCTCTTGCTCTTTCGTCTGCATCCAACTCCAGCAGATCTTGACCTAAAAATTCAACGCTTCCTCCTTCGACTTCATAGTCGTCTTTCCCTGCAAGCACAAAACCGAGCGTACTTTTTCCGGAACCATTAGGTCCCATAATAGCATGAACCTCTCCCGGTTTAATTTCTAAATTCACACCTTTTAAAATCGGTGTGTCCTCTACACTTACTTTTAAATCCTTTATTTTTAACATAACTAATTTACTTTTCTGTTTTTTCTATTTTGGTTTAAATATCAATTTTTTGTTTATCCAACGCTGCCTTCAAGACTGATTTCAAGCAATTTTTGTGCCTCTACTGCGAATTCCATCGGCAATTCGTTAAACACTTCCTTACAGTATCCATTAACGATTAAATTAATTGCATCCTCTATACTCAATCCTCTCTGAGTACAATAAAAAAGCTGATCAGCTCCAATCTTTGAGGTAGTGGCTTCATGTTCTACTTTTCCGGAGGAATTTTCTATTTCAATATATGGAAAAGTGTGAGCTCCGCAGCGATCACCCATAAGCAGGGAATCACACTCTGAGTAGTTGTGCGCATTGGCTGCCCGCTTCCCTATTTTCACCAATCCACGATAAGTATTGTGGCTAAATCCGGCTGAAATACCTTTTGAAATGATGGTACTTCTGGTGTTTTTGCCGAGGTGAATCATTTTTGTACCGGTATCAGCCTGCTGGTGATTATTGGTTACAGCAATACTGTAGAACTCCCCCATGGACTCATTCCCTTTTAGTACGCAACTTGGATATTTCCATGTTATGGCAGATCCGGTCTCCACCTGAGTCCAGCTGATTCTGGATTTATATCCTGAACAAAGTCCCCTTTTGGTAACGAAGTTATAAACACCACCTTTGCCATCCTTATCACCGGGATACCAATTTTGTACCGTGGAGTATTTGACAAAAGCTCTGTCTTTTGCATAAATCTCAACTACGGCAGCATGAAGCTGGTTTTCATCTCTCATGGGAGCCGTACAACCCTCTAGATAGCTCACATAGCTATCATCCTCGGCGACGATCAGCGTTCTTTCAAACTGACCGGTATTTGCAGCATTGATTCTAAAATAGGTTGATAGTTCCATGGGACATCGTACACCTTTTGGAATATAGCAAAAAGACCCGTCGGAAAAAACAGCCGAATTCAGTGCTGCAAAATAATTGTCATTTTGCGGCACTACGGAACCCAAATACTTCCTCACTAAATCAGGATGTTCCTGAACAGCCTCACTGAAGGAGCAGAAAATGATTCCTAATTCGGCTAATTTCGTTTTAAAGGTCGTGGTGACAGAAACGCTGTCGATAACAGCATCAACGGCCACTCCTGCCAGCACTTTTCTTTCATTTAAAGGAATGCCTAATCTTTCGAATGTTCTCAATAGTTCGGGATCGGCCTCATCTAAGCTGTTGAGCTTTTTTTGCTTTTTTGGTGCGGCATAATAAATGATGTCCTGATAATCTATGGGCGCAATGTTTAGTTTTGCCCAATCAGGTTCTTTCATTTGTTTCCATTTTGCAAAGGCTTCAAGTCTCCATGCCAATAACCACTCCGGTTCGTTTTTCTTTGAAGAAATCAATCTAACAACATCCTCATTTAGACCTTTAGGAATCATATCCATATCAATATCACTGCTCCACCCATACTTGTATTCACTTTGTGTATGTTTTTCCAGCGTTTGCATTGAATCACTCATAATCGTTATTTATTTTTTTGGACCACAAAAGTAAGTACTTTTTCAATCTATACAAAAAAGTACACATTAATCTATACAAAAAAGTATAAAAAGGGTTTTCGGTTTGATTGGATTTTTTTTTGGTGGTATTAATATTAAGTATTGTGGTGAATTTTGACAATTGAATTTTTCACTCGATTCCATTGCAAAAGATTTTTTTGAGCGGACTCATTTATAGTGTTCAGCCTCATTTAGTAAAGAGGTATCATAGTTGGCTCCCGGTTTTTATTCTCACTATCGGAAACAAATTATAAAGCTTTATTTGTTATAGTTTTTGTGGAAAAAATGAGTTTGTAAAAACAGTTGCTACCTGAAAAAATAGCAGAAATGGTGACAAACCCGCTTCTTATAGTAAACCCCTTGAAGTCATGAAAAAATCAAAGCAGTTTTGGAATGCTTATATGTGTTTTATTTTGAGCAACCGAAAAATATTCTACGCAGTATCCTTTGCGGAAATATTCTTTTTTATGCTTATAATCAGACTGCTTACCAATTCACCGATCGAATTAAAGTTTTTAGCTGATGTAACGATTGTATTCCTGACTTGTGTGTTTGTGATTCAATTTCTATTGGGCGGATACGAGGGATTGAAAGTAAAGTTCCATGAAAATTTAGATAAAACGTCCCAGATTTAACC
>RECS01000054.1 GCA_007693915.1 Saprospirales bacterium | reverse complement strand
TGCCATGATTTCTTCCGTATTTCTTCCGTAAGTCTTCCGTATTTCTTCCGCAATTCTTCCGTAATCCTCTTCATTTTCCGAACTTCCCCCGAACTTTTCTCCGAACTTCCTCCGAACTTTTGTCCGAACCTCATCCCAATTTGAAGCTGAAACAGCTTCTTTGTCTTCTTCAGCTTTTAATGGAATGATCGTCCTGAAAACATCCTCCTCAATGAATTCCGGTTTGGTTCCAGGAGTATAAATACCGCAATATTTGAAAGTATTCCGAACGCCTGAGCCTAATTCGTCCACTCGGCCTATTTCCTTGAAAAACTTAGCGATTACGGGATTTTTTGGATAGGGTGAAAAATTAGCCGGATCAATTACACCACCGTCATGCGGACGATTCCAGTTTTCGGCCAGCACCCTATCTTTTTCAATGATGAATTTAGCCGGAAAAGCATTGGCAAATTCCCGATGGATCAGCAGATTTCCGACAACCTCCCGGAAAATACGGTCACGGAGGCTGACACGTTGATCTCCTTCCTGATAAAACTTGTCCGGCAAATGTTTTCGCACAAAAGCCATGAGCCGATCGTAGCTTTCTATGAGGTTGGTACGGATGTCGTCCCGGTCATCATAGCGGTCTACATTTTCTACCCGGAGTATGGCATCTGTTTTATGATGAGGCAGGACGCTTTGAATCACTTCATCTTTTCCGAGCAGCAGGACGGCAGCCAAAGTATAACCGTCTTTTCCGGTCTGATGATCGTGCTTGAACAATCCCGCTGAACGCAACAGTTCTTCATCCGACAAATCCTGCCAGGGATGGTCTGCCCGTTCGTTTTTGGCAAGCGTTCGGACCCGGCTGAATAATTCTTGTTTGAAATCGGAAAGTTTCAGGTAGGGATAAATCCGGTTTTCGGAATAAGTGGCTTGTTTTCGCAGGTAGAGTTGGGTGACCTGTTCAGTTTGCCGGGTAATGTCAAAGTCTCCGTCTTCATTTCGGTCGAAGATCTTTCCATTGGTACTGTGCACCTGTGAACTTTCCGGCACATAGACATAGATCACTTTCTTACCTTCAAATTCTATTACCTGTGCTGACAGGTAAAATGGCGGACTCAGTTTTTGTGGGTTATTGGCGCTGGTGACAATGTTATTGATAATGTCCTTTACGCAACCTTCGATCACTCCTTCCACCGTTCCGTCATTCTTAATCCCCAACAGCAAATACCCGCCCCTGCGGTTCAAAAATGCGCAAATGGATTCAAAAGCATCTTTGCTCAGTTCAAAGTGAGAGGTTTTGAACTCGACTTCAATGCCTTCTCCTTTTTGTAGTATTTCTTTGAGTTTTTCAGGTGTCATTTAAAACGGTGTTTCTTCTTCATCTTTTGTTAAATTTTCAATGAGTTCTTTGAGTTTTGCTGCTTCATTACCCAAGTAATTCTGAAAAAAGTCTGATGTCGAGGTTTCTGAAATAATATAAACCTTGCTTGTGTCAACAGTTTTCAAATTTAAAAATCCTGTGTGAATTCATTGTCTTGTATTGCCCGGATTTTATTGATAAATTTTTCTGCCTCTTGTTTTTTTATATATCAACGATTATGATTTTCTTATCAGGGTCTTGGTTGACGCCCTGTAGAATGATATTATTGATGTATGTGTCGAAAAAGCTGTATCCTATGACAATATAAAAGTCAGCTTCCTCCAGTAAAACCTCGCCGGGGTGGATATTGGGTAGCTTTTTCATGATACTGTTTTTTTATGATAATCCATAATTTCAACAGCATGTGTATTTTTGTTGATCCACTGAAATACAATTCTCCATTGGAAATTGATCTTGATACTGTAAAAATCTGAACCTTGTAATTTTTCAAGCCGGTTTGATGGAGTAAAAGTAATACTATATTGATTCTTCAATAATTTTGATTTCTTCTGGATTTAATTCATAAATCTGATAAACCAATTTATCAATTCTATTATCAATGTCCTTAAAATCAATTTTTTTATCATCTATTTCCTTTTTCTTGCTTTCAAAAATTTCAAACCATTCCATTTCCTGATGCTTTGTTAGTTTATTAATACTTTTTTGCTTTAAAGCACTATTTATTTCTTTTGCAAATTCAGAAAATTCTAATTCATGCCAATTCTCCAACTTATTAGATATTTCAATTTTCAAAAGATTAGAAAAGTAATTACTAAAATTATGAATCATAATTTTTTTGCTAGTAGAGATATCAATTGCTGAATTAACAAGGTTCTCAAGTTCTGTTAAGTCAGATTCTTTAATTGAATTCTTTACAGGGAATTTTTTGCAATTTGCAATAAGAATTTTTTGAAACAGTTCTTTCTCTAAATCAAGATATGAGTACTTATGGTAGAATGTAATTAATTTTGAGTTGATGATCCCTAAAAGTACTTTAATGTTAATTGTGTTTGGTTTTGGTATTATTCCAAAACCTATTTGAGTATAATACAATTTTTCGTCGGAATAACCTGCGTAAATTCTAGGAGGTATGCCTGATACTATTTGCCGAATTAATATTCTTGGTTCAGTAAAAAACCTTTCTTCTCTTGGTGCTCCAAGCCAATTACCATATTTTATGTATTCAGTTATTTTCTTCGAAACCAGGTATCGTGTAATATTGCTTCCACTTATCAATGGTTTATAAGTATTGTCAACTTTTTCCTTAGAATGAAATTGTCTGTTCTTAATTAATTCTTCCGAATGCCCTTTGTATTTATCATATGGAGTAATTCCTAATGTGAAATCAGCAATCTCACCTAATTCAGTTGAGTTAGTTCTGATTTTATTTAGTAAAATCATCTGGTTTTCATTCACATAAATATTGAAATTATAAGCTTTATTTGATTTCCAATTCTCTTTTTTTACGATTCTTGCAACCGAATTATCTATATATGAAATTCTGGAGTTTTTTGGAAAAACTATAGTATTGATTTCGGGTAGATTAGAGTCTTTTCTTAATTCAAATATTATGGTCTCAACAATAGCATCTTTAAAAACACCATCAGGAAGTTTAACAATGGTTGTCATATGTTCAAGAAGAAGCTTTCTAATCTTTGTATATGAAGAGTTTACAAGTATTGAGTTTGGATTTATATATGATAAATACCCTTTTGGTCGGACAATTTCAAAACCTTTCTCAATAAAGATTGAATAAAGGTTTATCCTGTTCTCGGTGGTCTTGAATATTTTGAATAATGCTTTTGTAATTTCAGGCTCTAATCCTTTAATGTCAACATACGGCGGATTCCCAATCACCACATCAAAACCCCCTCTGGCAAATATTTCGG
>RECS01000006.1 GCA_007693915.1 Saprospirales bacterium | reverse complement strand
TCCGGGCAAGGGATATTCTCCGAGCCCTTGGATAGAGGAGAGTAATTAAAAAACGTAAATTATGTTAAGCTTAAAAGATTTTGAAAGTAAACTTGCTTCAATTGACAAAACTAAATTGGGATCAATTTATGGGGGAGCAGGTCCTACTGATGGTGGCACTAAGACCTTAATGCCCGGGACTGAACATGAATATACCATTGAATATTCAACAGATTGGGAGACTGAATCTGGTAGTACTATCTTGAATGAATGTGTTAATGGTAATGATGTTTTGTGCGATGGTGTAGCAATACCTGATACAATTCAGGCATAGATTATTTTAAATTAGGGAGGTCTTGGCTTCCCTTTTTTTATCTTATAATATTCAAAGTATGTCCAAATTTCTATTTTTATTTACTGGATTTGTTGTATTATCAGTCAGCGTTAATTTTGCACAAACTGATTGTCCCGTTAATAATTATTTTTCCCATATTTACGCTGCGGAGAATCATTTAGTGGAAGGCAATCACGAGGAGAGTAAGAGGTATTACTATAAAGCTTTTGATTCGGAAGAAGAGGAAAGAATAATATTTATCAAGGATTTGCATAATGCCTTAATGCTTGCTTATCAAACTGGTGATGCTGGATATTTTGGAAAGTTTATTTACTATCTCAACCAGTATGATGTGGACAGTTCATTTTTTGAGACTGTTGGTTACGAAGAGTTAAAAGAAAGCATTTTCTATACTATCGTTCGATCCTTTTTAGAAAACAAAGAGCCAAGACATTTCAATTCTGCTGTTTGCAGTACTTTCAATAGACTGCGTATGCTGGATCAAAGTATCAGAAGAGCATGTAATGATTTTTTTTCTGGTAGTTATTATCATTTCTGTGGTAAAGAAATAGCCTTATTGGATTCCCTTGTTTTATTGCAACTCAAAGAATATTTTTATGAATTTGGCCTGCCAAAAGAATCGGAATTTTGTAATGTTACAAGATACTATACCCCTCCTTATAGAATTATTATTAGGCATAATCTTCAGTGGTGTAGGTTGGAACTTTTAGATTTCATTAAAGGGGAAGTTGGAAGAATTCACCCTCAGGTACTTGCTGATATACTACAATATAACTACAACAACCCATGTGATGGGTCAGAAACAACGGATCCTTTGGGGATGGGGTATCAATTGCGCTTGGACAACAGCCTTTATATTATGAATCCCCCGGAAGACCGAATTGATTTTATAAATGAAAGTAGAAGTGTAATTTATTTAGATAGCATAGAAGATTCTCATCGTAAGATTAAATTTCAGGAATTTAACCCGGAGTATAGTTTAGTTCACAATTTTCTTACTCCTCAGATCAGTGCGGATCCACAGAGAATAGATGCTTTAAAAGAGAGATTTAAAGACATAAAGGTAAAGCAGAAGGAATGATTTTCGTAATTACAAATGATGATGACCACAGTTCTAATAAAATCATTGAATGGTTGGATTTTTTTGAGGTTGATTATTGTCGCCTGAATCAAGGAGTAGATAAATTATTTTTTAATTCTGTTTTAATAGAAAGAGAAGGACAAATTACTAATAAAATAGTGCCAAATTTCTTTTCACAGAATAATGAATTAAATATTACCTTTTTTAGGCGTGGTCGAATTTGGGGAGGATATTGGATAAAGCAAGGTTTCGGTAAATATAAAGATAGAATAGATGATCACTTAAAAAAGGAGGCAATTGATTTAAAAGAGTTTATCTACAATAATTTGAACATATCAGAAATTAACTCCCCTATAAATTACAGAGTAAATAAATTGACAGCATTAAAAATTGCTGCAAATTCGGGTCTTTTAATTCCTAAAACTATAGTTACAAATAGTAAAGCTGAATTAATCAACGCTTTTCCAGATCAGGATTTAATTTGTAAACCTATAACTGACAATTTAATTATCGAACAGGGAGCCTTTAAATCATCTCACAGCCCTAAAAGACTTGGTGTCTCTGAGATAAGAAATCTTCCTGATTCATTTGGCTACTCTTTGTTTCAAGAATTAATTGAAACAAAGTGGGAAATACGCACATTTGTTTTTGGAGATTTGATAAAATCGATTGCCATAATTAACAGTGAGCAAAATGGAAATATTAGTAAAGAATTATTTCAATCATCTGGAAGATTTAAGAGAATTATTCCTGTTGAATTACCAAAAGAAATCCTTGATAAAATTAAGATTTTCATGAATGATATTTCATTATTAACAGGTTCGATTGATTTTTTGTATTCAAAAGATAATAATTTTTATTTTTTGGAAGTAAATCCAGTAGGACAATTTGATCATGTCTCTTATTTTGGAAATTTTCCTTTGGAAAGATTAATAGCTGAAAAACTAATTACTTACCATGAAGAAAGACAAAAATACAAATCAGAATCTTCCAGTGTATTATGATACACTGAAAATTTTATCTGAAGCAGGCATTAATGAGCTAAGTTCAAATACTGCACCCCATACATTTCCAAGAGTGCCTATTGAAAGGTATAATTCTAAATCTTTTAGAGTTGTCAACTATCATAAACATATTTCGAGGGTATTTAAAGATGAATTATTTGCAAGAAAAAAGATTTAAATTTTATGGAATCTGAGAAGCATTTTATTTTTTTTGATAACTTAATTCTTGTTAAAGGTTTTACAAGTAGCATAATTATAGATCCTCATAATTTCGATATAGATTGCATCCCTAATTATTTGTATGATTTTGTGAAGAAATTTAATAAAAAACAAATTGGATATATTAATTCTAATCATTCTGATTCTGAATTTCTTACGGAGGATGCCATTAGATTTTTTGTAAATAAGAATTTTGCATTTCTTGGGAATAAATTAGATATACAGCTTTCTACGTCTTTTGAATTATCCTACGATGCACCATATTTAATTGAAAATGGGATAATTGATTATTGTGGTGAATTCAAACTAAGTACAGCTTTCGATCAGTTTGATAAGATTGGTTGTCCTTTTTTGCAATTAAGGATTTTTCCTTCTGTGTTTAAACCCGATTTTATAGATCATCTATTGAATGATTTTATTGTTTTTGAGAAGTCTTCAGTCCGTTTTATAGAATTATTTGTACCATTTTTTGATAAGAGGGCTAATGGTGGTTTTTTAGCTGAGATTGTTAAAAATAATCGAATAAGGGTTGTTGTCTTTTATTCCGCTCCAGAATCTAATTTTGATCAAGTAGGAGCAGCCAAAGTTTTTTGGACAACTGAAAATTATGAATCTGAAAAAATGTGTGGTCAAGTTGGAATGGGCTATTTCTCTATAAACCCTAATGCTGTTTTTGAGTCCTACCACCACAACTCCTGCCTCAACCGCAAAATCTCCATCGACGCCCAGGGCAACATCAA
>RECS01000007.1 GCA_007693915.1 Saprospirales bacterium | reverse complement strand
ACAAACTCAAAATACCTTTGTACCAAGGCCGGAAGATCAGGCTGCAGATTGATCGGAAAGCTCCAGGGATATTCTCCGAGCCCTTGGATAGAGGAGAGTAATTAAAAAACGAAAATTATGTTGAGTTTGAAAGATTTTAAAGCAACGAAGATTGATTCTACGAACTTGGTTGTAGGAGGAAGTGGTGATCCAAATGAAACTCCTGGCGGTTCACAGGGATATAACCATGCAATAATGGGTCCTTATAGAAAGGTGTGGGAGAGTGATTATCATGGTCATAATGGACTAGAGTATTGCAATGTTTATTATGTATGGGGGGTTTAAGTTGAATTCAATTCTCTTTCTTCGTAGTAGGAAAAAACAAATGTGTTTGACTTTCCTACTACGAATTTTTTAACTGTAATAAAATTATGTTGATTAAGTTATTGTCTGTCTATTTAATATTATTGCTTTTAGGCAATCCAATTATAAGTAATAAAAATAATATATTTTTGTACCATGACTTAATAAACCAAGCTTCTGCGTATATTGCATGTTATGAATATGATAAAGCTCAATTAAAATACCAAGAAGCATTTCAACATAATAAGGAGCCCTTTGCTATTGATATATACAATAAAATGCATGTAGCTATATATAGTGAAGATTATCAAACTATGTTGGAATGTGCCAAAAGGCTTGTCAGTGAAAAGGGTTTATCATTAGCTGCTTTTGAGGAAGCTGAGGGTTATCGTAATTTTAGAGAACAGTTAGAATATTGGGAAAAATTCAAGGAATGGTATCCCGAAGGAAGAGAAACCTTCTTGAATTCTTCCAATCAAGAGCACATAGCACTTTTCAGACAAGTGCTAGAGGACGATCAAAAGTTCAGAAGACATCCTGAGAGATATACGACCTATTTACCACAGAATGATAGCATAGATCAGGTAAACGCAAAGATTATAAAGGATTATATAAGTGTTTACGGTTATCCGCCAGAGAATAGAATTGGAGTATTAGAGACCAATGAAAGGGGGAAAACAGCTTTTATGGATTTTCTAATGATTGTGTTTAGACATTACTTTGGAAATTTTGAAAAATTTGATTTTGACCTTAGGCCAGTTTTAATTAAAGCCGTTAAAGAAGGTCATCTGCATCCAGAACTGCTTAAAATGTATTTAATGCAAATTAAGGACATGTTTCCTGAATATGATAAGTTAATCCCCGGTAAAACCATGGAGGCTTCAGTTATTCATGAAATCAGTGGTCAAGTCTTCATTGCTAGTTATAATAAAGATTTAATAACTATAACCGATAGTTATCGTAAAATCTTTAGCTTGTCAAATTCTTATCTTCTCTTTAAAAAAGCTGCCTTTTCTGCTCTTAACCTTGATCTTCCATTTGAATTATTTTATACAAATAGGAGATCTATTTTAAATTTAGCAATACCCGAACAAAAAGATATGTTCATTGAGTTTTTACAATTACGCCCGTTAATTGATGGAGAGGACTATATTCATTGTAACTAACAAGGGAGCTGAACTGCCTGCACACGTTTTCTTTATCTTGCGATTCAAACTTGGAGTAAAGAGAATTATTCGGGTGAATTCAGATGAGGATCGTGGAGGTTTTTGTTTTAGATTTGGGGGAGATGAGGCTTCTTTATACTTCGAATCCGGTGATAAAAGAATTGCATTGAAATCCACGGATGTATTCGAAAAAGCATCGTTTTTTTATTACCAAGGGTCTTTACCTTTTTCCAATCATTATCAAGAGTTGGAATACTTTACATCGATTAGCAAAGCAGTAGATATTTCCTTAAGGAAATTTATAAGCAAATATTCTCATAGAGCAATTATTGCTTTCCCTGAATCACTGAATTTCAAACTCTCTAATCTCCTTTTAGCCCAATCTCTTGGCTTAAAAATTCCTGAAACCGAGGTGTTTAATGCTTATAAAGTAGGGGGTAAAAAAATAAGTCCGATTAATAAAATATCAAAAGCAATAACCAATATTTACAGGGTAAGAACTGAAGAAAAGCTTCAGGAAGGTCCTGGAACCTTTCGGATTAAAAAATTACCAAAAAGGGCTCAGTATTTTACTCCCTCTTTACTTCAAAAAGAAGTGGTTAAAGATTTTGAGATAAGATCAGTATATCTATTGGGAATTTTTTACAGCATGGCCATTTTTTCTCAAAATGATGAGCAGACTAAACTGGATTACAGAAATTACAATCGGACCAAACCTAATAGAAATGTCCCTTTTTCTCTGCCAAAATCTATAGAAACAAAATTGGAATCAATTGCAAAAGAATTAGGATTAAAGTTTTGCTCATTTGATTTGATCAGAAACAAGCAAGGAAACTATGTTTTTATTGAGGTTAATCCGGAAGGTCAAATCGGATGGGTTTCTAGAAATTGTAACTATAATATAGAGTTAAAAATCGCAAAATATTTAGCAAGTTGAAAAGTCAAAAAATAAAGACCTCAAAAAAAATAAATATAGATAAGTGTCCCTTGGGCTTTGAACATATTCAGGAGTATGATTTATCGAATGTCAGTTCTCCCTATATTTTCCTATCAGGGGTAAATAGATTTGTTAAGTTTCAACCATTTTATAAGCTTACAAGTAGATGTTTGTCAAAGATTAAAATAAAAAATGACGAATAACAGGTTTATTCATTTGTTTTCCAGTATTACAATAACCAAAGGTGCATTGAATTCACTTATATTGGACCCTTCCAGGAATTGCTATTTTTCTGTACCCACCGCAATTGCTGATGTCTATCAACAATTGGATGGTGTAGAAAGTGATAAGGTGATGGATGTTGTCAATACAGATGATACCACCTTGATAGATAAAATCATCGAATTTGGCTTGGAAAATGAATTACTTTTTCTTTCAGATCTAGATAGTTCCTATTTTCCAAAGATCTTAACTGTTTTTGATCACCATCTTCCCATTACGAATGTAGTTTGGGACCTGCCTGAAAATTTTTCATTAATGAAATTTTCAAAGCTAGTAGCAAACAATATGAGTTGTCTTTATGGACATCTTGAAATAAGGTCGTTCAAAAGAAAACTTAGAACAACGGAATTAGAATCTTTTCTTAAACTGATCTCAACTGGTGATTATCTTTTGGGAATTGTTTTCTCGATACCCTTTGTTGAGGATGAAAATATTAAATCATATCAAAATTTATTTAGCCAATTTCCCAAACTCGGATTTATTACTATTCACGGAGGAAGAGAAAATGAACTTTATAACATTGAATCCGAGTCATCTAAGGGAATTCTTGTCTCTAAAGAGAGGATAGAAACTAAAAAGAATTGTGGTTGTGTCCACCCATCCTTATTTTCCAATAATTTTGAACATATTAGAGAGAGCATGAACCACAACTCCTGCCTCAA
>RECS01000164.1 GCA_007693915.1 Saprospirales bacterium | reverse complement strand
CCCATTTGGTCTGCAGGAATAAAAAAGAAGTTGTCTGCATGCTCTGTAAATTTGATCTGGTAATCATGTCTTTTGTGCATGATGTGGTACAGCCACAATTCCCCGGCTTTATCAGAGCCCTCAAAAACATCGGGAAACTGAATATGTACTCCCTCATCAGAAAGATTAATTTCAGGTCTTACACCAAGGCGAAGCAGATTGAAATTCCCGTCAATAATATCCTGCTGATAAGTTTCGCGTTCGTAATAATCGGTGGCCACAATTTCCACATCATAATTAAAAGAGCTGAATACCAGTGTAAGTATAATACCTACGAATCCCAGGTATAGCATTAAAATCTTATATCCCCATCCTATTCTCATTGGTTTAATTTATTTGGGCTTAAAAAATTGGTTTTTGTCGTACTTATTTGTCTTTCTCCGGAAAATACACCTATTTGTAATTGGGTTGTCCTTCCGTCTGTCTCTTCTAATGGCAGGTAGATAAAAAAGGTAGCCTGTGTATTGCCCTCCGATGGTACAGTCAGGTCTTTTTCGCCTACAATTTCTATTCTTCCTTCTTTATTCAACAATCGCAGTTCTATAGGAACATCTTCAAAAGTTTTATTTACCAAATGCAAGTTAAAGAGGTTGCTTACTGTACCTTCTTCTTCCTGCAAGTGATAGAGTTGGCCGCCCACTCTGAGGATGCGAGTTTCCACATCCGGTCGCGATACCAATATGAAGGATAAAACGCCTACTAATGCTAATAAGGCAACTGAATAAGCCTTCAACCTGGCAGTAAATGCAAAAGGTTTCTTGGAGGCTATATTTTCTTCAGAAGCATATCTGATTAGACCTCTTGGTCGGTTCACTTTGTCCATAATGCTATCACAGGCATCTATGCATGCGGTACAGTTGACGCATTCCATTTGCGTACCGTTACGGATATCTATACCCGTAGGACACACCTTAACACATAGATCACAATCTATGCAATCACCTAGATTGCTCTCTGATTTTTTTGATATTTTACCTCTCGGCTCACCCCTTTCATAATCATAGGCTACCACTATTGAGTTTCGGTCCAGCATTACCCCCTGTAAGCGTCCATAAGGACAAACCACAAGACAAACTTGCTCTCTAAACCAGAGATAGTTGAAGAAAAACACAGAGGTAAAGATCATCATGGCGATAAAGCCTGTCAGATGCTGACTAATCGGGGAAGTAATGATGGCATAGAGGTCATGAATCCCGATTATATATGCAAGGAAAATGTTGCTGATTAAAAATGAAACTACAAAAAATATAGTCCATTTGGTCAGTTTTACTCTTATCTTTTCAGCATTCCAGGGACCTTGATCGCGAAGTCGCATTTTAGAGGCGGAGCCTTCAATCCAGTATTCTATTCTCCTGAATACCATTTCCATAAAAATGGTCTGTGGACATATCCAACCACAGAAAATTCGACCAAAAGCCACTGTAAATAGTACCAAAAATACTATCAGTGCAATCATGGTCAAACCAAAAATAAAGAAATCCTGGGGCCAGAAAATTTTCCCGAAAAGAATAAATTTCCTTTCTATAATATTGAAAAGGAATAGTGGCCTGCCATTAATATGGATAAATGGCATGACGAAAAGAATCGCCACCAAAACATAGGACAAGTATTTCCGATATTCATAGAATCTTCCGATAGGCATAGTTGGATATATCCAAGTACGCTTGCCGGATTCATCTATTGTCCCTACTCTATCCCTAAAATTCTCAGGATTTTGACTGTTGTTTTCTCTCATCTTAATAATAAATTATTGGGTTAATATTCCCAATTCCTGAAACCGGGAATCATTCCTCAGCTTCATTTTCTTCAGGTGACTCTTCCCCTTCACCGTCATCATCTAAATGGTCAGTACCATTTATCATCCCAATCATACCTTCATCTTCACCTTCTTCCATCTCTTCTTCTACTTCCTCAGGGAACCAAAGTTCACCTTCAGGTGCTTTTTGATTAGGCGGATCGGTATCGCGCATAGTTTTCACAAAACTGGATACCTGAGCAATCTGAAGTGGAGAGAGAATATCTCGCCATGGTGTCATACCTTTCTCAATGACTCCATTTCTGGTAATTCTAAAAATATCCCTTATGGACCCCCCGTGAATCCAATAATCATCTGTCATGTTCGGACCGATGCCACCTTCACCCATTTGTCCGTGACAAACTGCACAATTTACTGTATAGATTTCCTTCCCGGCTGCAAGGTCACTTTCACTACCCAGAAAGGTGACTGTTTCTTCATTGATTTGAGTACCCAAAGCTCTGCGTCTTTCAAGATCAGCTTCAGCTCTTGCCATAGCTATCTCAAATTCCTCTATCTGAAGTGGAGCGGTCTGGAACACATGATATCTGGCCAGATAGATTACAGCGAAGACAATGGTAATGTAAAACCCCCATTTCCACCAGGGTGGAAGGTCGTTATCCAACTCTCTAATGCCATCGTAAGCATGATCAAGAAGTATATCCTTCTCTTTTTCTATTTCTACCGACTGATTCATTTGTTTCCAGAGCGTAGCCCATATGGAAGATCCGGCTGCAATTGATGCAGCTGATTCTATTGCCAGGCCCTGCCCCATAAACATTTTAATACTCCTCAAGAGCATCAAAATGATAATAATTTCAATAGCAATTACCGATAATAGAATCATCATAGTAATAGTAGTAGCATTACTTGCCTCAGTTGGTGAAAACGGTGTAGCCACAACTTCTTCAGCCAGCATGCTTACCGGCAATCCAAATAGTGCGACTCCTCCTACTACCAGTGCCACCAGCACATTGGCTCCAGACTTAAGGTGAGATTGGTATTTGTCGTAGGCCAACTTTTTTAGCATATTACCCATGGAAAGGATTACTAAAAATAGTACTAATGCTACCCCTACCAAAATCCATTCAGCTGGCTGTAGGTTGGCTGCAAATGATTTCAGGTTGCCACTTTTTTCTCCCACATCCTGAGCAAAAATACTTGCGGTAGGAAGAATGATTGCGGATACCGCAAAACTCAATTTTTTAGTGATATCAGATAATTTCAGCATCGGTTTCATCTTTATGGTTTTCTAATGGCAAATTTTTGAGCTCATCAACGGTTTCCCCTCTCAAGGCAAAAGCATAAATAATAACTCCCGCGAAAAACAGGAAAAATATCATCAATGCTAGGAAAGGAAAAATGCTAATTCCTGTAATGGTCTCAAGATGATTTATAAATTTCATTTTTTCTTTTTTTAGTTTAATTACCGGGTTCACCTTTTATGAACCCGGTAACAATTTGCAATTATCAACTATTTCAAATTATTCTGTTTCTTCTTCCTGAGCAGCTCGTGGAGCTTCTTTTCTGACGTCTGTACCTAATCTTTGCAGGTAAGCAATGATCGCTACCATTTCTGAGGTGGGCAAAACTTCTTCTCCCGTTTGCTCTTTCAGATTTGCAGCGATGGCATTGGCCTGCTCCATCAGATCATCTATTGCTTGATCTTCATATCCTTCAGGATAAGGCACTCCTAATCTTTGCATTACCCTAATCATCCGAGGAGTAAGATCTACATTGATTTCCTTGGTCACATACCATGGATAGGCAGGCATAATGGATCCCGGAGCCATAGATTGTGGATCAATCATGTGGTAGTAATGCCAGGAATCCGGATATTTTCCACCTACTCTATGCAAGTCCGGTCCGGTTCTTTTTGACCCCCACTGGAATGGGTGGTCGTAAACAAACTCTCCTGCTTTAGAATAATCGCCATATCTGGCAACTTCATCGCGGAATGGCCGAATCATCTGTGAATGGCAATTGTAACATCCATCTTTGATGTAGATATCCCTTCCATGCAACTCAAGAGGTGTATATGGCTGAACGGACTCAATGGTAGGTACATTCGATTTAACAAGGAATGCCGGTACGATTTGTACCAAACCACCAATAGAAACCAATACTAAACTCAAAACCAATAATTGTATTGGTCTCCTCTCAATCCACCTATGCCAATGAGCACCCTTGTATTTTTCATCAATAGCTGCCATAGCTGGTCTTGGAGCAGCCTCAGCATCCTCATTGTCTAACAAACTACCTTGTTGTACGGTCTTAATGATATTATACACCATAATTAGAGCACCGATAAGGTAAAGGAATCCTCCAAACGCTCGCAAAGCATACATCGGTAAAATATGGGTTACAGTCTCCAGGAAGTTATACTGTAGGATTCCATCTGCTGTAAAAGTTTTCCACATGATACTCTGCGTCCAACCTGCCCAGTATAGCGGTATAGCATAAAAGAGAATGCCCAAAGTTCCAATCCAGAAATGCGCATTCATCAATTTAGTGGAGAACATTTTTGTCTGGAAAATCTTTGGAATTATCCAGTATAATACCCCAAATGTTAAGAAACCGTTCCACCCCAATGTACCGATATGCACATGTGCTACCGTCCAGTCAGTATAGTGACTGATGGCGTTTACATTTTTAAGGGACAACATAGGTCCTTCAAAAGTTGCCATACCGTAGGCTGTCACAGCAACTACCATAAACTTGAGAACAGGGTCTTCTCTTACTTTATCCCAAGCACCCCTCAAGGTAAACAAACCGTTGATCATACCACCCCAACTAGGAAAAATAAGCATTATTGAGAATACAACTCCTAAAGATTGGGCCCAGTCAGGTAAAGAGGTATAAAGTAAGTGATGAGGACCAGCCCATATATATATAAATATTAGCGCCCAAAAGTGAATAATCGAAAGGCGGTAAGAATAGATAGGTCTATTTGCAGCCTTGGGCAAGAAGTAGTACATTAAGCCCAGATACGGGGTAGTTAAGAAGAATGCCACCGCATTGTGACCATACCACCACTGTACGAGTGCATCCTGCATTCCTGCATAAATTGAATAAGATTTCATGAAGTGAAGCGGAATAGCTCCGGAGTTAACGATGTGAAGCATTGCTACAGTTACCCATGTGGCGATATAAAACCAGATGGCAACATATAAGTGACTTTCTCTTCTTTTAATGATGGTCATCATCATATTGATACCGAAAACTACCCACACTACAGCAATTGCAATATCTATAGGCCATTCCAATTCAGCGTATTCCTTACCTTGGGTGAAACCCGCCAGTAAAGTAACCGCTGCGGCTACAATAATTGTTTGCCAGCCCCAAAAGTGAAATTTACTGAGTCCGTCACTCCACATTCTCGCCTTACAAAGACGTTGCAATGAGTAGTAAACTCCCATAAAAATACCATTACCCACAAATGCAAAAATGGCTGCATTTGTATGTAATGGTCTTACCCTTCCATAAGAAGTCTCCGCCATATTAAAATTCATGGCGGGAAATACCAATTGTAAAGCTGCCAATAAGCCTACGATAAAACCAACAATACCCCAAAGGATTGTCGCATAGGCAAACATCTTTACAATCTTGTTGTCATAACTAAATTTTTCCAACTGCATAGTCCGGACTTATTTTAAGATTGAATTATTAAATTTCTTCTTCAGTTTTTTCTTCCTCATCAGAAGCGGGAGGACTAATGGTGCCATCATCAAAGAGTATCCTAACAGCAGGTCCTTCAGCATCGTCGTATTGACCATTTTTTAAAGCCCACAAAAAGCCAAAAAGAAAAAGACCTGCCACAAAAATACTCGCCAAAATCAATAGCACCATTACACTCATTTTACAATAATTTTGCGCTAAGGTAGGGGTGAGCATTTGCTTAAAGAAAACTTAAAATCAGTCTGGAAAATGATAAAAATCACTTAATCAAGTGACGAGAATCATCACGGCTAATCAGGTCTGAATGGATTTTTACAAAAAAAGAACTGAATGTGTAAAACTTTCTCAATTTCAATACCTTTACAGATATAATTTTTCAATTTCCACAGTATGAAATCTTCCGAACTAGAACAACTTGTGAATAGCCAGCAACTTTTTTTTAAATCTCAACACACCAAAAATGTAATTTTTAGAAAAAAAAATCTGGAGAAACTAAAATCAATTTTATTGGAGAATGAAGATTTTCTTTACGCTGCAATTGAGAAAGATTTTGGAAAAAGCAAATTTGAGACCTTTGTTACTGAGTTGGGAGTTTTGTCTATGGATATAGACGATGTGCTGAAAAATCTAGACAGTTGGGCTGCAGATAAAAAAGTCAGTAGTAATTTGATTAATTTCCCATCAACCGGCTACATTAAACCTGAACCGCTTGGGGTATGTCTGATAATAGGAGCCTGGAATTATCCCATTCAATTGAGCCTAGCGCCACTTATCGCTTGCATGGCTGCGGGAAACTGTGCTGTCATTAAGCCAAGTGAAATGGCAGCCAACACCTCAGCAGCACTAGCGACCGTTATCAACACTAATTTTGACCCCTCTTACCTTTGTGTGGTTGAAGGTGGTGTAGATGAAACCACAGAATTGCTCAAACAGGATTTTAATAAATTCTTTTTTACAGGGAGTACACGAGTAGGAAAAATTATATACCGCGCTGCAGCTGAAAAATTAATTCCAGTAACACTTGAACTGGGAGGAAAAAGTCCGGCTATCGTCCTCAAGGATGCAGAGGTAGATAATGCAGCTAAAAAAATCGTCTGGGGTAAATTCCTCAATGCAGGTCAAACCTGCATTGCGCCAGATTATGTATTGATCCATCCTTCCATAAAAAATGAATTTATTGAAAAATTGAGATACTATATTAAGTCTTTTGATTATAAACTTGGAAATGAAAATTACGTCTCTATCATTAATGACGAGCACTTTGAAAGACTTAAAACTCTTATGGAAAGTGGAAAAATAGTTATCGGCGGTGATTGCTATCCTGAAACAAGAGTTATTTGTCCTTCAGTTTTCACTGAAATAGATGCTGATGATGCTATAATGCAAGAAGAAATATTTGGCCCTCTTCTTCCTCTGATAGATTGCAAGTCAACAGAGGAGGCTATAGCATTTGTAAGCAGGTTTGAAAAGCCACTTGCTCTATATCTTTTTACCTCATCAACGAAGGATAAAAATAAAATCCTCAATGAATTGTCTTTCGGTGGTGGTGGAGTAAACGAGACCATCATGCATATTACTAACAGTAAGCTCCCTTTTGGGGGTGTTGGACATAGTGGCCTGGGAAGCTACCATGGAGTATCCGGATTTCGCACTTTTTCCCACTATAAAAGTATTCTGGAAAAGCCGGTACTGCCCGAAGTGCCGGTAAAGTATCCACCATACAATCAGCGTAAATTGAACGTTATGAAGTGGGTAGCTGGGTGGAAGTGAGAATAGATAATTGACTACATTTTAGAAGATATAGATTTTACACATTAAAAAAGCCCGGTTCAAATTTATTTCAACCGGGCTTTGCATTTTTTCCTAAAACCAAAATTAAGCATCTGGCTTAACAACATTGGCCCTTACAGTTAATCTATGAGTAGCCGGAGTTGTGTTGGCTGTGACCGTAACGAACTTGGTATCTACTTTTCCACCTACACCACCTTTATTTGTGGAGTCGTATTCTACAGTTAGAGATCCGGTATCGCCGGGCAAGACAGGATTTCTCTCCCAGTCAGGAACAGTGCAACCGCAGCTTCCTCTGGCGTTAGATATTACTAAAGGCTCATCTCCGGTGTTAGTAAAGGTAAAAGTGTGTCTTACCTTTTCTCCATCCTGAATGGTACCAAAATCAGCAATATCACTTTCAAATGCTATAGTGGTAGTGCCACCACGTGGAGCCTCAGGTCTGGTAGAAGTGACATTATCAGCTTGATTTTGGGATGCTGTCATTTGATCAGCAGCAGCGGCAGCATCTGTCGCTGTTGTCGTCTCAGGACTAGTTTCACCAACGCTTGTTTCTTGTTCATTCTGACACCCTACTAGGAATAATAATCCCAGCAAGAAAATGATTGTTTTAAAATAGGTCATAGTTTTTTTAATTTTTTGCAAAGTTAAAAGGTTTGAGTGAAAATAAGGTTTAAAAAAGACTTAAAATTCGGTTTCTGAACGCTTGTTTTTTCTAATTATTATTAATTTGTCCCTTATTCAACATGCTACTTCAGACATCATAAGTCAATTTGATTTCCGGACTAACGGCTTTTGCCTGACAGGTGAGAATAAAACCATCAGCAACCTCTGAATCGTCTAGTGCAAGACAGGTTTCCATTTCAATCTCACCTGTTTCCAGTTTTGCCATACAGCTAGAACACACCCCACTCGTACAGCTATAGGGTGGGTCATAGCCGGCATCTTGTAGGGCTTCCAATATACTTTTTCCGGCAGGAATATTCAGCTCGATATTATCACCATTGAGAAAAACCACAGCCTTGGCCTCCTGCACACCATTTATTTCTTTTTTGTCAACATCATCAGTGGTGAAATACTCAATATGAATTCTGTTTTCCTCAATCTCCTTATCTGAGAGATATTTCTTTGTGTTTTGAATCATACCTCCCGGTCCGCATATAAAATAGTGCGCCTCTTTCCTCTTCTCTGTATATCTATCAAAAAACAAATCCAACATTTTTCCGTCAATCCGGCCACTGAATTCGCCTTCAACTTCTTTTTGGTTGCCAAATAATCTAGTGAGGAAACCCTTTCCTTTTTGGGTATAGGTGTTTTCTATGATAAATTGACCTTGGTGTTTTTGTTTAAGCTCCAATAGCTCTTCTTTGAAAATTACATTCTCTTCAGACTTATTACAATAGAGTAGATAGACAGTACTTTTGGGCTCATTTTCCAACGCATCCTTAATCAGTGAAAAAATCGGTGTTATTCCGCTCCCGGCAGCAAAAAAGTATAAATCTCTTTTAGCTCCCGGATCAAAATCCATGGTAAACTTACCCTCCGGTTGACTTATTTTCAGACTATTTCCTTTGTAAACCTGGTCAATTAGGACAGGAGAGACTTTTCCCCCTTTGACTTTTTTTACTGTAAAATGAAAATCTTTTTCATTAGGTGAAGAGGATAAGCTGTAAGACCTTCTGTATTCTTCACCGTCAATAGTGATTTCAAGGGTAATATATTGACCGGATTTGTACTTAAACTTTTCCTTTAACTCTTCCGGGATATTCATCAGGAATGATGCTGCAAGAGAGGTTTTACTAATTTTATTAATGACTTCTAAATCAAAGAAAATTTGACTGCTCATGAAAAACTTTTTTTAAAGTTGGCAAAGATAATCAAAAAACGCTCAAAGCGATCTTGGTTGACTTGCCTAAAAAATGTACATTTGAAACTCATTAACCCCCTTTGTGGTTTAATTTTTTGAATACTATATTCTAAGGAATGAAATATATATTAGCTTATGCCGGTCCGTTGACCATGATACCTGCTCTTTATTTTTTAGGAATTTGGAGTTGGTTCCCATTGTTTTTCCTTTTTTTCTTACTACCGATCACTGAGTGGCTCATCAAGCCCAATGAAAAAAATTTACTAAAGTCTGAAGCTGCTGTCCTGGAATCAAATAAATTCTTTAATTTCTTGCTTTATGGTAATGTGGTAGTAGTCTGGGGAATTTTATTTGCTTTTGCCAACCAAATAACGAGCTCCGAAACGGGTTTAAACGAATACTTTGGGCTGACCATAGGTATGGGGATAGTTCTCGGTAGTTTTGGAATCAATGTAGCTCATGAGTTGGGACACCGAAAAGAACTTTTTCCGCGAATTATGGCAGCCTTATTGTTACTGCCGGCCTTGTTTATGCGGTTTACTATAGAGCACAATTACGGGCATCACAAATATGTAGCTACAGATAAGGATCCGGCTTCTGCAGAGCGAGGACTCAATTTATATAGTTTTATTCTCAGATCTTTTGTCGGGACGTACAAGGGAGCTTTTGCTATTGAAAAAAGGAGATTAAAAAGAGAAGGAAAAATCAATTTTTTCGCCAATAGAATAGTGCAATACGAGCTGATTCAGCTATCTTATTTGATGATCATGGGTTGGACATTCGGCTGGGCTGTAATTCCCTTTTTGATAGCTGCTGCTTTAATTGGAATTGTTTTACTTGAAACAGTGAATTATGTCGAGCACTACGGTTTACGTAGGAAAAAACTGTCAGAGGGAAAATACGAAGCAGTAGATCATCGACATTCCTGGAATTCAAGTCATGTAATGTCCAGGATTTTTCTTTATGAGCTCAGCCGACACCCCGATCACCACCAAAGAGCTGATAAGAAGTATCAGATTCTCAATCATCAAGGAGATAGTCCTCAATTACCATTTGGATATCCGCATATGATTATTCTTTCCTTGTTTCCACCATTGTTTTATAGGACGATCCACCCGGTGTTGGACCATTACACCGCTGATCATGGAATGTGATTGAGCTCTTTACAGACTTTTTCTAATAGCTGCCTACTGCGATAGATACATAGATCTCCTCTTATCCATTTCTCTGAAGAAGGGATCAGTTAAATCTGCAATAAATTGAATGGCCTCCCCGGTGGATTTCATTTCAGGACCAAGTGTTTTGTCCACATTAGGGAATTTATCAAAAGAGAAAACCGGAACTTTTATGGCATAACCATCGAGTTTGTTTTCCATTTTGAAGTCAGATATTTTTTTGTAACCAATCATCAATTTGGTAGCTACATTTAAGTAAGGCACACCATAGGCTTTCGCAATAAAAGGCGTTGTCCTCGATGCTCTCGGATTAGCCTCAATTACATAAACAGTTTCCTTACCATCTGCTTTGGAAGTATGTATGGCAAACTGAATATTGATCAGTCCGACAATATTCAGCGCTTTAGCAAGGCGATGGGTGTATTCTACCATGGTTGCTACTGCTTTTTCAGTAAGGCTGTAGGTAGGTAAAACTGCAGAGCTATCTCCAGAATGAATACCAGCCGGCTCGATATGTTCCATGATGCCCATAATGTGGACTGATTCACCATCGCAAATGGCATCAATCTCCGCTTCTTTTGACCTTTCCAGAAACTGGTCAATTAGCACCTTGTTGTCTGGCATGTGTTTGAAAATTTCCAATACCTGTGCCTCGAGTTCTTTGTCATTGATGACAATTTTCATTCGCTGACCTCCGAGTACGTAAGATGGCCGTACCAAAACCGGGTAATTTACCCGATTAGCGACTTCCAAAGCTTCATCAGCATCATTCGCAACCCCATACTTGGGATAAGGGATATCCAGCTCCTTCAGCAAATCTGAAAATCTGCCCCTATCCTCCGCCAAATCCATGTTCTCGTAAGAGGTTCCAAATATTTTAATTCCTTTTTTCTTAAAATTTTCAGCTAGCTTAAGTGCAGTCTGTCCACCCAATTGGACAATTATTCCCTCCGGTTTTTCCAAGTCAATAATCTCCTCTATATGCTCCCAGTAAACGGGTTCAAAATAAAGCTTATCCGCCATATCAAAATCCGTGGATACTGTCTCTGGGTTACAATTGATCATAATGGCTTCATAACCGGCCTCCTTAATGGCTAAAAGGCCATGCACACAGCAATAATCAAATTCTATTCCCTGACCAATTCTGTTGGGACCAGATCCCAGAACTATGATTTTTTTCTTGTCAGATGGTATGCTTTCATTTTCGCTATCAAAAGTGGAATAATAATAAGGTGTCTGAGCATCGAATTCAGCAGCACAGGTATCCACCAACTTATAGACCCTTTTAATACCTAGTTTTTTGCGGTAGGTGGTGACCTCTTCTTCTTTTATTCTCAGCAGCCAGGCTATCTGTGCATCTGAGTATCCATTTTTCTTAAAATCGAGAAGCACCTCTGCCGGCATGTCTTCAATGACATTGTATTTGTGCGTGTCTTTCTCCATTATCACCATATTCTTAATCTGACGTATAAACCATGGATCGATGTGTGTCAGCTTATTGATGGTGCGCTCTGGAACGCCAATCCGCAATGCATCCTTTACACGGAAAAGACGATCATCACTGGCATTTTTCATTCTTTCGAGTATATCCTCTGTTTTTATCCATTCCTTTTTGTCAGCACCCAGCCCCATGCGGTTATTTTCCAGAGACTGACAAGCTTTTTGAAGGGCTTCGTTAAAGCTTCTTCCTATTGCCATCACTTCTCCAACAGATTTCATTTGAAGTCCAAGAAGCGGGTCGGCTCCGTGAAACTTATCAAAATTCCATCTTGGAAATTTTACAATTACATAGTCAAGTGTAGGTTCAAAAAGAGCCGAGGTATGCCCGGTGATTTGATTTTTAAGTTCATCCAATGTGTAACCAATAGCCAGTTTAGCTGCAATTTTTGCAATGGGATAACCGGTTGCTTTACTCGCCAATGCGGAAGATCTGGAAACTCGTGGATTGATTTCGATGGCGATGATTTTTTCTGATTCCGGCTCTACAGCAAACTGCACATTACATCCACCGGAGAAATTACCCAGAGACCTCATCATTTCGATGGCGTCGTTCCGCATTTTTTGAAAGGTGCGATCAGAAAGGGTCATCGCAGGAGCAACTGTAATACTATCTCCTGTGTGAATTCCCATGGGGTCAAGATTTTCAACAGAACAGATGATGACGACATTGTCATTTTTGTCTCTCAGTAATTCCAACTCAAATTCTTTCCATCCAAGCACTGCTTTTTCCACAAGTACTTCGTGAGTTGGAGAAGAGTTAAGACCATGACGAAGTGCATTCTCAAATTTTTCCGGATCATGAACAAAGCCTCCACCTGTACCACCTAGGGTATAGGAAGGTCGAATCACCAAGGGAAAACCTAGTTTCTGGGCAGCTTCTTTTCCCTCTAAAATGGAATTGGCAATGTATGATGGTGCCACATGCATACCGAGATCAATAACATGTTTTCTGAATAATTCTCTATTTTCTGTGAGTTCAATGGCATTAGGATCCACTCCTATCATTCTGACATCATACTTATCCCAGAGCCCTATTTTCCAGGCATCTATTGCAAGATTCAGTGCTGTTTGTCCTCCCATTGTGGGTAGCACAGCATCCAATTGGTGCTTCTCAAGGATTTCCTTAAGGCTTTCAATGGTAAGTGGCATAAGATAAATATGATCTGCCGTCACTTTATCCGTCATAATGGTTGCCGGATTTGAATTGATGAGGACAACTTCTATTCCCTCTTCTCTCAGAGATCGAGATGCCTGGCTACCCGAATAATCAAATTCACATGCTTGGCCTATGATAATGGGACCACTCCCTATGATGAGAATGGACTTAATGGATTGGTCTTTGGGCATTTTTGGAAATTTGATTGCAAATATAATGATTTAGCTTGGTGCGACAAGTTTGTTGGCGGGGAATTTAGATGTGGCTTTACAATTATTGCTAAACCTATCTCATTTGAAGTTGAGTTTGGGTTAACTTAATGTTTTCTGGTCGAATTAACCCGGACTATTCACAAGGTTTTTACTTTCCTTCCATTTCGGATCACAAGATTTGTAAAAAGCTAATTTAATTGATCAGGCATCTACATTTGCATAACGCGCATTTTTCTCAATAAATGCTCTACGTGGTGGCACTTCATCTCCCATCAGCATTGAGAAAATACGGTCGGCCTCTAGTGCATCTTCGATGGATACACGATGCAGGAAACGAGTGTCGGGATCCATGGTAGTCTCCCAAAGCTGCCCGGCATTCATCTCACCTAATCCCTTGTAACGCTGGATTTTTACTGAACCTTCTTTACCGTCTTTAGCTTTAGCTAGTCTTGCAACTGCCTCTTTTCTTTCTTCTTCATTCCAGCAATATTGGAATTTTTTACCTGCTTTGATCAAATACAGAGGGGGTGCAGCAATATAAATATACCCTTGTTCGACCAGAGGTCTCATAAACCTAAAGAAGAATGTCAGAATAAGTGTCACAATGTGGCTACCATCGACATCGGCATCACACATAATGATGACTTTATGGTAGCGCAATTTTTGTGTATTTAATATTCTCTCCCCTTCGTTATTTTCCTCAATCGAAACCCCTAGAGCAGTAAAAATATTCTTGATCTCTTCGTTTTCGTAAATCTTGTGCTCTAGGGCTTTTTCTACATTCAGAATTTTACCCCTCAAAGGCATAATCGCCTGAAAGTGTCTGTCTCTTCCCTGCTTGGCTGTACCTCCGGCTGAATCACCCTCTACCAGATAGATTTCGCATTCTTTTGGGTCTTTAGAAGCACAATCAGCCAGTTTGCCGGGAAGTCCACTGCCGGTAAGCACATTCTTTCTCTGTACCATTTCCCTTGCTTTTCTGGCAGCCTGACGAGCTGTAGCGGCAAGTACTACCTTGTCTACGATTCGTTTTGCCTCTCTCGGATTTTCTTCCAAATAGTGCCCAAGGATATCACCTACGCAACGGCTCACTATACCGGTCACCTCGGAATTGCCCAATTCACCTTTGGTCTGGCCCTTAAATTGTGGTTCAGGAACCTTTACTGAGACGACTGCAGTCAATCCCTCCCTGAAATCTTCACTGCTGGGCTTGATTTTTTTGAAGAGGTTGTTGTCATCTCCATATTTTTTCAAAAGACGACTCACGGCCATTTTAAAGCCATTGACGTGGGTTCCACCCTCTCGGGTATTGATGTTGTTTACAAAAGAATATATATTCTCGGAAAAGCTTGTATTGTACTGTAAAGCCACCTCAACTTCAACGTGTTCTTCTTTCCCTGTTACGAAAATCGGCTTTTCAATGAGTGGGGTTCTGGACTCATCAAGGTATTTTACAAATTCTGCAAGACCTCCCTCAGAGATAAATTCTTCCGAAACGAAAGTTCCATCTGTATTTTTTTGACGCTCATCCGTTATGGTTAACTTAAGCCCTCTATTCAAAAAAGAAAGTTCTTTTAATCGATTGGAAAGCGCCTCGTACTTAAATTCTATATTTGAAAAAATCGTTGGATCAGGGTGAAAGGTAATAGTAGTTCCTGTTTTGTCTGACTTTCCTACAGCGGCAACCTCAGTTTGCGGTATTCCTTTACTGTACTCCTGACTCCATATTTTCCCTTCGCGATGCACCTCTGCTTTCATGAAATCAGACAGTGCATTTACACAAGATACACCCACACCGTGCAATCCACCGGATACTTTATAGGTGTCTTTATCAAATTTACCACCTGCATGGAGAACAGTCATTACGACCTCTAAAGCAGATTTCTGTAATTTTTCATGTTGCCCAACGGGTATTCCTCTACCATCATCAATTACAGTAAGCTTATTATCCGGATGAATAATTAAATCTATCTGAGTGCAGTGACCTGCGAGATGCTCATCTATGGAGTTGTCCACTACTTCCCATACGAGGTGGTGTAATCCTTTAAGATCGGTGCTCCCGATATACATTCCGGGGCGCATTCTCACAGCTTCAAGACCTTCGAGAGCCTGAATATTACTAGCTTCGTAGGAGGGGGTATTTGGATTGCTCATGCTTAGTTTTTACTTTTTAAAAAGATGTGCAAAGATACGAAAAAAATTGGGAAAGTTAGTTGGTTAAAGTGAACAATAAAATGGGTTGGATTGGTGGAAAAAAGGGTAGAGCGTTTTCAAAAATAAATGATCAGCCATTAATCATAAATCATTGACAATAAACAACTTAACTTTTCAACCTTTAGACCCATCAAAACACCTTCCATTTCCCCTGCAACTTCAATACTTTTTCCAACACGTCACGCACACAACCTTCTCCGCCTTTTAGTGGTGAGATGTATTTCGCAGTATTGAGGATTTCAGTGGCAGCATCTGCAGGGCATGTAGATAGCCCGACCTCTTGCATCACTTCGTAATCAGCCAGGTCATCCCCCATGTAAAGTATTTTCTCCCGGTCCAAGTCATGAAAGTTGGCCCATTCTTCGAAGCATTCCAGTTTTTTGCTGATACCGGAAAAGTAGTGTTGGACACCCAGAGCTTTAAGACGCAACTCTACTCCTTTGGAGCTGCCACCGGTTATGATACAAAATCTAATTCCCTGAAGTATAGCCCGTTTGATGGCATATCCGTCACGCACATTCATGGATCTAAGTAATTCGCCCTTTTCTGTGATAAGTAATTGAGAATTGGTCAATACTCCATCGCAATCCAGGACTACAGTTTTTATTTTCTTAAAGGGCTCAAAATCTATTGACATATTTATTTTTTGTACAAATAAAAGGTTTTTATCAGAAAGTATCATATTAAAGGGAGATGAAATTCAATGACCAGCATCGGCTTAAGCCGGAATATTTAATAAAGTTTCATATTGGAAGAAAAGGTAGAGGTCAGTTCAAAACTGTTACCGGAAATTAAATATGCACGTTTTTCGGAAAATAAGGATGCATGAAAAAT